>CAXIAS010000036.1:0-25604 GCA_964022195.1 uncultured Roseobacteraceae bacterium
GGCTCTCGACGCCTTTGGCGCCGTCGATAACCATAACGGCTGCGTCGACGGCAGTCAGCGTGCGGTAGGTGTCCTCGGAAAAGTCGGAGTGACCGGGCGTGTCGACCAGATTGAAACGGTATTTTTCAAAATCGAATGACATAGCGGAGGCCGAAACCGAAATTCCGCGGTCCTTTTCCATCTGCATGAAATCCGACCGTGTGCGTCGCGCTTCGCCCTTGGCGCGGACCTGACCGGCCATCTGGATTGCGCCACCATATAGCAAGAATTTTTCGGTCAGCGTCGTTTTGCCTGCATCCGGATGCGAGATGATCGCAAAGGTACGGCGGCGGGCAATTTCAGGCGGAAGATTTGGGTTATTTGTCATGTTTGCAGGCTTAACCCGATTGCGAATTGTGGGCAATGGCACATGCGGGGCGTGAGCCAAAGATGCTGGTTCACTATTCGTTAGGATTATTGCCGCACGCTGTTGTGATGAATGGAATTTTTCGGGCGTTGTGCATCTTGTCCCTAATGGCTCAGGTCGGGTGCGGGTCCAATGCGACTGTGGCCTCATCGTTTGATGCGGCGGACCGGTTCGCTGATCTGTCGGGCCGATTTGTCGGAAACGATCCGTCCGACCCGAGGGGCCTTCCGGTCACGGGGGTTCTGGACTACGACGGTATCGCCCGCGTGGTTATCCCGATCAGGGGCAACCCCGGCGCGTTCTACGGCACCCTGACGTTGACCATAGATTTGGGGCGTTTGGCAGGCGGTTTTGCCGGCGAAATCGTGGATCTTGCAGGTGATTTGGGTCAGTTAAGCGGTCAAATCACCATTTCGGGTGGCAGGTTGGACCGCAGTGTCGATCCGGATGACGATTACACCTACTCGGCACAGCTAGACGGTCAATTGGCGCTGGATGGTCTGGAAATTGACCTCGCCGGTGTTTTGCACGGCGATTTTCTGGGCCGGTTTCAGGACGGAGCCGCAGGGGTCATCAACGGCACAGTCAGTATCGACGGCATCAGCGACATTTTTGACGGAGCATTTGTCGCAGAGCAGGTGCGCAATTAGGTTGATGATGCCTTGCGCAGTAATTCTACAGCATCGGGGGCGGACAAGAGACTTTCTTTGACTTCATAGTCCAGATGTTGACGGTGGGCGTGCGATCTGGCGCCGGATTGACGGATTGCGTCGGGTAGGGCTGCGCGCGTGCGCGGATCGATTAACAGGGATTCCGAAGCGATCCCTTCGGCATAGATGATCTGGTGGTCATCAAACAGCAACTGGTAGTAGTCCACGAACCCGCCATCTTGCTGATATACAGTGGTCCCATTGATCAAGTGCCGGACTTTGACCAGCACCTCGGACCGACCCGCGCCCAGTTTGTCCTGTCGTTGATAAACGAAAATCCGGTGGTCGGGACTAACGACAAGATCGTTTTCGTTATGTAAGGCACCGCGTTTGATCACGACGGGGGCGAATTCACCGACCGCACGTAGCGTGGTCTGGCCGACCCAACGCACAACTTGCGGCCCGTCATCGCGCGTCAGCACCTTGTCACCAATCGTCAGGTTTTCGATTTTGCGCTGCTCGCCCGAGGCCAACGTGATGTGGGTGCCGCGCGTAAATGACACGAACGCCACCTCGGCAAAACGCTGTATTGCGGCCTGCCTGTCAATGCCGACAAGCCTATACGGGTCTTTGGGGTTTATGGCGGCCAATGGCAGCATATAGACCGCAGCGACGTCGTTGTTTTCAACTTCGACAAGGATCACGGCCTCGTATGTGGTGCCATCCGGACCCATCAGTGTGATGCAACTGTCTAGATACACCTTGTTTCCAGGGACGCCGATGCCAGTGCTATCCGCGATTGCAAAGCCGTTTTCGCCGTCTTGCAGGGCCAGGCCCAAACGTTGCCGTTGCGCCCGAGACGAGATTGCATAAACATCGTCCATAACCAATTCGTCGGCAAAGCTGATCGGCTCGCCTTCTGCGACGCCTTCAATGCCAATCACACCCTCGGCGTCAAAGACGGCGACGGTTTGTATTGTTATCGGAGTCTCACTCGGTGGCATAAAATATCTACTCGCTTTATTGTTACCGAAGTAGTGTGGCAGAACGTTAAGGTCAACTTAAAGCGTTGAAATCTGTCTGAAAGAACTATGGTCAAAACTAAAACACGCCGAGCAATAAGAAAGAGTTGAAGAATGGATTTGGGAATTACCGGACGCACGGCCTTGGTCTGTGCGTCATCGCGCGGGCTGGGGCTGGGTTGCGCAACTGCGCTGGCCGAAGCAGGCTGCAATCTGATTATGAATGCACGTGGGAACGACGCGCTAGAGTCCGCAGCACAGGTTCTGCGCGACACTTACGGGATTCTCGTGACAACTGTTGCTGCGGATGTCAGCACTCCACAAGGGCAGGCCGAATTGCTGGATGTCGCGCCACAGGTCGATATTCTGGTCAATAACGCTGGCGGGCCGCCGCCGGGGGTGTGGTCGGACTGGGACCGGGACGACTTTATCACTGCGCTGGACGCCAATATGCTGGCGCCGATCGCCCTGATGAAAGCCTATCTACCAAAGATGATGGATGCAGGCTGGGGCAGGGTGGTCAATATCACCTCGGCGTCGGTCAAGGCGCCCATCGCGCAGTTGGGCCTGTCGAACACGGCGCGAACGGGGCTGACGGGCTATGTCGCGGGCACATCGCGACAGGTTGCGGGGCACGGGGTCACGATCAACAACCTGCTGCCCGGCATTCATGCAACAGACCGCGCCGTAGGTTTGGACCAAGCCGTTGTCGCCGCCCAAGGTATCACGATGGAGCAGGCGCGCGACCAACGTGCCGCCACCATTCCGGCGCGGCGCTACGGCACAGCGGCCGAGTTTGGCGCAACCTGCGCGTTTTTGTGTTCCCAACATGCCGGTTATATCGTCGGCCAGAATATCGTGCTGGATGGCGGCGCGATCACGGCGACGATCTGATGGCGCAGGGTTTCAGTCTCGCGGATCAACTGGTCAACCCGGACACCATCGGCATGTTCGCCCAAGGGTTTGATGCGGTTTTCGATCCCGCACAGTTTACAAACGAAGCAATGTCACAAGTTGCAGATATGGCTTTGATGGACCGCCTAAGACACATGGCGACAATGTTGGAACAACGCTTGGACAGTGATTTCCCGACAGCGGCAGAGCAGATACGTGCAGCAATGCCGCCCCCGCTCGACCCGACTAAATCCGACGATGATTTTGGCCACTTCATCTATGCACCGTTGGGTGTTTTTGTTGAACGTCAGGCGATAGCGGATCACTTTGAATGTGGCCTCGATCTGCTGCGTGATATTACCATGCGGTTCTCGATGGAGTTTTCACTGCGGCCGTTTATCATCCATAACCCCAGCGACGTTCTGAGCCGCGCACAAGGCTGGGCCAAAGACGATAACTATCATGTCCGACGTCTCGCGAGCGAGGGCACACGACCTCGCTTGCCTTGGGGGCAAAACGTGGGGCTAAGGCCACAAGACACCATGCCGATCCTCGATGCGCTACACTCGGACCCTACACGGTATGTGACCCGATCCGTGGCCAATCATCTAAATGACATCACCAAAATCGACCCTGAATGTGTTGTCTCCAAACTGGACGACTGGATCGGAGATGGGCTGCAACACGAGAAAGAACTGTTGTGGATGCGCAAACATGCCCTGCGCGGGTTGGTCAAATCGGGCAACCCGGCGGCGATGCTTCACCTTGGATATCGTCCGGACACGCAGCTGGATGTTGCGACGATTTCGATCCCGGATCAGGTCGCACCAGGGGCCAAGGCCATGGTCTCGGTGGAAATTGTCGCGGCCAATGATGCGCCGTTGATTGTCGACTATGTCGTTCACTTTCAAAAGGCGAATGGTAAAACCTCGGCCAAGACGTTCAAACTGAAAACACTGGACGCGCGGGCGGGCAAGCAGGTTTCGCTATCCAAATTGCACCATTTCAAGGACACAGCCACCACGTTCAAGCTGTTTTCTGGCGCACACCGGATCGACCTGCAAGTCAATGGTCGGATCGTCGCGGGGCAGGATTTCACGGTGACCTGATCTTGCCCTAGGGCATCGCAATTGCTAGGGGTCGATAAATACCCGATCAAATCACTTGAGGTTGGCAAGGCATGCCTACGCCACGACTGGAAATCAACGATATTACCAAGACTTACGCCGGCCGGCAGGTCGTAGATGGCGTTAGTCTGTCTATCGCGCCAGGGCAGGTGATGTGCCTGCTTGGGCCGTCTGGTTGCGGTAAATCGACAACGCTTCGGATCATCGCGGGGGTGGATTTTCAGGACAGCGGTTCGATCCATGTGGACGGGCAAATTGTTTGTGACACTGCCACGCGCATTCCGCCAGAGGGCCGGTCAATCGGACTGATGTTTCAGGACTTCGCCCTGTTTCCGCATCTGTCCGTGGCCGAAAACGTCGGTTTCGGCCTCAAAGGGGGGGCTGCCCGCAACGGCCCGCGGATCAAGGAATTGCTGGACAAAGTCGGCATGACCCGCCACATCAATTCGTTCCCACATGAATTGTCTGGGGGCGAACAACAGCGGGTTGCACTGGCGCGCGCGCTCGCCCCGCGGCCCAAAATCATGCTGATGGACGAGCCGTTTTCGGGGCTGGATGATCGTCTTCGCGATGATATCCGTGATGAAACCCTTTCGGTCCTAAAGGACGAGGGGGCGGGTGTTTTGCTGGTAACCCATGAGCCCGCAGAAGCGATGCGCATGGCAGACGAGATCGCGCTGATGCGCGATGGCCAGATCGTTCAACGCGGCGCGCCATATAACATCTACAACGCCCCCGTGGATTTGCAAGCGGCGCAATTTTTTAGCGATATCAATGTGATCAGTGGCAAAGTTCAAGGGGCGTTGACCGACACTCCCTTTGGTCTATTCCTGACGCCCGGCGTGCAGGATGGAACGGATGTTGATATTTGTATTCGCCCCCAGCATCTGAAAATCGACTTTGATCGTCATGGGCGCGGCCCGAACCCAACCCCGCTAGAGGGCACCCCAGCGCGTGCGACGGTCAAACGTGCAAGGTTTATGGGGTCGGATAGTTTGGTTGAATTCAAGATGGACTACGACGGCACGATCATGCGGGCACAGATTCCGTCCGTGTTTTTGCCCAAAGAGGGCACGCCGCTTTGGATCATGATCCGTCGCGACCGGTGTTTCGTGTTCCCGCGCTAGCCCAAGCGCCCCGCGCGCCCGCCGCGGCGTTTGGTGATCTTGCCAGCGCGAGCAGGTAGTTCGGAGATAATTTGTGTGCGTTGTTCGTGGCTCAGGCGCGACCAGCTGCCGATTTCGTCAATAGATCGCAGGCATCCGGTGCATAATCGACTGGCCGGATGGATCACGCAGATTTTCACGCAAGGGCTTTGGACCTCATTGCGGGCCCAGATGTCATCGGTATCCGAGTGATCTGTCATAATGTGCCTTTTGAGTATACCAGCCGGTCAAGCGCCCCTTGCAGGATAAACCCAGCGGCGACATGGTCGATCACTTCGGACCGACGCTTGCGAGACGTATCCGCCTCCAAGAGGGCGCGTTCGGCTGCCACGGTGGACAGGCGTTCATCCCAGTAGGTGATCGGCAGATCCGTTAGCTTTTCCAGATTGCGGGCAAAAGCTCGGGTCGCTTGACAGCGTGGCCCCTCACTGCCGTCCATATTCATCGGCATCCCCAAAACAATGCCGTGGGCCTCGCGCGATTTGAGCAGGTCTAATAGCTTTTGGGCGTCTATAGTAAATTTTTTGCGCCGGATCGTCTCGACGGGGCTGGCAACCCCGCGCCGCCGATCCGAGATTGCGACACCAATTGTGACAGTTCCCAAGTCAAGCCCTGCAATGGGGCCATTGGGCGGCAGGCTTGTCGAAAATTCCAGGATATCGTCGTAGATCACGGGGTCAGCCCAGCATTTTCAGCCGCCAATCGGAGCGTCTCAAGAGCGGCCTGCGACGACCCGAAAACCTCAAGGGCTTCCGCATAGACGGCTTGGGCCTGGGCGGTGTTGCCCAATACGCCGTGGGCCGCAATCAGCCGCGCCCAGTCGTCGGCGGTTCCCCCGTCAGTCGCCAGCCTGTCGGACAGTTGCTGCACCATGCCTGCAATCATCGCGGCCCTGTCGGCTTCGGTCATATCGGATGCGTTTTCAATGTCTTGTGCAGTTGGGCCGTTTAGCGGCGGCAAGGCATAGCGGGTGTCCCCAGCAAGGAAGGCCGCGTCCTCGATCTGGGCCCTGGCTGCGGCGACGTGATATGTGTCAGGGTCGCCATCGGTTACCACAGGGCGCCAGAGGCGAAACGCCACATCGGCGCGGTCAGTTTGGTAATACAAAGCGCCTTTGTAGTATAGCGCCGCGTGGTTCTGTGGATCCTGGGCCAAGATCTGGTCAACCACCTCCTCGGCCTGTGGCGAGACAAAACCTCCTGCAGCTGCAACCAACATATCTGTCAGATAGACGCGCTGATCCAATTTGGTTTGATCGCCCAGCAGCCCGATCAAATGGGCCTGCGCGGCGGCGGCGGCGGAATAATTTCGCATTTGGCCTTCGTGTTGGGCCAACAGCCGCCAGCCTTCGCGATCGTCGGGGCGACCGGGCACAATCTGTCGTAACTGATCAACTGTGCGTCGATACTCGTCCGACACATCGGGCGTCGGAGCGGGCAAAGTGTTGGCCTCTAATGCTGTCTGTGAGGGGCGGGTTTCGCGGGCCAATTTGGCCGCTTCTAGCCGCTGCGCGAGCGGGAAATCCCCATAGCCTGGCGCTCCCAGCGTGACATAGGTCGCGAATGACACGGCCAACAGGGCGGCGGCTATGCATCCCGCAACCACGGGCATGCGGCTGGATGTGGTTGAGCCTCGCTTCTCTGAAACTGCGGCAAGCAAGCGGCGCGATACCTCGACCCGCGCGGCGTCTGCGTCCTTTGAATCGATTAATCCAGTGTGGTTGTCACGCTCCAATTCCGCCAATTGCGCCTTGTAAAAGTCGATATCGGGATTGTCGGATGCAGCGTCTTGGCTGCGCAGTAACGGGGTCACCACGACATAGGCGGTAACAGCTGTCATCAATAGGCAAATGATCCAGAATAACATAGGCGCCCTTTTGTCCGGTTGTCTGTATCTAACCGCGTAAGGCCAGCGATAAAAGGGGGCCGCGACAAAAGGTCAAAACAGGCCAAGCCTCTATGTCGCAAAACCGCTACTAGACGCCGTTGGTAGTATCCTTATTCTTTTCCGAACGGGCCAAAACCAATCATACTTATTGCCTAGCCCAGAAGGGATTCGAATGCCATGAGACGCTATTCTGCTTTTGCTGTCGCCCGAGAGGCCCTGCGCCATCATACAGGTTGGGAGCGCGCGTGGGCTAAACCCGAACCGAAGAAGAAATATGATGTCATCATTGTCGGCGCTGGCGGACATGGTTTGGCAACAGCGTATTATCTGGGCAAGAATTTCGGGATCACCAATGTAGCGATCATCGAAAAAGGCTGGCTGGGCGGTGGCAACACCGGTCGCAACACGACAATCATCCGGTCCAATTACCTGCAGGATCCGTCTGCTGCGATCTATGAAAAGTCGCGCAGCCTGTATGAAACCATGTCGCAGGACCTGAACTACAACGTCATGTTCAGCCCGCGTGGTGTGATTATGCTTGCGCAAACCCAATCCGAGATCCGCGGCTATAAACGCACGGCTCACGCCAATGCGTTGCAAGGTGTGAAAACCGAGTGGATCGAGCCTGCTCGCGTCAAGGAACTCTGCCCGATTATGAACATCGACGGCCCGCGTTATCCTGTCTTGGGTGGTCTGTGGCAAGCGCGCGGCGGTACAGCCCGTCACGATGCGGTCGCTTGGGGCTATGCGCGTGCCTGTTCTGACATGGGCATGGACGTGATCCAGCAATGTGAAGTCACGGGCGTGCGGACCGAGGCCGGCAAGGTTGTCGGCGTCGATACCACCAAAGGCGCGATTGATTGTGACAAACTGGGCATGGTCGTCGCGGGTCACGCCTCTGTTCTGGCGGAAAAGGCAGGCTTTCGTCTGCCAATGGAATCCGTGGCATTGCAGGCGCTGGTGTCCGAGCCGATCAAACCTTGTATGGACATCGTTGTGATGGCGAACACGGTGCACGGCTATCTGTCCCAATCCGACAAGGGCGAGATGGTCATCGGCGGCGGCACCGACGGGTTCAACAACTATACCCAGCGCGGATCATTCCACCACGTCGAGGAAACCGTGCGCGCATTGGTCGAGACCTTCCCAATGCTCGCGCGTCTGAAAATGCTGCGCCAGTGGGGCGGCATTGTGGACGTGACCGGTGATCGTTCGCCTATTCTGTCCAAGACGCCTGTCGAGGGCGTTTTCGTGAATTGCGGTTGGGGCACCGGCGGGTTCAAGGCGATCCCGGGGTCCGGTTGGGCCATGGCCGAGCTGATGGCAAAAGGGCATTCGCCCCTTACCGAAGAATTCAACATGTACCGGTTTCGCGAAGGCAAGTTCATCGACGAAAGCGTCGCAGCAGGGGTGGCACACTAATGGCTATTTTCCACAACACGCGGCGGATCTTGTCGGTGCACGCCCTGTGCATGCTTGGTGCACGTAAATCACAGCCCCATTTCGGAGGTGTCACATGCTGACTTTAAACTGCCCGTATTGCGGCATGGATGTCGATGAAACGGATCTGCACGCCGAAGGCGAGGCGCACCTAAAACGCTTTGGTCCCGGATCGTCAGATGACGAATTCCACGACTATCTGTTCCAACGACAAAACCCCAAAGGCGTCCACTTTGAACGCTGGCGCCACATCTACGGCTGCGGCAAATTTTTCCACGCCGCCCGTTGCACCGCCACATTGGAAGTGTTCGGAACCTATTCGGCCCAAACTCTTGAGCCGCCAAAAGACATCAAAGACGCAATTACAGCCAAACGACCCGGCTGGACTTGGGGGGATTTCTCATGAGCACGCGCCTGACCTCTGGTGGCCGTTTGGTCAACAAAAACAAAGCAGTATCTTTTACTTTTAATGGTAAAAACCTCAAAGGATATGAAGGCGACACGCTGGCATCTGCCATGTTCGCGAACGATCAGTTGCTTGTTGGCCGCTCATTTAAATACCACCGTCCACGCGGCGTTGTGGCCTCTGGCGCCGAAGAGCCAAACGCGCTGGTCAACCTGAACGAGGGTGCGGATTTCGAGCCGAACGCCCGCATGACCACAACCGAGCTTTACGACGGTTTAACTGCGAAATCGCAAAACCACTGGCCTAGCCTTGAATTCGATGTCGGTGCCATCAACAAGCACCTTTCGCGGTTCCTACCTGCCGGTTTTTATTACAAAATGTTCATTCATCCACGTCCGTTCTGGAAATACGTGTATGAACCAATCATCCGCCATTCCGCCGGTCTGGGCAAAGCGCCAAAAGACCGCGATCAGGATCGCTACGAGCACTTTAACGTCAATGTTGATGTTATGGTTGTGGGCGGCGGTGTTGCAGGTCTGACGTCCGCTTTGGCGGCGGCCAAGACGGGTGCCCGTGTGATGCTGGTTGAACAGACTGGCCATTGGGGTGGACGTGCGGTTGTGGACCAACCCGAAATCGACGGCATATCGGCCGAGGATTGGGTCAACAACGCCGTGCAAACCCTTGAAAGTATGGACAATGTGACTGTTCGCGCGCGGACCCAAGGCTCTGGCGTTTATGACCACGGCTATGTGTTGGCCTATGAGCGGATCACCGATCATGCCCCTACCAAAGAAGCCCCGCGTCATCGCTTGTGGCGTATCCGCGCCAAGCAAATCGTGACCGCGACAGGCGCGATCGAGCGGCCACTTTCATTCGCTGGCAATGATGTTCCCGGTGTCCTTCTGGCCGCTGCTGTGCGTGATTATGCCGTGAACTACGGCGTGTCCGTGGGGGATCGCACGGTTGTTGTCACCAACAATGACGATGCCTACCGCACTGCAATTGCGATGAAAAAAGCAGGCCTAGAAGTCCCCGCAATCATCGACGCGCGGCCGGCTGCGACAGGGCCATTGATCGACGATGCCCGTGCCTTGGGCATCCGTATTGAAATGGGCCGCGGCGTGGCCAAAGTCAAAGGCGTCAAGCGCGTCACCGGCGTGGCAATCTGCGCGCAAGAAGGCGACGGCGCGATCCTTGAGGAAATCGACTGCGATTGCGTGGCCATGTCTGGTGGCTGGTCCCCAGTGGTTCACTTGTGGTCGCACTGTGGTGGTAAACTGAATTGGGATGCAGAGGCGGCCATGTTCCGCCCCGATCCAGCGCGCCCGCCTTTGGGTGCGGATGGTGAGGGCTTTGTCATCACAGCGGGCGTGGCGAATGGCCACTTGCGCACGGACGCGGGTCTCGCTGATGCCC
Source organism: uncultured Roseobacteraceae bacterium (assembly GCA_964022195.1). Classification (GTDB taxonomy): domain Bacteria; phylum Pseudomonadota; class Alphaproteobacteria; order Rhodobacterales; family Rhodobacteraceae; genus Yoonia. The sequence goes on from CAXIAS010000036.1 coordinate 10,418, forward strand.
ACGCTGCCGGATTGGCAGCGGCCAAGGCCGCTGGCGCGAAGGTGGCGAAATCCAAGGCGCCGACCGCTGTAGACGCGGACGAGGGCGCGATCAGCCCTGTTTGGTTGATGCCACAAGGGGCCAAGCAGGCGCTGCGGTCCAAAGCATGGCTCGATTTCCAGAACGACGTAAAAGTCAGCGACGTGCAACTGGCCGCCCAAGAGGGCATGGAAAGCGTTGAGCATACCAAACGCTATACCACCCTAGGCATGGCGACAGATCAGGGTAAATTGAGCAACATCAACGGCCTAGCAATCCTTTCTAAAGCATTGAACGCGGATATTCCGAACGTGGGCACGACTACGTTCCGTCCGCCCTATACGCCGATCTCAATGGCCTCCATCGCGGGTCCTGCGCGGGATGAATTGTTCCAACCGATCCGCAAGACGCCTATGTCCGATTGGCATACTGAAAACGGCGCAGACTATGAACCTGTGGGCCAGTGGCGCAGGCCATTCGCCTATGTGCGCGACGGCGAAACAGTGCATGACGCGGTCAACCGCGAGGTGGTTCAAACGCGCGAAAGCCTTGGGCTGTTGGATGCCTCCACCCTTGGCAAGCTGATTGTCAAAGGTGCTGACGCGGGCAAGTTCCTCGACATGATGTACACCAACATGATGTCCAATCTGGCTGTCGGAAAATGCCGTTATGGCCTGATGTGCACGGAAAACGGGTTCCTGTCTGACGACGGCGTGGTCGCACGGATCGACGATGAAACATGGCTGTGCCACACCACGACAGGCGGCGCGGAACGCATCCACGCGTGGATGGAGGACTGGCTGCAGTGCGAATGGTGGGATTGGAACGTCTATGTCGCCAACGTGACCGAGCAGTTGGCACAAGTCGCCGTGGTCGGCCCCAATGCCCGCAAGGTATTGGAAAAGCTGGGCGGAATGGACGTGTCGAAAGAGGCATTGCCGTTCATGCAATGGCGCGAAGGTAAGATCGGCGCGTTTGACGCGCGGGCCTACCGCATCTCGTTCTCGGGCGAATTGTCCTATGAAATCGCGGTTCCTGCCAGCCAAGGTCGTGCGTTCTGGGATGCACTGCTGGAGGCAGGCGAAGAGTTCGGCGTGATGCCCTATGGCACTGAAGCCTTGCACATCATGCGCGCCGAAAAGGGCTTTATCATGATCGGGGACGAAACGGATGGCACAGTCATTCCGCAGGATCTGAACCTTCAGTGGGCATTGTCGAAGAAGAAAGAGGACTACCTAGGCAAACGCGCACAGGAGCGGACACATATGGCCGATCCGAACCGGTGGAAACTGGTGGGGCTGTTGACGGTCGACGGATCTGTCATTCCTGACGGGTCCTATGCGATTGCTGAGGGCGAAAATGCCAACGGTCAGGGCAACACCCAAGGGCGTGTGACGTCGACCTATTATTCACCAACCATGAAGTGTGGTATTGCGATGGGCCTTGTCCATAACGGACCGGACCGCATGGGCGAAGTCATCACCTTTAACAAGGTTGACGGGTCCACTGTGGACGCCACAATCGTCGATCAAGTGTTCTACGACAAAGACGGGGAGAAGCAAAATGTCTAATTCTGTCAGCGCATTACAGGGCAAAGTCGCCGCAGGCGAAGTCACGGTTCGCGAAGGCGGCTTGCGTGGAATGATCACCATCCGCGGTGATCTGTCGTCGACGAAATTGCAGAACATATGCAAGAAAATCAGCGGTGTGGCCTTCCCCAAGGCGGGCAAAGCCAACATCGCTGGCGACAGTGGTTTGGCGTGGATGTCCACGGATGAATTGCTATTGCTCGTTCCGCATGGTGACACCGATGCCGCAATCGAACAGATGGCCAAGGCATTAAAAGGCCAGCACTATCTGGCCGAAACGGTCTCGGATGCGCGCGCGTTGATTACCGTGGAAGGCGATTATGTCCGTGACGTTCTGGCAAAACTTGCGCCTGTTGACCTGCATTCGGATGCGTTCAAAGTGGGTGATTTCCGCCGCACCCGACTGGGTCAGGTTGCCGCCGCATTTTGGCTGCGTGAAGATGACACAGCGGATGTGATATGTTTCCGTTCGGTTGCGGATTATGCATTTGGCCTGCTGGAAGCGGCTGCAAAGGGGGGGCGTGTCGGGTTTCACTGACCGACAGCCCTTGACGCGCCTGTGTCATGTGACATGTATCTAGCAACTGTCCACCACATCAAAAGAGAGATGACCAATGGCTTTTGAACTTCCTGATCTTCCATATGCCCACGACGCGCTGGCCGCCAAAGGCATGTCCGCCGAAACGCTGGAATTCCACCACGACCTGCACCACAACGCGTATGTCACCAATGGCAACGCGGCGATTGCGGGCACCGAGTGGGAGGGCAAGTCCCTAGAGGACATCATCACGGGCACATACGACGCGAATTCTGTCGCCCAGAACGGTATCTTCAACAACATCAGCCAGCTTTGGAACCACAACCAGTTTTGGGAAATGATGGGTCCTGACGGCAATGCAATGCCATCCGAGCTGGAAAAAGCCTTGATCGAGAGCTTTGGCTCTGTTGATGAATTCAAGTCCCAATTTTCGGCCGCAGGCGCAGGCCAGTTCGGGTCCGGCTGGTGCTGGTTGGTCAAAGACACCGACGGCGGCCTGAAGGTCACCAAGACCGAAAATGGCGTGAACCCGCTGTGCTTTGGCCAGACAGCGTTGCTGGGTTGCGACGTATGGGAGCATTCCTATTACATCGATTTCCGCAACAAACGCCCTGTCTACCTGACCAACTTCCTTGATAATTTGGTCAACTGGGAAAACGTTGCATCGCGCATGTAAGCACGATCAACTGACACGTATTGGGCCCGTTGCCTCGTGCAGCGGGCCTTTTTGTTTGCGATGCCCGCGCTGGCAAAGGTTGGCGTTAACGTCGTTAGTGTTTCCATCCAACAAGCGACCTGGCCGCTGTCTGCCTCGGGGTTCGTGTTGAACACTTTTGAATAGCGCCGCTCGGTAAATACCCACCCACCGGAATTCAAGAACGGCTTTTGTGGTGCCGGTGGTCCTGAGGGTGGCCCTGCGGGCCGCACTTCGGCGTAAGGCGGACATTCTAGTTCCAATAAATCGGCGGCAACCGGGCACAAACCACTGGCGGGCAATTCGCTCTGGTGCAAGACTAGGTGGGACGGGCGCAATGCCCCCCATTTCAGAAAGCCCCAACAATGCGTGAAGATCAAAAAGGCGTTTTGGCCTTGGTGACGGCCTGCACGGTCTGGGGCCTGTCAGCGTTGTATTACGGGCAGTTGCGACATGTTCCTCCAATCGAGGTCTTGTCATATCGCTGCCTTTGGGGGCTGGCGTTCTTTTTGGGTATTCTTGCTGTGCAACGACGCCTGTCTGTTCTGGCGCAGGCTTTGGCCAACATAAGGCAGGTTGTCGTGATGTTGATCGCATCGCTGATGATATCGGCCAACTGGTTCGGGTTCATTTATGCGATTTCCACCAATCAAGCGTTAGAGGCGTCGTTGGGGTATTATATATTTCCACTTGTTGCAGTGCTGCTGGGGCGTTTGGTTTTTTCAGAAAACCTGGCGTCTGTTCAATGGGTTGCAATCGGTATCGCCGCGGTCGCAGTCATGGTTCTGACGGCGGGCCTAGGGGTTGCACCGTGGATCGCGCTGGGGCTGGCTGGCACGTTCGGGGCCTATGGTTTGATCAAAAAGCAGCTGGATGTGGGACCTGTCGTGTCGGTTACCTGCGAGGTCTTGTTGCTGGCACCGCTCGCAATTGCTTGGATCTGGTTTCGCGGCACCGGAGTGGGCGGCGACAACAGCCTTGGCGCGCATGCCTATATCGCAATTGCAGGTCCGTTGACAGCGACGCCGTTGATCCTATTCAGCTATGCCGCGAAACGCATTCGAATGGCGACGGTGGGGCTGGTGCAATACTTGAACCCGACGTTGCAGCTGTCTGTCGCGGCCTTGATATTCCTCGAGCCGGTGACAGTGTGGCACATGATCGCCTTGCCGTTGATCTGGAGCGCTTTGACGCTTTATTCTTGGTCATCTGTGCGTCAGGACCGCGCGGCACGCAAGGCGGCCTCTAGCGCGGATGTATCTGGGATTATTTGAACATAATCACGCAAACTGCCATCGGCAAAGCCGTGATCGATGACATGGTCGACCAGCGCGATTAGCGGGTCCCAGAACCCGTTCACGTTCAGCAGGAAAACCGGTTTCTGATGCAAGCCCAACTGCCGCCATGTCAGGGCCTCGAAAAATTCGTCCAGTGATCCGGCGCCGCCGGGCAACACGACAACCGCGTCGGCATTCATAAACATGACCTTTTTACGCTCATGCATGGTTTCTGTTATGATAAAGCTGTCGAGATCACGTTTGCCGACCTCCCAATCCAGAAGATGGGTCGGGATAACACCAAAGGTTTTGCCGCCCGCCGCCTGTGTGGCAACCGCGACGCGCCCCATCAGACCGACGTCGCCGGCGCCATAGACCAGCCGCCAGTCATTTCGCGCCAGCATCTGACCTGTGTCTGTTGCGGCCTGCGCATATGCAGGGACCGACCCGTCACGAGAGCCACAATAGACGCAAACAGAAAATTGGGGGCTTGTCATTGTCTCTGCCTTTCGTGTTCATGCTTTGACCGCTGATAGCGGGATTGGTAAGGTCGCTCAACCTAAACTGCGCTGGGGGCGCAGACGAGCGGGCAAGGGGATTTGGGATGTTCACTTCTAATGTCGGGCAAATTGCGTTGGGCGTCGCGGCCGCGGTGGGCATCGTTGCCGTGGCGGTGGTTTTGACGCCACCCGACCGCGTCGAACCCGAGGCAGAGCCGACGGCCGTTGAAACCGCGTCCGGTGCAGTCACCGTCACGGAAAATCCGGCCCCCTCGGTTGTCTTGGCACAGCCCGAGGCGCAACCCGTTGCTGCGATGGCACCCGTGGTGGACACCTTACGGGTCGAGGCCGACGGCGAAGTCCTAATTGCTGGTCGAAGCGAGCCGCTGGCCGATGTGGCGGTTCTAGTTAGCGGACAAGAAGTAGGTAGGACGACTGCGGACGCAAACGGTGGTTTCGTCGCCTTTGCCGACCTTGCGCCATCAGCCCAAACGCGGGCAATAGTCTTGGTCGCTGACCCTGACGGGGCCGCGGTCCCGTCCGAGCAGAGCTATTTCATCGCCCCTGTCGCCGATCCGGCCAGCGCGGTTGCGGTCTTGGACACACCGTCGACCGAGCAGCCACTCGATTTGGATACGACCATAGCGCCGGATGTGGCGGTTGTTGAACCCCAGATCGAGCCCGCGACACCAGATGACACACATCAAAGCGCCAGTGTTGAACCGGCCGTGCCTGCCGCGCCGGCTGTCATTATGGTTGATACGGATGGGGTGAAAGTTGTGCAGTCTGCGGGGGCGGCGCCTCTGGTTTTGGACAATGTAGCATTAGATTCAATTACATACGACCCAACCGGTGAGGTGTTGATCGCTGGACGAGCGGCAGGTGACGGCTTTGTCACTGTGTATTTGGACAATAAGCCGGTGACCACTTCACGTATCACTCAGTCGGGCGACTGGCGCACGGATTTACCGGATATCGACACGGGTGTATATACGTTGCGTGTGGATCAGGTCGATGTGCAAGGCGCTGTGGTGTCGCGCATAGAGACCCCGTTCAAGCGTGAAGAGCCAGCTGTCGTGGCTGAAGTTTTGGCCGATCAAACTGCGGACCCTGATTTTGAGGTGGCGATGGCCACCGTGCAACCGGGGGCGACTTTGTGGGCGATTGCCGAAGACCGGTTTGGGGACGGGATCCGCTATGTCGAAGTATTCGAGGCCAACCGCGATCTGATCAAAAATCCAGACCTGATTTACCCTGGTCAGGTATTTCGAGTGCCACAAGCGGATCAATAGCCAGATCACGCTGGCAACTTCGGTTTGGCGGTCCTAGGTATTGTTAACCTAACCGGAGCCCCGATATGCGCAGCCTTTCCAAGACCGATGCCAATCTCAGCAACACCAAGATCCAAGGGTGGATGGTGATCCGGCGGGTTATTCCGTATCTGTGGCCGGCGGGGCGGACGGGGGTCAAGGTCCGGGTCGTGACCTCGCTTATGGCCTTGTTCCTAAGTCAGATTATCGCGGTTATTACGCCGCAGTTCTTTAGCCAAGCCGTTGATCTGATGGCACCGGATGCGGGCGACACGGTGTCCTATCTGGGGCTTGGGGCAGTCGGCCTGACGCTTGCGTACGGGATCGCGCGCCTGTTGTCGGTCGGGTTTCAGCAATTGCGCGATGTTATCTTTGCACGTGTCGGGCAGGGCGCGCTACGGGCGCTCGCGCTCGAGACGTTTACCCACATTCACCGCCTGTCGATGCGGTATCACATCACGCGCAAGACGGGCGGTTTAAGCCGGATAATCGAGCGGGGCGTCAAAGGTGTGGAATTCCTGCTGAGGTTCTTGTTGTTTTCCGTTGGTCCGCTGATCCTGCAGCTGTTGATGATCGCGGGCGTTTTGTTCTTTACCTTTGATGTTTGGTATCTGGTCGTGGTGGTTATCACCATCGGCCTATACGTTTGGTTCACGTTTTCGGTCACGGAATGGCGGGTCCGCATTCGCAAGGAAATGAACGACCAAGACACGGACGCCAACCAAAAGGCGATTGACAGCTTGCTTAACTTTGAAACTGTCAAATACTTTGGTGCCGAACGGTGGGAAGCCGCCCGCTATGACGCGGCGATGCAGAAATATGAAACCGCGGCAGTCAAAACGAACTACACGTTGGCCTTCTTGAATTTTGGACAGTCGTTGATCATCACCAGCGGCTTGGTTGCAGTTATGGTCATGGCGGCGATAGGGGTCCGGAACGGGACGCTGACAGTCGGCGATTTTGTGTTGGTAAACGCCTATATGATCCAGATCACGATGCCGCTTAACTTCCTTGGGACGGTATACCGAGAGATCAGGCAAGCCTTGATCGACATGGGGGATATGTTCGATTTATTGGGGCAACCCGCAGAAATACAGGATAAACCTTCTGCAAATGTTCTAAATGTGCAAGGCGGGTCTGTCGAATTGCGCGGCGTCCACTTTGGCTATGATGCAGAACGTCCCATCCTGAAGGGGATCGATATGGATGTGCCTGCCGGTAAGACGGTGGCGATTGTCGGTTCGTCCGGCTCTGGCAAATCTACGATTGGCCGGTTGTTGTTCCGGTTCTACGATGTCACCCAAGGCGCGCTGTCGATCGATGGTCAAGACGTTCGTGATGTGACCCAGACCAGTCTGCATGCGCAAATCGGTGTGGTGCCGCAGGACACGGTTCTGTTCAACGACACCATACATTACAACATCGCCTATGGCCGTCCTGATGCGACCGAAGATGACATTGTCGCCGCTGCCAAAGCCGCCAAAATCCATGATTTCGTCCTGAGCCTGCCCGAGGGCTATGCCACAACTGTAGGAGAGCGCGGCCTCAAGCTGTCGGGGGGGGAAAAGCAACGGGTCGGCATTGCACGCACATTGCTGAAAAACCCGCCAATCCTGCTGTTGGATGAAGCAACTAGCGCATTGGACACAGAAACCGAGATGGAGATTCAGGCCGAGCTAAAGGCAATGGGCAAAGGGCGCACGGTCATTACCATCGCGCACCGCCTGTCCACCATTGCCGATGCAGATGAAATCGTCGTTCTTGAGGACGGTCATATCGTCGAACGTGGCACGCATGACGCGTTGCTGGCGCATAACGGTCGCTATGCCCACCTGTGGAACCGCCAATCCGAAGAAGAACCCGCCTAGATTGCTATTCTTCGGCCGCGTCTATCCAGATCAGTGTCGGGGATTTTACCCGCTTGGCCTGACGCATCAGCGCCCAGTCACGTGCCGCGGCGCTGCTTCGGCCCATGGACAGTCGCGCCAACAGGCGCGCAATCCATAGCGCGTAGGTTGCCACCCAGACCCGCAACGCCAGCATGGACGGCGTGAACACCAGCGTCAGCACCGTCGCGATACCCAAGCCAAAGACCACGGCAGTCGCCAGTTGTTTCCACCACAGCGCCGTCGGGCTGTCGATAGAATAGCCACCGTTAAAAAAGTCGAGCGAAAGGCCGAACATCATCGGGGCAAGCCCCGCCATTGTGGTGATTGTTGTCAATAGAACGGGCCTGATACGGTCCTCGGCGGTGCGCGTGATTGCCTCGGCTCTAGGCATATAGACGCTGTATTCTTGATAGGTATCAATCAGGATAATGTTGTTGTTCACAACAATTCCCGCCAGTGCCACAATCCCCGTTCCGGTCATGATGATCGAAAACGGTTGATCCATAACCAGCATACCGACCAAAACACCGGCGGTGGACATAACCACAGCCATAAGCACCAAGACTGCATTATACAGGCTGTTGAATTGTGCCAGCAAGATAATGAACATCAACCCCAAGGCCCCCGCGAAGGCGGATTGCAGGAATGCGGCGGATTCTGCCTGTTCCTCTTGGTCGCCTGTCCATTCCCATGACACGCCCGCAGGAAGCGGATCGGTTTCCAGCCAGTCTGTCAGCACTCCGATACGATCGTTTGGCGTAATGGGCGACAGGGTACTGTCGTTGACGTGATCTGTGCCGGCTCCGTCAACCAGTGATTCAATGCGATACATCTCACCTGACAAGGTTACATCGCCCTCGGGGTCTTGTGCCACGACGCCAATAGGCGCCTTGTCGTGGATCAAATTGTGCCAACCGGATTGAACGCCTGCCTTGACGTCGAAATACCGCTTTTGGTCCTGCCTGTCGATCTGGGCCAGTTTGGCCACCGGCTCGCGGGTGACAAAGTTTGACATAGGCACCAGCCCCATGCGCGTTTGTATGCGCAAGCTGTCGAGGGTGGACAAGACACGGTCCTCGGCTGGCAGGCGCATGCGAATGTCGATTTCCTCGTCAGAGCTGGCGACCCGCATTGTGTCCAATCGGACGCCGCGTGTGATCAGCTGCACCATGCCGCCAACGGCCGCTACGTCGGCGCCAAAGCGTCCGGCCTTTTCCACATCGACGTTTATCTGCCAGTCGATGCCGGGCAGCGGTAGCGTGTCTTCGATCTGGATCAGGGCAGGGGTCTGGTTGAATTGCTCGCGCACCATCGTGGCTGCGTGGCGCAAAGCATCTAGATCGTCGCCCTTGAGCCGCAAGTGCACGGGTTTGCCGGACGCTGGCCCACGGGCTTGAGCCAGAATTTCAGTCCGGATTCCGGGTATCTGGTCCAGCCGGGATTGAATTTCAGCAAGGACAATATCGCCGTCCAATTCAGGCTGACCCTTGCGGTTGTCCCATGGAACAGTTTCCAGTTGCACCTGCCCGATACTGTCGCGGGGGGCTTGTGCGCCGCCTGTATTGGCATCGAGGCCGCCGTCACCCGCAAAAGCAAAGGCCGTGATGATACCGGGATGCGCTAGGACGACATCCTCTGCCTGTTTGACCAGCGCGTCTTTTTCTTGGAGTGACAGGTTACCGCGTGCGCGCACATAGACGATTGCTTGTTCCGGTTCGGATTCTACAAAGAATTCAACACCTTTGTTGTTCGCACCGTAGTAGCCAAAGATCGAGACGACGACAAAAACGACCGAGCCAATGACAACCAGTGGCATAATCGGATTACCCGTCAAGAACGACATGAAATGGCCAAAGGCGCCGCGCTTGCGGCCCGACCGGATGCTGCGAGGTTTGCGGGTGATGGCCGCCGCCGACATTGTGATCGACGTCATCGCGGCACCAACTAGGAACAAGAGGATGCCGGGTAGCGATTGCGTCAACCCGCCGGTTTGAACAGCTTGCCCGCCTAAATAGGCCGGGTTCAGTGTCAGCATGGCACCTGCATATGTTACCGACAACGCGACTAGAACCAGTATGGCGCGCACTGCCCATGGCAAGCTGCGGCGCAGGCCTTGGGCTATAGTTTCGAACACCCGCCCCAAGCGGCCACTGACGCCCCCCATAACAGGGAGGTAGATCAACGCCACGACAAGCGAGGCGGACAGAACAAAAATCAAAGTGACAGGCAACATGCCCATGAATTCACCCGGGACACCCGGCCAAAACAGCATAGGCAAAAACGCGCACAAAGTGGTCGCTGTTGACGAGATAACAGGCCAGAACATCCGCTTGGCGGCTTTGGTGTAGGCGGACATCGGGCCTACGCCGTCGCGGATACGCTTATCCGCATACTCGACAACCACGATCGCCCCATCGACAAGCATACCGACGGCCAAAATCAGGCCAAACATAACGATGTTCGAAATCGTGATGCCCATGACGGCAAGCAGGGCAAAGCACAGCAAAAACGATGTCGGAATTGCAAACCCGACCAATAACGCGGGCCGCATGCCTAGGGCTGCCAGAACAACGATCATAACCAGTGCGATGGCTGTTAGAACAGACCCCTCTAACTGGCTGACCATCGAGGCGACAGCGACAGATTGATCGTTTGAGGTGCCGACAGCCACTGCAGCCCGCAAGTCAGGTGCCCAGGACGCGCGTTCGGCCTCGACGGTGGACCTAACCAATGCGGTGGTGTCGATCAGGTTAAAGCCTTTGCGTTTGATGATCTGCAAAGCCACGGTGTTGACGCCATTAAATCGGGCAGTGCCGATTCTGTCCTCGAACGTCAGGCGGACTGTGGCCAGATCCCCTAGGGTGATCACACTATCGCCGTTGGTCTTTACCGGCAGCCCGTAAATGTCGGACGGGTCGTCAAACGATGATGGTATCTTGATAGCAAAGCTGCCTTGACTGCTCGTCACTTCGCCTGCAGCAATCAGCAGATTATTGTTCCCGACAAGGCCGATCAGCTCGCCTGCTGTAACGTTATACGCCTCAAGCTTCAGGGGATCGATCAGCACCTCCAACAGCTCGTCTCGTTGCCCCGCCAGACCGGCATCCAGCACCGCGTCCAAACCTTCGATCCGGTCCTGCAGGTCTTTGGCGACACGCAGCAGGGTGCGTTCGGGGACCTGACCGGTCAGGTTGACGATGATGATTGGAAATTCGGAAAAGTTGATCTCGTTTATGGAATACTTGTCGGCGCCCGAAGGAAACTGTGCCTCGGCTGAATTCATGGCGTCCCGAATATCGGCCAAGACTTTGGTCTTGTTCCAGCCGAATTCGAATTCCAAAGCCATTCCTGCGTAGTTTTCCGCGGCAGTTGCGGACATCGCCTTTAGCCCGTCCAGATCAGCCAGTTCGGTTTCCATGGGTTTGACAAGCAGGGTTTCGCTGTCCGCAGCCGAGATGCCCGGAAAGGGGACCGAGACAAAGATCGCCGGAATTTCGATATCCGGCTCGCCCTCTTTGGGCAGGCCGACATAGGCCATGCCGCCCGCTATCAGCGACAGTGCGATAAACGCCATGACCATTCGGGCACGCGCTGCGGCCCAGTCGACGATACCGGTCATTGGGTCGCCTCGGCGTATGTGACGGCGACCGGCACACCGTCAACGACGAATTCCTGTCCGACAGTTATGATGTCGATTACGGGCGGCAAACCTGCCAGCCATACACCGTCAATTGTATCGCGTAGCAAGGTCACTTTGGCAAAGCGGGCAGTGTCAGTGTTATCGACAAACCGAATACCCAGTTCGCCATTGTCGTTCAGCGTAAGCGCGGATTGTGGCACCAGATGGGCGTCGCGACCAGAAGAGGACACGCTAATGTCGGCGGTTTGTCCATCACGGATCGCAAGGTTCGGGTTGGTCGCGGTGACTTCGACCCGAAATGTGCGGGTCGCGGGATCCGCGCTGCGCGACAAAAAGCTAACGGTGCCGCTGACTTTTGCGCCGGTGACCAACTGCGCCGTCACAGAGGCGCCCAGATCGATCCGATCAACCTTTGTTTCGGGCACGAACCCGACCAGTTTGATCGGGTCCAGCTGCACGATTTGTGCGCAGGCGGCACCCGGTTGCATTAATGTGCCCAGCTCGGCTGTATCTGTTTCCAACAGACCGTCAAACGGGGCGGTCACGACGAGGCGCTCGATCTCGCGCTCGGCGGCGGCTACACCTGCGCCAGCGGCCTCAATCGCGGCATCAGCGGATGTGCCTGCCGAACGTGCCCGCTGTTCGCCCGCTTGGGCGGCTTGCAGCACGGCTTCGGCGCTAACCAGACGTGCCTCAGAGGCGAAACCGTCCTGACTAAGTTGCCGGGCGGCGGTCACATTGATTTCGGCTTCGCGAATACGGGCGCGGGCCTCGGCGATTGCGGCTTCGGCCTCGGGGATGCGGCCTTTGGCTTCGGTGAGGCGGGCACGGGCCTCAGCCAGAGAGGCTTGCCGCGTTCCGGGATCCAGTTTGCACAACACATCACCGGTAAACACCTGTGCGCCCTTGCGGATCGGGTCCGAGATGACCGTGCCCGATGTTTCGGCAGATACAGTGACGTGACGCGCCGCCTCTGTGCGGCCGCGCAAAGTGATCGCGCTGTCGACCGTCTGGGCTGTCGAGGTGATTGCCACAACACGCACGGTGCCTGCTGGCAAGTCATTTGCAACCAGCTGCGGCACCGCGGCCCCGGTTTTGTCAGGTTCCACACCTGCGGCCTGAAAAACGCGATCGCGTTCGAATACCAGACCATATAGGGCGATTGCGACCACAATGGCCGTCAAGAGGGGGATTGTTCGCATTTGGCACCTGTCGCAGGCCAAGCCCGCATTATTTCCTGAAATTGTGTCGCGCGCTGGACTTGGCACCAATTTGGCGTCCGGGTCAACGGCCGTCAAATGGGCGGATCGTCCCACCCTATGTAACTGGCCCCTTGGCATTGCTGCAATCCTTGCGATATGACTCCCCCAGACGGGAATTTCCCCGCGTGACCATGAGGCGAAAATGAGCGAGACCGACAGCTTTATTGACGAGGTGACCGAAGAGGTCCGCCGCGACGAATTGTTTGGCTATTTCCGCCGCTACGGCTGGATCGCGCTGGCATTGGTTTTGTTGCTGGTGGGGGGCGCGGCTTATAACGAATACCGCAAGGCGCAGACGACCGCCGCTGCGCAAGATGCAGGCGATCAATTGCTTGCGGCGCTGGGCAATGACAATCCGGCAGATCGGGTTACGGCCCTTGCCGGGATTGCCGTAGATGGCCCTGCCGATACCGTTGTCAGATTAACAAACGCCGCAATCTTGCAAGAAGCCGGTGATATTGATGGTGCTCGCGCAGCGCTTGACGCTGTTGCGCTGGATGCGGAACTGCCTGACCTCTACCGTGATCTGGCGGCGTTTAAAGCGGCAATGCTTCCGTCTGAGGATGCAGCCGCGCGCATGTCCGCCCTAGAGGCATTGGCCCAGCCGGGGGCAACATTTGCCCTTTTGGCCCAAGAGCAGTTGGCCCTTTTGCATGTCGATGCAGGTGATACTGACGCCGCAATCGCCGCGTTAAAGGACATCGCCGCCAATGCAGAGACCACGCGTGGTCTGCGCCAGCGGGCGCAAACAATGATTGTAGCTTTGGGCGGCTCGCTCGAGGCTGCTGAAACCTCGCAATGACCTGCCGGAGGACCACAGCGGTGACAATAAAATCAAGGGCCCTTTTGGGGGCGGCGATCGTCTTGCTTACGGCTTGTGGAGAGCGCGATGTTATCTTGCCTGGCGAACGTTTTGACATTCGCGACACTGCGCAGGCTTTTGAAAACACATCGAAACCGGTGAACTTTGCCTCGGCGCGAACCAACGCGGATTGGACCCACCGCAATGGCGCTGCGGATCACGCAATGCATCATCCGGCGCTTGGTTCGACACTTAGCCGTTTTTTGACCGCCGAGATTGGCGAGGGTGACAGCCGCCGTGCGCGTATCACGGCCGACCCTGTTGTATCGGGCGACGTCATTTACACATTGGACGCCCGTGCCCGTGTCACAGCCACGTCGATCTCTGGCGCGCAAGTGTGGGCCGCCGACGTGACACCAGGCTCGGATGGGGCGAGCGATGCCTCGGGTGGTGGTTTGGCAATAGAAGGCGGGCGGGTCTACGTGACGACCGGATTTGGCGAGTTGACGGTGTTGGACGCCACGTCGGGTGCCGAAATCTGGACGCAGGATCTGGATGCGCCGGGCACATCCGCGCCGACAGTCGCGGACGGGTTGGTTTATGTGGTTGCCAAGAACGGCACCGCCTACGCGCTTGATGTCAATGACGGCCGCATACAGTGGCAGACCGCGGGCTTGGCCGCTACGGCCAGCTTTGGTGGTGGAGCAGGTGTCGCGGTCAACGGTGACGTTGCGGTTATCCCGTTTTCATCGGGTCAAGTGATAGGAGCTTTTCCAAAGGGCGGATTGCAACGTTGGTCCACGAACGTTGCAGGTGCCCGTCCGGGGCAGGCGATGGCGGCGTTTGGCGACATCTCTGCCGATCCGGTTCTGTCGAACGGCCGTGCCTATGTCGGCAATCTGGGTGGTCAGCTGGTCGCCATCGACCTGAGTGACGGTGAACAGATCTGGTCAGCGAACGACGGCGCTATCTCACCGGTTTGGCCTGCGGGAAATGCGTTGTTTTTTGTGAATGATCTGAACCAGTTGGTGCGTGTCGACGCGGGAACCGGCACGGCGGTCTGGCGTATTGATCTGCCGAAATTCGGCGATGAGAAGGTTATCAAGCGCCGGTCTCAGGTGGCCCATTATGGTCCGATTTTGGCCGGCGGGCGACTGATTGTCGCCTCTTCGGATGGCAATTTGCGGTCATTTGATCCGGCCTCGGGGCAACTGATTGGCGCGACGCCGATCCCCGGCGGGGCGGCATCAACGCCTGCGGTTGCAGGTGGTGCGCTATACGTCGTGTCAAAAACAGGTCAATTGCTGGGTTTCCGTTAAGACCGATATAGTGTAACGGCAGCGGTCTGACCTAATCGGAGCCTGAACCATGTCCTTTACCCTTGCTATTGTGGGCCGTCCCAACGTGGGTAAATCCACTCTGTTCAACCGTTTGGTGGGCAAGAAGCTGGCGTTGGTCGATGACCAACCGGGCGTGACGCGCGATTTGCGTGAAGGTGAGGCGCGCTTGGGCGACTTGCGATTTACCGTTATCGACAGCGCGGGGCTAGAGGATGCGACGGACGACAGCCTGCAAGGCCGGATGCGCCGCCTGACTGAACGCGCAGTCGAAATGGCCCACATCTGCCTGTTCATGATTGACGCCCGTACCGGCCTGACCCCTGTCGAT
>CAXIAS010000037.1:0-25436 GCA_964022195.1 uncultured Roseobacteraceae bacterium
GCCGGATTTCGGAGTTTCGGCAATATCTTGCGTATTACCAGTTGTCCTTGAACCATTTGACAGCCCGTTTCAGGGACCGCGCGGGGTATGCGTCTGCGGGAATCGCAAAGTCCCACCACTCGTCCTGCGGGTGCGCTGCGAACAATGTCAAACCGACAGCGCCCGAAAACGCGGGCCCGATCGCGGCCTGTGGCAGACCTTGCACACGCAAGGGCCGCCCTAGGCGCACTTGCTGGCCCAGAATCTTCGACGCCAAACCATCCAGCCCCGGAATCTGGCTTGCGCCCCCTGTCAAAACGATCTGCTGGCTGGGCAGATGCTCAAAGCCTGCGGCGTCCAGACGGACGCGGACTTCTTCTAGGATCTCCTCGACCCGCGGGCGCATGATGCCGATCAGTTCGGCGCGGCTGACTGTGCGACGGTCATGTTCATAGTCGCCTGTATCGCCGCCGATTTCGATCATCTCTCGGTCGTCCATACCGGTGGCGACAACCCCGCCATAAAATGTCTTGATCCGTTCAGCAGTCGCCATCGGGACCTGCAATCCCATCGAAATGTCGCCAGTGACGTGATCGCCGCCCATGCGGACCGCATCCGAATAGATCATATGTTTACGCATAAACACCGAAATACCAGTCGACCCGCCGCCCATGTCGATACAGGCAGCACCCAATTCCTGTTCGTCCTCAACC
Organism: uncultured Roseobacteraceae bacterium; assembly: GCA_964022195.1. Taxonomy (GTDB): domain Bacteria; phylum Pseudomonadota; class Alphaproteobacteria; order Rhodobacterales; family Rhodobacteraceae; genus Yoonia. The sequence continues at coordinate 693 of CAXIAS010000037.1, forward strand.
AGCGACGAAATGCCCGAGACATAGGCGCTGGACGCAAAACCCGCCAGTTCAAGATCACAGCGTTTGATGCAGAAAAACAGGTTTTGCAAAACCGTGTTATCGACGGTCAACATGTGCATATCTGTGGTCAACTGATTGCCGATCTGGCCACGCGGATCCGCAAGACCGGATCGGTGGTCCAGCGCAAAATTCACGGGCTGCGCGTGCAGCACATCGCGATCCACGCCGTAATCCGGCACGTCACAAGACGCCAAGACGCGACCGATGTCATTGTCGGTGACCATGCCGCCTTCGATATTGACAGCCCCGTCCAGACCGTAGGACCGCGGACGCCCCCCCGACACACAGGCAATCACATGATCGACACGGACGTTTGCCATCTTTTGCGCGGCCTGCACTGCTGTCCGAATTGCGCGCTCGGTCTCTTGGATCGCGTCGATTTCGCCGAATTTGACGCCGCGCGACCGCGTGGTCGCGGCGCCAATAACACGAAACGACGACTGGCCCGCCATGGATCCGATGCCATCGGCGTCGCGAAATTGTTCAGGACCGTCAAAGCGCAGAACCAAGCAGCCGATCTTGCTGGTGCCAACGTCCAGAATGGCTATGACACCGCGCTGCATTGCCGCTTTGCGCATATTGCGCATCGCGCGTTGGCTTTCGTAGAAATCACCCATTACTCATCTGCCTCTGTCTGGCTCACGCGACGTAATGCGTCGGCGGCTTCTTTGTTCAATTTTAGGGTCGGCCGTTCGGCGTTGCGCATATCAACTGTGGCAACATCACGGTCCAGCATGTCTTGGGCCTGATGCAGCACAATAACACGGTCCACCGCTGCGCGCGGGTTTTGCGTGGGCAACAAGATACGCTGGTCACGGTCCAGCACAATGTCCCAGCGCCGCTCGCCCATACGAACGAGGCCGCGAACACGGGGTGCAATCGGCTTGGCAGCCTGAAACAGCTCCAGCGCTTCCCGGATATGTTCTTGGGCGCCATCACCGGCGATCAGCGGCAAATCAATCCGGTCGGCGCGGGTCTGCACCTTGCCCGCCACGATTCCATCCGCGTCGATCATGCGCAGCCCGCCATCGGTGCGCCATAGAGCGATCGGCACCCGCGGCGTAACATCAACCAACAGCGCCCCCGCCTCGCCCACACGGACACGGGCTGCGCGCACGCCGTCCAATGCTTCGACGTGCTGGCGCATACCTTCAAGGTTCAAATCAAACGAGGACACAGGGAAATCAATCGGCAACGCGGCCAAGACATCCGCTGTTAGCTGGCCTTGTGTTCCTGTCACCACCAGCTCGGTCACCATAAATTCGGGGCGGTGCTGGAATTGCGACTTGGTCTGCGCCCATTTGGCCGACAGCAATACGCGGTTTTCTTCGTGGCTATACCAGTTCACCGATAGCGCCGTGATCAGACACAGCGGCACACCGATGCGCATTAACGGGCGCATACCCGGCGTTAGCATCATGCGCTGATAGCGGTATTTCCATTTGGACGGTGCAGGGTCGCGCATCGGCGTAGCGCGGCGGCGGGCGATCAGCGATTGCATGACGCGTCCTCCACCATCCATGCACATAGCTGCGCAAACGTGATCCCCATCTTGGCCGCCTGTTCGGGCGCCAATGACGTCGGCGTCATGCCGGGCTGGGTGTTTGTTTCAAGCAAGATCAACCCGTCCACTCCGCGGGTCTCGTCCCAGCGAAAGTCTGTCCGGCTCATGCCGCGACAACCCAATGCGTCATGAGCCCGCAAAGCGTAGTCCATACATGCATCGAAAATCTCTTGTGGGATGTCAGCGGGGATCACATGTGTGGATCCGCCGGTGGAATATTTCGCATGGTAGTCATACCAACCGTCCACGACGATATCGGTGACAGTCAGCGCACGATCCCCCATCACCGCTGTGGTCAGTTCGCGACCGGGTGCGTAGGTTTCCACCATCACATCATCGGGCATATCAGGGGCCAGAGTTGGCGGACCATTGGCAGCTTCGCGCACGATATAGACCCCAACCGACGAGCCTTCGTTATAGGGCTTTACCACATAGGGTGGTTCCATCACGTGGGAGGCCATCACATCGGCCACAGGGGCGATGATCGAATTGACATAAGGCAGACCTGCGGCCTTGTAGGTATCTTTGGTGCGTTGCTTGTCCATTGTCAGGGCCGAGGCCAGAACCCCCGAATGCGTATAAGGAATCTGCAGCCATTCCAGCAGGCCCTGAACGCAACCGTCCTCGCCCCAGCGACCATGGAGCGCGTTGAACACAACATCAGGTTTGATTTCCTCAAGGCGCACAGCAAGATCGAGGCCAGCATCGACCTCAACCACTTGATATCCTGCGTCCCGCAAAGCTGCTGCACATTCGGCACCCGAGCTAAGCGAGACATCCCGCTCTGCCGATGGGCCACCCATCAAAACCGCAACTTTCGGGTTTGCCCTGCTCGACATAACCCACCGCCTAATTCGCGGACCTTTTTGGCCCGTCGTTTGTTATTGACCCGATTTTCAGGTCGGTATTACCGAAATTATGCAGGCCTTTGTTTGCCAACCCGCATGATTTCCCACTCTAGCGTGATACCACTGTTTTCGTAAACCTTTTTCCGCACCAATTCGCCTAATTCCTCTAGGTCAGCGGCAGTGGCGCCACCGGCATTGGTCAGAAAATTCGAATGTTTCTCATTCATCACCGCGCCACCAATGGTTGCGCCGCGCATTCCGGCGTCGTCAATGACTTTCCATGCCTTTAGATCATGGACGTCATCTGCCTTGCCGGTTGACGAGAAACCGGCAGGATTGCGGAATGTCGAACCGGCCGTGCGGTCCTTGGTCGGCTGGGTTGCGTCACGTTTGGCCAGCTGATCGGCCATTCGGTGTTCCAAAACCTCTGCATCCTCGCGCGCCGCACGCATACGTGCAGCGACCACAATTGCCCCTTGCGGCAGTTGCGACGACCGATACGCAAGGGACAGGTCGGACGCTGGAACATCAACAACCGAGCCGTCACGCATCACAATCGTCACCGACTGCAACACATCGGCCATATAGTCCCCGTAACACCCTGCGTTCATGCATACGGCGCCGCCAATTGTGCCGGGGATTGTGCGCAAAAACGTCAGGTTCAACCCCTCGGTCGCGGCCTTGCGGGCGACATGGGCGTCCAATGCAGCCGCACCAGCGGTCACAATGTCACCGTCACATGCGATCCCGTTGAACCCGCGCCCCATGCGGATCACAACGCCAGACACGCCGCCATCGCGCACGATCAGGTTTGAACCCACCCCCATCGGGAACACAGGAATGCTTGGGTCCAAAGCACCCAGAAACGTTGATAGATCATCCACATCCGCAGGCTGGAACAGCACATCCGCAGGGCCACCAACGCGCATCCATGTCAGGCCGTCCAAGTCTTTGTCTAGGGTCAGCGTGCCGCGCACGTCGGGTAAGGTCAGGGTCATGATGCCTCTTAGTCTTTTGTGTCTTTGCGGACAAGCACCCAGCCGATCAGCAATCCGGCAAGCCCCCCCGCAAAAGCAGGAAGCAGCACCACCAACCCGATCCCGATCGCTTGGATCGGATCGGGGCCTGCAGGGGTCGCTGTGGCAATGCTCATGTAGGCAATAGCCGCAACAATGACGGTGATCGCGCTGAACGCCGCCCCCAAACGGCGGGCAGTGATCAGCCGGACGATAATCGAACACGGGACCAAGGCGCAGGCCCCCATCAGCAATAAAATGGTAAGATCAAACATCGCCGCGCCCACCCCCGCGCAGCCATCGCATCAAATAGATCAGCGGCCAACGCAGCACGGACGACGCGGCCCATACGAACAAGACCCCGATGATCCAACCGTTCTGGACAAAGACCCAAATGATCAAAGGCATGCCTGTCGCAATCAGGAAATAGGCCCGCGCCCACAGGTTGTCCTTGGACGGGATCAGAGCCAAAACATTGGCCGCCACCAACCAAATCGCTGCTATAATCAAAGAGTCGGTCATTTGGGCACCTCCGGCCGCTCGCCCCGCGCACGGCGCCAGAAATACCGCAACGGATTGCGAAACATCGACACAAACGCCAAGAGCGCGATAACACCTGCAAGCAAACCGTAGTCCAGCACCAGCCAAACGATCAAAACCGGCGCCAAAACCAACAACGTCACCCCCGGCACATACTGCCTGCGCATCGGCAACAGCGCTACAGCCGTGGCCGCAAGCACCCAAAGAGCGGATATGATGAGAGAGGGGGTCATAGGCCAAACGCCTTCATAGCTGCCGTCACAAATTCTCGGAATGCAGGGCTTGCGAACCACGCCAATGATCCTGTGACCGCCGCAGCGGCACCGCCTACGATAGAGGCATCTTTGACGAATGCCGCAGAATTCTTCAATAACTTGCGCGCACGAATGAGCAGGCCGACGATGCGATATTGTGCCTCTTTTGCGGCATCTACATCTAATTCGCTGTTTTCAAGGTCAGCGATTGCACCTTCTAGCACATCCCGCAAAGCAGGGTCACTGTGAGGCAAAGTCGCTGTTGCGCCTGCGATGAATACAGCCTTGGATTTTTCGGAAACAGGGGGTCGTGAAGCGTTGAAATATGCGCGGACTTCGTCGTTAAAGCCGACAAGCTCGCCCTGCACATCTATCAAGATGCTCTGAAAATCTTCAATGTTGGCGTCTTGTGTGGCGCTTGGACAATCGCCTGTCTGAATCTTGCGTTCAAGCCGTTTGAGGACGCGTGAAACACCTTTGAGGATCAAAACGGGCCGATCCGCATGAATGGTCTGTGCATCGCCCAGAATGGCAACCTCATCCGACAATGGCTGATAGGCGTTGGCCCCGGTCCCTGAAATATTCAGCACCCGCACGGCACTGGCGATCTGGCTATGAATGGTCGTGAGGTAGTTGTCTTGGATGTGGTCCAACGGGCGTAGGACAAGAAGGTCTTGCTGACCGTCATAAACAACAGTTTCCCCAAGTGGAGTTGCCGCCTCAATCGCAGCTGCATCCTCTGCCTCATAAACGGCAAGCACATCATCGAATAGCACGTTGACCGCTGCCGGATCGCCGAGCCAGTCGTCTTTAGTCAATGTGTTCAGGATCGGGGCCATTAGGTCGGGATGGGTATTTTTGCCGGCTAGAATGCGGTCATACCATTTGATCCAGAATTGCCATTTACCATCGGTGTCTTTTGCAAAGACATCACGGGCCGTAGTCCAGTCCTGCGCCAGATCGACGGGGGGTTCAGCGTCTTGCCACAGCGGGACCATCCATTTTGTGGTCGAGGCGGCCAACGCGAGATCAAGACGGACGTTTTGCCAAAGGATGGCGGCGGCGAAGGCGGCGGTGGAGGAGGCGGCGGTGGAGGAGGCGGCGGTGGAGGAGGCGGCGGTGGAGGAGGCGGTGGAGGCGGTGGCGGTGGCGGCGAAGGTAGGGGCGAAGATGAAGAAGGAGGAGGCGGTGGCGGTGGCGGCGAAGGTAGAGGCGGCGGTGGCGGAGGCGGCAATAATTGCAGTTGACGAAAAAGCAGCAACTGCAATTATTGAATTACACCCAAATACGGACAGCATTGTCAAATCACTTTGCTGTGCTGAATAAGGGCGGAAACCGGTAAATGCACGCGGTGCAACACGCGCGGCAGAACGATGGGCGATCAGTCGGGCTGTTTGCTGGCGCGTGTCATCTGGCAGCGCATCCAGATACGCCTCCAAACTCTCCCGATCTACGACTTCTGCAATCTCCACGTCACTACCCTTTCAAGCGCTCCGGCAGGGCGTTTGCCCATGCGGAAATCGTGCCCGCGCCTAGGCAGACGACCATATCGCCCGGTCCCGCTTGTTCGCGCACGAGGTGCAGCAGGTCGTCTTGGGTGGAAACTGCGCGGGCGTGGCGGTGGCCGTGGCGGATCAGGCCTGCGACCAGATCATCGCGTGTGGCGCCTTCGATCACGTCTTCGCCTGCGGCATAGACATCGGCGATGCCCACCACATCTGCGTCGTTAAAACACGCGCAGAATTCATCAAAATGATGGTGCAGGCGGGTGTAGCGGTGCGGTTGGTGCACGGCGATCACGCGGCCCTCGCAGGCTTGGCGCGCGGCCTTGAGGACAGCCGTGATCTCAACCGGATGGTGGCCGTAGTCGTCGATGATAGTGACCCCGTCCACGACGCCCACGCGGGTAAAGCGGCGGTTGACCCCGCCAAACCCCTTAAGCGCGGCGCGGATCTGGTCCTTGGTCATGCCAAGGTGGCGGGCGACGGCCACAGCAGACAGCGCATTGCTGACGTTATGATCCCCGGGCATCGGCAATTCGCAGCCCTCGATCACCGTATCCTCGACTTGCAAGGCCACGTCGAAATGCGCAACCCCGCCTTTGTAGGTCAGGTTGAACGCCCGCACATCCGCTTGGGCGTTAAAGCCATAGGTGGTGACGCGGCGGTCGGTTAACTTACCGACCAACGATTGCACCTCGGCGTTATCGGTGCAGCACACGGCCAGCCCGTAAAACGGGATGCCGGACACAAAATCATAAAACCCTTGGCGCAGGTTTTCGATCGTGCCCCAATGTTCCATATGTTCGGGGTCGATGTTGGTCACAATCGCGATGGTGGCAGGCAGACGGTTAAAGGTGCCGTCGGATTCGTCCGCTTCAACGACCATCCATTCGCCCTGCCCCATACGGGCATTGGACCCGTAGGCGTGAATGATGCCGCCGTTAATCACAGTGGGGTCAATTCCGCCTTCGTCCAACAGGGCAGACACCATCGTGGTGGTTGTTGTTTTCCCGTGCGTGCCAGCAACTGCGACGTTGGATTTCAGGCGCATCAGTTCGGCCAGCATTTCAGCGCGGCGCACGACTGGCAAGCCGCGCACGCGGGCCTCGTCCAGTTCAGGATTGCCCGGTTTGATTGCCGAAGAGATGACGACAACCTCTGCATTTGCGAGGTTCTCGGCCTTTTGACCGACAAAAATCTCGGCCCCCAGCTCGACCAGACGTTCGGTTATGGGGGTGGATTTCAGGTCCGACCCCTGCACCGTATAGCCGTGGTTCAGCAGCACTTCGGCGATGCCCGACATGCCGATACCGCCGATGCCGACAAAATGGATTGCACCGATGTCTAACGGCAGTTTGGTGGCTTTAGCATTCATAAAATCGGTCCGTTATTTGGGTTGGGTGGCCAGCGCGTCGACCAAAGCGGCCAGCCGCTGGGTCGCATCAGGCTTGCCACATGACAAGGCCGCATGAGCCATGCGACTGGCCGCTGTATCATCGGTCAGAATGGCGGCGACATGTTCCGTCAAAACCGCGGCGTTAAACATCGCCTCGGGCATCAAAACCGCAGCATCGGCATCTACCAGCTGTCGCGCATTGGCCGTCTGGTGATCGGCCGTCGCTGCCGCATATGGCACAAGGATCGCAGGGCGTCCGATCACCGATAGATCCGCAATCGACGACGCCCCCGCACGGGTGATCACCAATTGCGCCTCGGCCATCCGCTCGGGAACATCACTAAAAAAGGGCTGAACATCAGCGTTGATCCCTGCTTGTGCGTAAAATGCGGCAACCCGTTCACCATCTTCGTTGCGGGCCTGATGGGCCACGCGGATGTTGTTGCGCAAATCGTCTGGCAGCGCGGCAATCGCCGCAGGCACCACATCGGACAAGATACGTGCGCCTTGGCTGCCGCCCATCACAAGGATCGACATCGGGTAATCGCCCGGCGGAATATACCCCGCCCCTGCGCGCTCCAGAATGGCACCACGCACCGGATTGCCAACATCGACCCCGTCTACACCGTCAGGCAGGTCGGTCGGCCAAGTGCCGCAGGCAACTTTGTCCACCCGCTTGGCAAAAACTTTGTTCACACGGCCCAGCACGCCGTTTTGCTCGTGGATCATGCGCGGTATCCGGAACAGCCACGCGGCAACCATCGCAGGGATTGCCGGATACCCGCCAAAGCCTACGACAACATCCGGCCGTTCGCGCAGCATCCGCCATTTTGCCCCGCCAATGCCCGAAAGTATCCGAAACGGCACCAACAGTTTCGCGGCAATGCCACCACGGGCAAAGGTCGCAGACTTTACGACGTTGATTTCAACCGCATCGGGAAACCCGCCCGCATAGCGCGCGCCGCGATCATCGGTGGACAGCTTGACCGACCAACCGCGCGCCAGCATCTCTTCGGCCAGCGCTTGGGCTGGAAACATGTGACCGCCAGTGCCACCGGCAGCAATAACTAGGCGTTTTGTCACCGCCCTCTCCTCATCAAAATGTCACCGATTTCGCCCTGTGGACGGGTGCGGGTAAACGCAAACAGCATGCCGATCGCAAGGCCACCTGCAATTATCGACGACCCGCCATAACTGACAAAGGGCAAGGTCATGCCCTTGGCAGGCAACAACCGGACAGCAACGCCCATGTTGATCATTGCCTGCACACCAAAGGCACAAGCAAGCCCGGAACCGGCAAGACGAATAAACGGATCACGTTCCTTCATCAGCCGCATAAGGGACCGGACCACAATCACCCCGTATAGAACAATAATTGCCAGCACGCAGATCAGTCCGTATTCCTCGGCGGCCACGGCAATAATAAAATCCGTATGCGCATCCGGCAGCGACCATTTCACCTGCCCCTCACCGACACCCACACCAAAGAACCCACCCTCGCGGATCGCATTTGTGGCATAGCCCAGCTGTGTCGTCGGATCGACTTCGGGATTGAGAAACCCGTCAATCCGGCGGGCAAAGTGTTCGGAATTGGCATAGGCAAACCAGCCCGCGACCACGACCATTCCCGCAATTCCGACCAATAGAACAATCGGCGCGCCGGCAATGAAATACATCACGCCCCATGAAAACAAAACGAGGCTCGCCTGACCGAAATCAGGCTGCAATGCCAGAAAGGTGCAGATCACAATCGTCAACACAAATGAATACATCTTGCCCGGCGGGCCGCCAATTTCCAGACCAGCGGCCAGCAGCCAAGCAGCCATCACAACAAAAGCGGGCTTTAGGAATTCAGATGGCTGGACCGACGCGAACCCCAGCGAATACCACCGCACAGCGCCCTTGCCGAAATCGGTGCCAAAAACCGGCAAGGCCGCCAAGGCGACAAAGGCCGCAAGGAACCCCAAAACTGCCAATCTGCGCACCAACTGCGGGGTCATCATCGACACCGCCACCATGACCATCATCGCGACACCGCCGAAAAACGCCTGCCGCTGCACATAGTGAAACGCGCCCAGCCCGTTCTTGGCCGCAAGCGGCGGCGACGACGCCAGCCCCAACAGCAATCCTATGCCGAACAACGCGAAAATACAGGTCATCGTCCAGCGATCAACCGTCCGCCACCACCGTGGAAGAACCGGATCGCCCGAATAAACCGGAACCGTCCCATAGACCATTTCTGTCATGGTATACCGCCAATACTGCCTCAACTCGCCCGATTTTCTCGGGTCTGACACCACCCATAGCGGCATTTGACATGCATTTCCACAACAATTGGCAGAGCAAAGCAAACCTTGGCATCATCTAGGCCCAAAAACTCCCGCCAGAGGCTCTCGAACCTGCCACTTGCGTACCGGCGCATTTCGGGGCACCTGTCCGCACCATGTTAGTCTCAACACTTATCTTGGGGGCCGGTGCCGCTGGCATGATGGCCGCCGCCCACGCCGGACCTGATGTGCTGATCGTCGATCACGCCAAGGCGGCGGGTGAAAAAATCCGCATCTCGGGCGGCGGGCGCTGCAATTTCACCAACCTTGACGCGCGCCCCGAGGCGTTCCTTTCGCAAAATCCCCATTTCATGAAATCCGCGCTTAAACGTTATACCCAATGGGATTTCATCGACATGGTCGCGCGGCATGGCATCCCCTACCACGAGAAAACTCTGGGCCAGCTGTTTTGCGACACATCTGCCAAAGACATTATCGCGATGCTGCGCTCACAGATGGCCGCAGCACACGCCCAACTCTGGCTCAACACTTCGGTTGAAACCTTGCGCCACGATGGTCGCCACTTTGTTGTCGACCTGACCCGTGACGGCAAGACCCGCACCGTCACCTCCACTCATCTGGTTGTAGCAACAGGCGGCAAATCCATTCCCAAAATGGGCGCGACGGGGCTCGCTTATAGAATTGCGCGGGACTTTGGCCTGCCGGTGCTGGACACACGCGCAGGGCTTGTGCCGCTGACCTTTGCCGATGACAGGTTCAAACCGCTCGCTGGCACCGCCCTGCCCGTGCGCGCCGCAGGCAACGGTCCGGGCTTTGACGAGGCCATGCTCTTTACCCATCGCGGCCTGTCGGGGCCCGCCATCTTGCAAGCGTCTTCTTATTGGGCAGAAGGATCGCCCATCACAATCGACCTGCACCCGCAGGCGCCGCTGTTTGACATCTTGCGTATTGCGCGACGTGACCACGGGCGCAAGAACATCAACGCAGGGTTGGCCATGGCATTGCCCAATAAATTGGCGAACTATCTGGCTCTGAACCTTGAGTTGACCGGCAACCTTGCCGATTGGTCCGACGCGCGATTGCTTGACCTCGCGACTGCGCTGCACAACTGGACCCTGAAACCCACAGGATCCGAAGGTTACCGGACCGCCGAAGTGACCTTGGGCGGGGTCGATACAGACGCGCTGGACAGCAAAACCATGGCGGCAAAATCCATGCCAAACCTCTACTTCATCGGCGAATGCGTCGATGTGACAGGCTGGTTGGGGGGGTATAACTTCCAATGGGCGTGGTCATCGGGATGGGCTGCCGGTCAGGCGATCCAGCGTCACCATGGGCTTTAGCCCATGGCCCCTTTGACCTGATCCACAAAATCATCGCCGCGTTTTTCAAAACTGTCGTATTGATCAAAACTGGCACAGGCGGGGGCCAGTAGAACGACATCACCTGCTTGGGCATCGGCACGGGCTTGCGCTACGGCTTGGGCCATTGTGCCGCAAACCGCACAGTCGACCCCGATCAGCTGGCGGGCAAAATCTTCGGCTTCGCGGCCAATCACATAGGCTTTGCGCACCGACCCCACATGCGGCAACAGCGCGTCCAACCCGCCCTCTTTTTGCAAACCACCGCAAATCCAGCGAATTTGCCCGAACGCTTGTAGCGCCTTGGCGGCACTGTCGACGTTGGTGGCCTTGCTGTCGTTGACAAACCGGACGCCGTCCACTTCGGCCACAGTTTGCGACCGGTGCGGCAAGCCGCCAAAGCTGCGCATTGCGGCCTCGATCCCGCGTGGGCCAAAACCCAAGGTCCGACAGGCCGCATAGGCCGCACAAGCGTTTTGGTGGTTATGTGCCCCCGGAAGCCCCGCAATATCACGCAAGTCAATTGACGCGATTTGACGGCCCTTGCGGTATTCGGACAAATGCCCTTTGCGCGCGAATACCGACCAGCCGTTGCCAGTCAACTTGCGGTCCACCGAAACCCGGATCACGCGATCATCCGCGCCGTTGCCCTGCAATTGGTTGACCAGAAACCGGCCTTCCGGCTCGTCCACGCCAATCACCGCACGGTCAGGGCCACCTTCGGAAAACAGACGCCGCTTGGCCGCGAAATACCCGCCCAACCCCGCATGCCTGTCCAGATGATCGGGCGACAGATTGGTGAACACAGCAACATCAGGGGTCAACGAGCGGGCAAGTTCGGTTTGATAGGATGACAGTTCCAGTACCACGACCTCGCCGTCGTGAGCGGGGTCGATATCCAGCACACCACGGCCAATATTGCCCGCCAGCTGCGCAGGGCGGCCGTTCTCGGCGACGATGTGGTGGATCAAGGCCGAGGTGGTGGATTTCCCGTTTGAACCGGTGACCGCGATGATCTTGGGCTGGGTGTCGAACCCGTCCCAGTCCGATGTGGCGAACGACTGAAAAAACAGGCCAATGTCGTTGTCGACAGGCACGCCCGCGTCCATGGCCGCAGCAATGACAGGGTTCGGCGCGGGGTATAGATGCGGAATGCCAGGGCTGACAATCAGACAAGCGACACCATCAAATGCCCCCTCCTTTCGCAGATCCAACAATTCGAACCCGTCCGCTTCGGCGGCATCACGGGCCGCAGCACCGTCGTCCCAGACCACCGCACGCCCGCCGCCCGCCTCAATCGCAAGGGCCGCTGACTTGCCCGACCGGCCAAGCCCCAATACTGCAATCGTTTGCCCGTTGATGCCTTGGACTGGGATCATTGCGCCTCTCCTACCGGACCTTGAGGGTCGCCAGCCCGATCATCGCAAGGATCAGTGCAACGATCCAGAACCGGATCACAATTTGCGGCTCGGCCCAGCCCTTTTTCTCGTAATGGTGGTGGATCGGGGCCATCAGGAACACGCGCTTGCCTGTCTTTTTAAAGTAGAGCACCTGAATGATCACCGACAGGGCCTCGACCACAAACAGGCCGCCGACGATTGACAAGACGATCTCGTGCTTGGTGGCGACAGCAATCGCGCCCAGTGCACCGCCCAAAGCCAGTGATCCGGTGTCGCCCATAAATACAGCCGCAGGCGGGGCATTATACCAAAGAAAACCCAGCCCACCGCCGATCAATCCCATACAAAAGATAAGGATTTCACCGGTTTGCGGAACGTAATGCACGTCTAGATACTGGGTGAAATCGGTGCGACCAACAGCATAGGCAATGATCCCGAATGTGCCCGCGGCAATCATGACGGGCATAATCGCCAAACCGTCCAACCCGTCTGTCAAGTTCACCGCATTGGCCGAACCCACAATCACAATGATGGAAAACGGCACAAACAAAACGCCCAGATTGATCAACGTGTCTTTGAAAATCGGCAAGGCCAGCTGGTTGGCCAGCCCGTCAGGGTGGTATTGCGCGGCCCAGTAGCCTGCGATGCCCGCGATTAGCAAACCCAGTACCAGACGGACCTTGCCAGACACGCCAGCGGTCGTTTGTTTGGATACTTTGGCGTAGTCATCGGCGAACCCGATCAAGGCGAACGCCAAAGTCACAAACAACACCATCCACACAAACGGATTGTCCAGACGGGCCCAAAGCAACGTCGAAAACGTCAACGCGCCCACGATCAGCAAACCGCCCATCGTGGGGGTGCCTGCTTTGACGAAATGTCCTTCGGGGCCGTCATCACGGATTGGCTGGCCTTTACCCTGCTTGCGCCGCAAAACATCGATCAATGGCGGCCCGAAAATGAACCCGAACACCAGCGCAGTCAGAAACGCCCCACCTGCGCGAAACGTGATGTAACGAAAGAGGTTAAAGAAATCGCCGCCATCCGATAGCGCCGTCAACCAGTATAACATGACAATATAACCCTTTTGCTCGTCTCGGTTTTGTTAGGACTTGCGATGCCCCAGTTTACGGATCGCGTCAACGAGGATGCTGACCTTGGACCCTTTGGACCCCTTTACCAGAACCACATCGCCCGCGTCCACGAGGCTGGCCACTTTGGGCAAAATTTGCGCGGCCTCAGCCACCCATTCGCCACGGTTTTCCTCGGGCAATGCGTTCCACAAATGCTGCATACGCGGCCCGACGCAGTGAATGATATCAAGGGCTTGCAAGTGTTTGTTATGGGCGATCGCACGGTGCATTTCACGTTCGGACGGGCCCAGTTCCAACATATCCCCAAGGAACGCAATCCGGCGCCCCTTGACGATGCGGCCTACATTGTCGCGCGGGATCGCTGCGGCCAAAATCTCTAGTGATGCGGCCAGCGACGTCGGGTTGGCATTAAAGGCGTCGTCAATCAGGTCCAGTGTGTCGCCGCGGCGCGCGGGGTCCAGTTCAACCACTTCGCGGGTGCCGCGCCCGCCAGGCGGGGTCCAGTCGAACAGGTCACGGGCCGCTTGGCCGACGTCGGCGCCAACCGCATCCACAACCGCCAGAACGCCAACAGCGTTCATCGCAAAATGACGGCCCGGCTGGCTGAGCTTGAACAGATAGTCTTGGGTGCCGTGGGTCAGGCGCACAACCGTGGTTTCATCACCCAAACGGACGTCGGCGACCTGCCAGTCCGTGGCATGTTCACCGAACATGACCGCAACCGCACCGTGGGTTTCGGCCGCAGCCTCTAGTATGCTGGTCGTAGAAATATCAGCATTCAGAATGGCTTGCCCGCCGTTCTTTAACCCCTCAAGGATTGCGGACTTTTCCACAGCGATACTGTCGACACTATCAAACGCCTCTAGGTGGGCGGCGGCGACGGTGGTGATCATCGCCACATCCAAGGACGCGATACGGGCCAGAGGCCCGATCTCTCCGGGGTGGTTCATGCCGATCTCGATCACCGCGAAATCCGTGTCCTCGGCCATGCGGGCCAAGGTCAGCGGCACCCCCCAATGGTTGTTATAAGACGCCTCGGCCACATGGGTGCGGCCCTGTTTGGACAACACCGTGCGCAACATTTCCTTGGTCGAGGTTTTGCCAACCGATCCGGTGACACCAATGACCTGCGCCTTGGTGCGGGCACGGGCCGCGCGGCCCAGATCCCCGAGTGCGGCCAAAACATCCGGCACGATCAGCAGGGGCGCGTCATCCGCCACGCCGTCAGGGCGGTGTGTGACCAAAGCCGCCGCCGCCCCTTTGTCCAACGCCATGGCGACAAAATCATGCCCGTCGCGCACGTCCCGAAGGGCCACAAACAAATCACCTGCCTTGATGGTGCGTGTGTCAATCGACACGCCATCCGCGGCCCAGTCGCCCGTCGTCTGACCGCCAGTGGCGGCCGCAGCATCAGCCGCAGTCCATAGGTGCATCATATCCGGCCCTCCAAGGCGGCGACGGCCACGCTGGCCTGTTCCACATCGTCAAACGGCAACACAGTGTCGCCCACGGTCTGGCCCGTCTCATGGCCCTTGCCCGCGATCAACAACGCATCGCCCGCCGACAGGGCATCAATCCCGCGCAAGATCGCCTCGGCGCGGTCGCCGATCTCGGTAACCGAGGGGGTGCCAGTGCCGTTCAACGCGCCCGCCATGACGGCGGCGCGAATGGTGGCGGGGTCTTCGGAACGGGGGTTATCATCCGTCACAATCACCACATCTGCGTGTTCGGCTGCCGCCGCCCCCATCAAGGGGCGCTTGCCCGCATCACGGTCACCGCCAGCGCCGACGATCGCGACGATCCGGCCCATCACATGCGGGCGCATCGCCTTGAGCGCGGTTGCGACCGCGTCCGGCGTATGGGCGTAATCGACAAATACCGCAGCACCGTTGTCGCGCGTCGCAGCCAGTTCCATCCGGCCCCGCACGGTGGTCAGCTGTGGCAAGGTATCGAACACATCATTCGGATCAGCCCCTGCCCCGATGACCAACCCCGCGGCCAGCAAGACATTGTCAGCCTGAAACCCGCCAATCAAATTCAGACGGATCTGGTAGGGAATATCTTGCCACGTGAACAACAGGTCCTGTCCCGTCGCATCATAACGCTGCCCCTTGAGGCAAAGACGCGCGTCGGCATGATGCCCGACACCGATCAGCTCGTGGCCCGATTGGGCGCAGATATCTGCAATCAGCGGCCCTTTGGGGTCGTCCAGATTGATCACGGCCACGCCGCCATCGGACAAAACACGGGTAAACAGCCCCATTTTGGCGTCGAAATAGGCCTCGAACGTTTCGTGATAGTCCAGATGGTCTTGAGTGAAATTGGTAAAGCCCGCAGCGGTGACCAGAACACCGTCCAGACGCCGCTGGTCCAGCCCGTGGCTAGACGCCTCCATCGCGACATGGGTCACGCCTTGGGCGCGGGCCTCGGCCATCACACGGTGCAAGGTGATCGGCTCGGGGGTTGTGTGGCTCAATGGATGGGTCCACGCACCCTCGACCCCTGTGGTGCCCAGATTGACGCCGCTTAGGCCCAATTCTTCCCAGATTTGGCGGGCAAAGGTGGAAACCGATGTTTTGCCATTCGTGCCAGTAACCGCGATCACGCAGTCCGGATGACGGCCAAACCAAAGCGACGCGGTCTGGGCCAAGGTCTGGCGCGGGTCTTCGGCCACGATCAGCGCCACGTCGTCGGGCAGATCACCCATCAACGACGCCCCTTTGGCATCGGTCAGGATCGCGGCCGCTCCTGCGGCAATCGCCTTGGATGCAAATTGGATGCCATGCACAACAGCCCCGTCAAGGGCGGCAAACAAGTTGCCCTGCGCAACTGCGCGGCTGTCGACGGTCAGACCCGTGATCTGCGCCTCGCAACCGCCTTGAGCTGTAAGGCCCAATTCAGCCAGTGATTTAGTGTGCTGGCCCATAGACTCACCCCGCATTTAGTATGAGGTGAGTGTTACACCCAATGGCTCAAGACTGTCCACTTGTGGTCGCAGTCCTAACAAAGGTGCGGTGCGGCGGATCATCTCGGCAGCGATCGGCACTGCGGTCCACCCTGCGGTGCGGCGCGGTTTGTCGCCTGAATTCTCGGACGGCTCGTCCAAGGTCACGATCAACACATATTTCGGGTCGTTGGCGGGGAATACAGACGCAAAGGTCGCAATGACCTTGTCGTCATAATAGCCGCCACCGTTTTCCTTGGGCTTGTCGGCCGTGCCTGTCTTGCCGCCGACCTCATAGCCCGGAACCTCGCCAAACGAGGCAGTGCCACGCACAACAACCTGACGCAGCATGTCGCGGGCAAGGGCGCTGGTTTCTTGGCGCACAATGCGTGCGCCGGTCTGGGCTGTGTCGCGTTTGATCAACGTAGGCTCGACCCGTGTGCCACCGTTCAACAGCGACGCATATCCGGTCGCCAGATGCACCGGAGACGACGACAGGCCATGGCCATAAGATATCGTCATCGTTGAGATTTCAGACCACTGGCGCGGCAACAACGGGGCACCTGACGGGGCCTCGGATATCTCGACAGGGGTGGCCTGCGCAAACCCAAGGCTGGTCAGGAAATCACGCTGGCGTTCGCCGCCAATCATCATGGCCACGCGGGCCGTGCCGATGTTTGACGATTTCACGATCACATCAGTGGCCGACAATTCGGCGCCGTAGTCATGAAAATCGCGGATCTTGAAACGACCCCATTTCAAGGGACCTTTGGTCTCGATCATCGTGTTTTGATTGATCAGCCCCAGCTCCATCGCTTGGGCTACGGCAAAAATCTTGAACGTCGAGCCCAACTCATAGACGCCCTGAACCGCACGGTTGAACAGCGGGCTGTCGGATTGGTCGCCTTGGGTCAGGACCTGCGGGCGATCGTTGGGGTCAAAGTCGGGCAAAGACGCCATCGAGATGATCTCGCCGGTGTGGACATCCATCAACACGGCCGCCGCACCTTTGGCGTTCATGATCGACATGCCACCGGCCAGAACCTCTTCGGTTGCGGCTTGAACCGTCAGATCAATCGACAACTGGAGCGGCTCGCCCTCGCGGGCGGGATCGCGCAATTCTGTGTCGAATTTGCGCTCGACGCCCGCGACACCGATAACTTCGGCGCTATGCACCCCCTCGCGGCCATAGCTGGCCCCGCCCATGATATGGGATGCAATGGGGCCGTTGGGATAAAGACGCATTTCGCGCGGGCCAAACAACAAACCCGGAGAGCCGATGTCATGCACCGCTTGCATCTGCTCGGGGCTGATCTGCTTGCGGATCCAGACGAATTTGCGATCACCGGTGAATTTACCCAGCAGATCGTCTTCTTTTAGTTCGGGAAAAATGCCGGCCAATTGTTTGGCAGCATGAGCAGGATCAACCATATCGCGCGGGTGCGCGTATAGTGAATGGGTTTCCAGATTGGTGGCAAGGATGCGACCATTTCTGTCAACAATATCAGCCCTTTGACCGATAATGGGATTACCGGCGACAACGGCGCGCGGCTCTTCTGCGACGGTGCCCGCCAACGTGGCCATGCGAAACCCGATTGTCCCGAATGCCAAGGCAAAGGCGGCCCCGGTCACCAGCAGGCGACCCTCGGCGCGCAGGCGCTGGCGATCATGCATTTCCTCGTGGCGCAGACGCAGGTTCTCGGCCTCGATCGCGGCGGGGTCTTCGCCCTTGTCGCGGGCGCGTAAAATACGGGCAAGCGGGCGCAGCGGTGTGCGGATCATAGCGCGTCCTCCCCTTGTGGGGCAGGTGCGCTGTCGACCTCGATCGGAACAACAATCGGCAGTATGTCAGGCAAGGGATAGATAATCTGGTCAACGCGGCCAAAGGCATCGGGCATCAGCGGCAGCAGGCCCAAACGCTCGAAATTCAATTCCGCCAGCTCGGACAAACGGTCGGGGCGGTTCAAATAGGCCCATTCCGCGTTCAACATGCCCAAACGTTCGTGGGCGCGGCCCATTTGCGCGTGCAAGCTGCGCACCTCGGCGATTGCATCGCGGGTTTTGTAATTCTCTTGATAGGACCAGAACCCCAGCCCCATCACCGCAATCGCGGCCAGAAAATATAGCAGCCCACGCATCTACCTTTTTCCCTTCTTCATCATCGGCATGCCGATTTTCGTGATATCGACCTGAGCCGCCGGTGCATCGGTGCGGATCGCAACCCGTAGCTTGGCAGACCGCGACCGCGGGTTTTCGGCCAACTCGGCCTCATCTGGGCCAATCGCCTTGCGTTTCTCAACACGGAACGCGGGGGTGTCTTGGGCCACCTCCGGCGCATAACGATTGGCGTTTGCCTGACCACCCGAACGGGCTTGCAGGAACCGTTTGACCATACGGTCTTCAACGGAATGGAATGTCACAACAGCCAATTGACCGCCCGGTTTTAGCGCGCGTTCTGCCGCCATCAAGCCCATGGCCAATTCGCCGTATTCGTTGTTCACCGCAATACGCAGCGCCTGAAACGTTCGGGTCGCGGGGTGGGATTGCTTGGGCTTGGCGCGCGGCAAACAGCCTTCGACGATTTTGGCCAACTGCAAAGTCGACGTCAGAGGACGGGCCGCAACGATTGCGCGCGCAATCCGGCGCGACGCCCGTTCTTCGCCATAAAGATAAATAATATCAGCCAGTTCTGCCTCATCCGCATCATTGCACAGATCAGCCGCGCTCGGGCCCGACTGTGACATACGCATATCCAGTGGCCCGTCGCGCATGAACGAAAACCCGCGCTCGGCCAGATCCAGTTGCATAGAAGAGACGCCCAAATCCAGAACGACACCGTCCAAATCAGACGCATATTGGTCCAGCTTGGAAAATTCGCCCTGAACGGTTTCGATCTTGTCGCCAAACGCGCCGATCCAGTCTGCCGCCATCTCAAAGGCCAGCGGGTCGCGGTCAACGCCGATCACCTTGTCCGCACCAGCCGCCAGCAATTCGCGGGTATAACCGCCATTGCCAAACGTGCCGTCCAGCCAAACGCCAGACACAGGCGCGACCGCTGCAATCAGCGGCCGGATCAAGACGGGGATATGCGGGGCATTTTCAGTGGCAGCTGACATATCGACCCCCTAAGTCCCTTCCAACAGCGACAACGGGTCAAAGTCGTCTGGCATCTCGTCCAGCCAGCTCGTCATGTCCTCGGCCACCGTGTCGTTAAAGGTCTCGGCTTTCCAAATCTCGAAATGGTCGCCAACACCGCGGAAATACAATTCGCCCTGCTCCAACCCCAGCTTTTTGCGCTGGCGGATCGGCATCACCGTGCGACCATCTTTGTCGATGTCCATCTTCATGGACTGACCGATATACAGATGGGACAGTTTCTTTTTCGCAGGCGAGCCTTTGGGCATCGCGTTGATCTGGGCGACCAAAGCGTTGAATTCTTCGACCGTATAGGCGTGCAGCTCATTCTTGAGGTGATCACCATACAGCAGATACATGCGCGGGGTCAGGCCTTCGGTCCATTCAGGGTCCTGAGATTCAAGCACACGACGAAAATCGGCAGGGATCGACATGCGCCCCTTACCGTCCACCTTTTGGGTGTGTTCGCCTGTAAAACTTAGAACCACTGTCCCTTTGGCCTTCTCTACCTAATCGTTCATCTCTTTCGCCCTCGAAATGAAAACGGCGGATCAAGCTAGCTGCCACTGCTTGATCCGCCGCCCTCGTCCCGTTTCCGGGCTAGTCCAGCTGCGCGCGCCACCTGGGGGGATGTCTGCTCGCTCGCGCGCCGGATCTCATTGTTCGGTAATGGCGAGGCCTGTATGAAACCTGCTTTTGCCGGTGGGGTTCTTTGTCGCCCCTTGTTGTCATGTTCTCGTCGTTACCGTGCATCCTTAGTGACGTATGTTTGACCACCGATCAACACTTTTTTGGGAATTCATGGAACAACATGGAGTCCGAAGGCACATCGGATCACTCGACACTATCGATTTTACCTCAAATTTTCGGAACATCGTGGGTTTCGACAAAATCACACCACTACATATAGATAAAATCGCAGACTTCAGACCTGTTCCATAAAATCCCAAAAAAGTTGAGAAATTGGTCCCTGCGACCTCAAATTCTGACCCGGCTCACGAAATTTAATCGGAATTTGGCGTCAGAAACGCCTCACGCTGACGTGATTCGGGGTCGATCCCATGATTTCCCGAAATGGGTTCAGCCAGCGTCCAACCACTTGAACATCACATGGGACGCGATCAGACCCAGCTGCGGATGATCAAACGCCTTGGGGATCGTGCCAACAATGTCGAACCCCAGCTTTTGCCACAGGTGCAGCGCGCCTTGGTTACTGTCCAACACGAAATTGAACTGCATTGCGCGGTAGCCCAGATCGCGGGCTTGGGTCTGGGAGGCACGGCATAGGGCCGCCGCCACCCCCTGCCCTCGGGCATCAGCGCCGACAATATAGCCGCAGTTGCACACATGCGCGCCGCCGCCCTGTTGATTGGTCTTTATATAGTATGTGCCGACGATGCCCGCATCCGTCTGCACGACATAACAGGCCGCAGGCTGGTCCATCCAATAGGCCAGCGCGTCGTCCCTGCTGATCGCAGGGTCGATGGCATAGGTGTCGCCCGCAGCAAACACCGGCTGCAGTAACATCCAGATCGCGTCTGCGTCTTGCTGTTCTGCCAGCCGGATGATCATTTAGGCCATTCCACCTTCAATGAACCGCCGCGCAAGCGCGCGGTAAGCATCCGCCATCGGCCCCTCGCCCGCCGCAATCGGCGTGCCCGCATCGCCCGCCAGTCGCGTGTCCAGATCAATCGGCAACGCGCCCAGGAACGGAACACCGATCTTGTCGGCTTCGGCCGCGACACCACCGTGGCCAAAGATATGCGCCTCATGCCCGCATTCAGGGCAGACATAGGTCGACATATTCTCGATCAAGCCCAGAACCGGCGTATTCAGGCTGTTGAACATATCCAGCGCTTTTCGCGCGTCCAACAGGGCCACGTCCTGCGGCGTGCTGACGACGACAGCACCGGTCAGTTCGGTCTTTTGGCAAAGCGTCAGTTGCACATCGCCCGTGCCCGGAGGCAGATCGACAATCAAAACATCCAGATCGCCCCATTCGACTTGGCCCAGCATCTGCTGCAATGCGCCCATCAACATCGGGCCCCGCCAGACGACGGCTTTGTTGGGGTCCATCATCAGGCCGATCGACATCATCGTGACGCCATGCGCGTTGAGCGGGATGATCGTTTTTCCGTCAGGGGATGCGGGGCGTTTGCTAACGCCCATCATGCGCGGCTGGCTGGGGCCGTAGATGTCGGCATCCAGCAGGCCGACGCGGCGGCCTTCTCGGGCCAATGCAACAGCGAGGTTCGACGACACTGTCGATTTGCCCACGCCGCCCTTGCCCGACCCGATGGCCAGAATTCGGTCAACGCCTGCAACCGGCGCAGGGCCCGCCTGCGGGGTCGGATGGCGCCCGACCTTTAACTGTGGTGGTTCCGCGGTTTTGGCGGCAGGGCCGTGGGCTGTCAGAACGGCCGACACGCTGGACACGCCGTCCATTGCCTGCACGGTTGCCTCGGCTGCGCGGCGCACGCCGTCCATCTGCGACGCCATCTCGGGGGTTGGGGCCTCAATGACAAAACGCACCGTGTCGCCATCAACCGTCAGAGCGCGGATCATATCGCTGGAAACCAAATCGGCGCCGCTGGGCAGCGTCAGCGCCTTTAGGGTGGCTAGGACGTCGTCGCGGGATACTGTCATGTCGAAGGCCCTTTCGCCGTAAATCAGGTATGTGCGTTCATCTGCGGTTTTTGCAAAAATCGCAAGCATCCCGTCGGCACGCCAAAAGTTTGTAAACAATTTATAACGTTAGGTCAGCATCACTTATGCATTTTCTGCATAGCAGCAATTCCCAATTGTGGGATTGTGCGAACGCAGCAATCGACTAAATCACTATCACAAGCCGAGCGGAATGCGCCGCTGGCACAAATCGAAGACGATACGAGAAAAGAGTATACAGATGGCTTTCATCACCGAGACATTCACCGGCGGTTCCACACTGTCCGAGCGTTTTGCGGCCCTGCGCGAAAATTTTGCGACAGCACGTGCCCAGCGTAAAATCTACACCACAACAATCAACGAACTGGACAGCCTGTCCAACCGTGATCTGGCCGATCTGGGCCTGTCGCGCTCGATGATCAAGACGGTCGCCTACGAGGCCGCATTCGGCAAATAATCAACCAGCTTTGGGCGCGTCGCTTCCTCCCTGAAAAGATGCGCCCAAGACCGGTCTCGCCAGCACTTCCTCCCCCTTGGTGCTGATGTCGGGATCACCTTATGGACGGCGGCGTCCGCTCCTCCCCCTTGAGGGCGCCGCCGACCATAACTCATTCGAACACGGGCGCGCCGCCTCCTCCCTGAAAAGGCGCACCGCGTAAACTGGCGCTGCACCCGCCCTCCCTTGGGTTCGCGGCGCCGAACAGAAAACGGTCATGCCCCTCCTCCCTTGGGCATGGCCGTTTTTTTTGGCCTTTTGCGACGGAAACGTGCCGCCCGCCCGTTTCATCCGTGCAATCAACATGCAGGAGGCAACGATGCGCGCACTGGCAGTGGTATTCTTGATGATGGCAGGCAGCTTGTCACTGGGGGCGTTTCTGTCCTCGGACTTGGCGGTCGTCCAAACGATCGGCAATTAGCCGCGCGTGTCCTTTGGGGTGCCCATCACCATATAACTGGTAATCGACCTGACTTGCGGGACCGTGCCCAGAACATCGGTGTGGAATGACTTGTAGGCAGGTAGATCCGCAACCTCGACCCGCAACATATATTCGAACGCGCCTGCAACGTTATGGCATTCGGTCACTTCGGGGGCCAATTCGACTGCGCGTTCAAACCCCATCTGAGCGGCCTTGGTGTGTTCAGCCAATCCCACAGCGACATAGACCACATAGGCCCGTCCGGTTTGCACAGGATCCAGCCGCGCGCGGTAGCCACGAATGATGTCCCGACGTTCCAGATCCTGAACGCGGCGCAGACAGGCAGACGGCGACAGCCCGACCTGTTCGGCCAAATGCAAATTGCTGATCCGCCCGTCCGATGACAAGACGCGCAATATATTTTCGTCAATTTGATCCAATACCGCCATAAGTTGCAATTATTCGTCAATTGGATGACAGTTTGCAACCCCATTGCATCAGAAAGCTGTCATTCATTGTTCCATGACATATACACTTCTTATGGGCCTGATCGGCTTTGGTATCGCCAGCTCTATCACTCCGGGGCCAAATAACTTGATGCTGCTGGCCTCTGGGGCCAACTACGGGTTGCGCCGGACAGTGCCGCATATGCTGGGGATCAGTCTGGGGCATGCATTTATGGTCTTTATGATCGGTGTTGTGCTGTTGCGGGTGTTTGAAACCTATCCAATCGTCAACACCGCCCTAAAAGTTGCAGGCGGTCTGTATATGATGTGGCTGGCGTGGAAAATCGCCAACGCGGTCCCCCCCGAAGCCGGCAAGGTCAAGGGCAAACCGTTTACATTCTTACAAGCCGCGGCGTTCCAGTGGGTGAACCCCAAGGCATGGATCATGGGGATCACAGCGATCAGCGTCTATGCGCCGCCGACAATGGGGGTCGTGTCGGGGGCCGCCACCGTAGCTGCGATCTTTTGTGTTGTGAATTTTCCGTCCGTGACGGTTTGGGCCTGGCTGGGGGTGCAGGTCCGCAAATGGCTGGGCTCTGCAGGACGCCTGCGGGCCTTTAATATCACCATGGCGGTGTTGTTGGTTGTCTCGCTGTATCCAATGTTGATCCACTAGCACGGTGCCATGGGCTAAAGCCCATGGTGACACGCGCAGCGGGGCCTGTATTCGGGGCTAGAACGGCAGATCATCGGCTTGGGCGGCACTGACGATAAATCGGGCCACTACGTGTTTCGCCCCTGCTTTGTCGAACTCGATCTCGAGTTTTTCACCCTCAATTCCCATCACTTCGCCGTAGCCGAATTTTTGATGGAACACGCGGTCGCCCACGGTAAAGGCACTGACCGCGTCCAGATCGATCGTCATGTTTTTGGCTTGGGCTGGCTGGGCAACGCCGCGTTGTTGCTGACGGTTTTGCAACCTGCGCCATCCGGGCGAGTTATAGACATTCGCATCCGCCGCCTTTTGGTGCAGGTCCGACTGATATCCCATCGCGGGAGAGGCGCTGGCTGCCATGCCCGCAGCCCCGTAGCTGCCCCCATAAAGGCCCGGAGGTGTCAGCACCTCGACGTGTTGTTCAGGCAATTCGTCAATGAATCGCGACGGCATTGCCGACTGCCATTGGCCATATACCCTGCGGTTGGCGGCAAACGAGATCGTGCACAGCGCCTCCGACCGTGCGCTCCCGTCGCCGGCCACCCGGCGTTCTCGCCCTACGCCCCTACGGCCACGTACGTCACTCGGCAGTACCGAGGC
>CAXIAS010000038.1:0-24564 GCA_964022195.1 uncultured Roseobacteraceae bacterium
GAACAATGGCAGGGACGGGACCGCAAGTTTTTCTCGCTCGAAACAGGGCTCGTGTCGCCCAGCGACAGCCTGCTCGTGACCTACAGTTGGGACGCGCCGATGCGCAAGGGCGTGCTGGCGGTGGATGTCAGCGATGGCGGTGGGCTTGTGTATCTGGATCTGGTGGCGCCGTTGCCATTGTCGATGCGCGACGCGCGCCGGATTATGGCCGACCACAGCCATTGTCGGTTCGGCGATGGCCTGACCTTCGCCGCTCTTGCCGATCAAGTTGTGCCAATCGGCGTGATGCCGGGGCTTGCGCCACAAACGATGGTGATGACCCCAGAAGGCTATGCGCCGATTGCGGAATTGCGGCGGGGTCATATCGTGACCACCGCTGACGGGTCACCGGCGCAAATCCGCTGGAGCGGTGCCATAACCCTGCCTGCACAAGGGCGGTTTGCGCCGCTGGTTCTGCGTGCGCCCTATCACGGGCTACATGCCGACCTGACGGTTGCGCCGGATCAACGTATCCGAATGAACGGGTCCGAGGTGGACTATTTGTTTGATACGCCTTCGGTTGCCCTGAATGCGGGGCATTTGCGTGATGACAGCGCTGTGCGTCGTGCGCAATGTGGCACATTGCAAACTTATCACCAGTTGCTGCTGGATCGTGTGGCCCCGATGCGGATCGCCGGTATGGTTGTCGAAGGATTGGACATCACCGGTTTGCGCCGCGATCCTGCTTTGCGGGCTCACACGGTGCTGCGGACGATGCCAAACGAATTGATGCCGATCTGCAAACACGGTCGCGTGCCGGTTCTGCAGTCCTATCAGGCGCAAACCCTGCGCAAACTACTGGTGGCCTAGTGCACAGTACCTGTGTGGTCGCCATCGCTGACGATCCCGTCGCCGTCAAAGAACGGGGTCATCTGAGCAACGATCACGCTGTTTTCATCTAGGGCGCGCTGCATCAGGTCGCGTTCTTCCTGGCTGACGTCATGACCTTCGGCCAATCGTTCCTCTAGGGTGCCATAGCCGGACACATCCAACGGCGCGAGATCGGCCTGTTTGAGGATCGCGACCGTCTCGCGGACGGCTTCGGCCTCGTCAATTCCTGATGCGTAACACATCAGCGCGCCACCTGTGGCGTCGGCGGGCAATCCGTCGTCGTCAGCGCGGCCGACTTCGACGAGCAGGGTGAACACCTTTTGACGGTTTGGCTTCTTGGTCATAATGCCCTCTTGGAAACGATCGATCGGCCGGAATTTGCGGCTGCTTGTCAAGATGTATGGTTTCGCGCAATAACTGCGGCTGTGCAAGTGGTGGGGATACCAATGACAAAAATTTTGCGGCTCTTTTTGGGCCTTGTCCTAGTGTGGCAAGGGTGCAGCGTCGCTGCGCAACCACAGGGCGAAATTGTGGTCTCGACAGTAACCCGACCGCCGTTTTCAATGGTTGCCGATGGGGTCGATACCGGATTTAGCATCGATTTGCTGAATGCAGCGGCCAAAGAACTGGGACTGTCCGTGCGTTACGATCGGACCGACAGCTTTGGCCAGATGTTGTCGTCGGTTCAAAACGGGCAAGTTGATGGCGCGATTGCCAATATCTCGATTACGGCGGAACGCGAACGGATCATGGACTTTAGCCAGCCGATTTTCGAGGCGGGCGTTCAGGTGATGCTGCCGGCAGGTTCGAATGCGAATACCAACATTCTATCCGCGTTGTTCACGCGTCAGATCGGCCTGTCGATATTGGGGGCAATGGTTTTGTTGTTTGGCAGCGGAATGCTGATGTGGGCGATGGAGCGGCGCAGCCAACCCTATTTCGATCGCGATGCCAAAGACGCAGGATTTCCCGCGTTCTGGTGGGCGTTGAATCTGGTCGTGAACGGCGGGTTCGAAGAACGCGTGCCGCAGTCCAAGGGCGGTCGCTTTTTTGCAGTGGTCTTGGTGATCTCGAGTCTGTTTATCGTGTCGATTTTTGTGGCGCAGATTACGGCCGCACTAACGGTGAGTGCAATCCAGCAATCGATTGACGGGATCAACGACTTGGAAGGCCGACGGGTCGGCACAATTGCCGGATCGACCTCGGCCGAGTTTCTGGACCGGCGTGGAATCGCAAACAACGGCCTTAATAACCTGACCCAGCTGCTGGGCGATTTCGAGAACGACAAACTGGACGCAGTTGTTTTTGACGGCCCGATCCTTGCCTATTACGTGCGGACCCAATCTGCTGGAAAAGCCGATCTGCTGGAACGGGTTTACCGTCGGGAAAACTACGGAATGGTATTCCCGACCGGCAGTGATCTGCGCGAAGACATGGACCAAGCGATCCTGCGCCTGCGCGAAGACGGCACCTATGACGAGCTGCTGATCAAATGGTTCGGCGCGGCCTATTCGCGCCGCTAGATCGTTTTTCGGCCATCAAGCCCTGTGTCGCCATGGGCTTAAGCCCATGGTTACGATCACAATCAGTTGCGCTAGTCACGCAACAATTCGTTGATGCCTGTTTTGGACCGCGTGCGTTCGTCCACGCGTTTGACGATCACCGCGCAATACAGGTTCACGTTGTTCTTGGATGGCATTGAGCCTGCGACCACGACGGAATAGGGCGGCACTTCGCCATACATGACTTCGCCGGTTTCGCGGTCCACAATCTTGGTCGACTGACCGATGAACACGCCCATACCCAGAACCGAGCCTTCGCGCACGATGCAGCCCTCGACGACTTCGGATCGCGCCCCGATAAAGCAGTTGTCTTCGATGATTGTCGGGCCTGCTTGCATTGGTTCCAACACGCCGCCGATGCCGACGCCACCAGACAGGTGCACGTTTTTGCCGATCTGGGCGCAACTGCCAACCGTGGCCCAAGTATCGACCATCGTGCCTTCGTCAACGTGGGCGCCGAGATTCACAAACGATGGCATCAGCACCACGCCCGGTGCGATATAAGCCGATTTACGCACGACAGCGTTCGGAACAGCGCGGAAACCCGCGGCCTTCCACTGGTTTGCGTCCCAGCCTTTGAACTTGCTATCGACCTTGTCCCACCAGCCGCCGCCTTGGGGGCCGCCGTCGTGGGGCTCCATGTCCTTGATACGGAAACCCAGAAGCACGGCCTTTTTGGCCCACTGGTTGACGTGCCAGTCGCCGTTGTCCTGCCGCTCGGCCACGCGCAGCTTGCCGCTATCCAGTGCGTTCAGCGTGTCTTCGATCGCTTCGCGGGTTTCGCCTTTGGTGGCGGGGGTGATTGTGTCGCGCGCGTCCCACGCGGCTTCGATTGCGGTCTCTAGGGCTGCGTTAGACATTGTCACTCCGGGTTGATTAGGGTTTCACTGTGGTTCGGGCTATAAACCGGAAAGCCCCAGTCGCGCAATGTTAGGAAAGACCATATGAAAGACGAAAACCGACACCACCCGTTCCGCGATAGCCGCGAAGACCGCAACGAGGCGGTCAATGTCCCCGACACGCCGCAAACCCGCGCGCCGGAATATCGCCTTGCATTCGCCGACGAAGATTTCTTGTGCCGGGACGAATTGCGCCCCGTGCGGTTGCAGCTCGAACTGTTGAAACCCGAAATGCTGATGGACGAAGCGAATGTGGACAGCACAGTCGTCATGTTCGGCGGGGCACGTATCCCTGCGCCAGCAGACAAGGACAGCGCGCGGACCCAGACCCTGTCGGACCTTTCGAAGTATTACGAAGAGGCCCGCAAATTTGCACAGATCGTCACCGAAAAGTCGATGAAAACCGGCGGCTCCGAAAACGTGATCGCCACAGGCGGCGGCCCCGGCGTGATGGAAGCAGGCAACCGTGGCGCATTAGAGGCCGGTGGCCGGTCGATCGGCCTGAACATTGTTCTGCCCCATGAACAGGCGCCGAACGAATACGTCACGCCTGAACTGTGCTTTAACTTTCACTACTTTGCGATCCGCAAGATGCATTTCCTGATGCGTGCCGCCGCGATCACAGTGTTCCCTGGTGGTTTTGGCACTTTGGATGAAACATTCGAGGCCCTGACCCTGATCCAGACCGGCCGCATGGAACGGGTGCCGTTCATCTTGTTCGGCGAGGATTTTTGGCGCGGTATCATCAACTGGGAAACGCTGGCGGATGCGGGCACGATTTCTGACGAAGACCTCGACCTGTTCGTCTTTGTCGAGACGGCAGAAGAGGCGGTTGAAGCGCTCGAGAACTGGAACGACCGCGCGCGTCGAAGCGGCCTGCCGGGCAGGTAATCGCGCAAGCGGGGGGCGTCATCGGGGGGTACCCCCCCCGTCAAGGTTGACTGACTACCCCCGCATAAAGCAACCTAAGCATGCGTCCGGCAAGGGACTATTTTTCCCGCCACATCCGGTGCAGTCGGACGGCTGATCTAGAACCGTCTTACGACCCATAGTGCCATATCTATTATCAGGAGCCTGAATTATGCCCGTAGTCACAACCATCGACGGTATTCTTGCCTACCACGATTCAGAAGAATCCATCTGGAATGCCGGTCTTGGTTTAGGGACACCCGTGATCGTCACCTATAGCTTTTCCAGCGGCGCCGAACTGGGGAATTTTGAAAACTCGGGCTATCCAAATGCCAGCTATTACGAATTCACCGCCGCGCAAGAAGACAGTTTTCGCGATGCGGTTGAAATGTTTTCGGAAATCAGCGGTATCGTTTTTGTCGAAATCGAAGGCGAAGCAATGATCAACGTCGCTCGCGGTCAGGGGACGGGTTACGGGGGCTATGCGCATTACCCGTCTCCCAGAATCGACTGGGGCTACAGCTTTTTTGGCACATTGGTGATCGACGGCACCGGTGATTTTGAAATCGGCTCACGGCGGTTTGGCACGATTTTGCACGAAATTGGCCATGCTGTAGGGCTTAGCCACCCGCACGAAGGGATCTACACGTTGGCGGCTTCGGTGGATAACGCCACAAATACGGTCATGACCTATAATGGCGGGGCCAGAAATGCGCTTGGGCTCCTCGATCTTGAGGCGCTTGATCACCTTTATGGCGATAGCATCAACACCGATGGTTGGGTTTTCAACGATACAAGCACTGGCTTTTCGATTGCTGGGGGCGATCGTTCGGACACGATCGTTGCTGTGACACAAGACACGACGATCGAAGGCGGCAGAGGCGGTGATCTACTGCATGGCCGCGGCTACGACGATAGCCTGTTCGGCGGCTACGGGCACGACCGGATATATGGAAACGGTGGCCAGGATCACCTTGTCGGATCCTTTGGGGACGACCGCATTTATGGCGGATTTGACGACGACAACTTGTTCGGTGGCCGTGGAAACGATCGGCTAAGCGGGGGGGACGGCTGGGATAACCTTAATGGCAGCTATGGGCATGATCGCATGTACGGCGGTTCGGGGGCTGACCAACTGAACGGTAGCTTTGGCCAAGACCGCATCTACGGCGGCGATGGAGCCGATTCTGTTTTTGGGGGACGCGGCGACGACTATATCCAAGGTGGCGACGGATGGGACGAAATTGATGGCGGCTACGGCCACGACCGGATCGGCGGCGGCGCCGATAGCGACATTATCTCGGGGGGTGCCGGGTTTGACCGGCTCTATGGCGGAAGCGGCTATGATTTCTTGCATGGAGAGGTCGGCAATGATCTGCTGAACGGCGGGGCCGACAGTGACTATCTGTATGGCGGCGCGGGCAATGACGTGTTGGTCGGGGCGCGCGGCGATGACATTGGCTATGGCGGCACGGGCGATGACCGGATGGGCGGCGGGTCAGGAAACGATTTCCTTTATGGCGGTGAAAACAACGACCGGATGTATGGTTCATCCGGTAACGACTATCTAGAAGGCGGCATTGGCGACGATTGGTTGTCCGGCGGCACAGGCGATGATTTCCTCTATGGCGGCGCAGGCAACGACACCATTTATTCGGGCACAGGCGTGAATTACATCACGACCGGCGCGGGCGATGACAGGGTTGCGGTCACGGCGGGATCAACAGCCGATATGTATGTAGGCGACGGTGCGGACGTCATTATCATCCGGACGGATCCAAACCTACAAACCAACGTCACCATCTATGATTTTGACTATGGGGTCGACCAAATCCGTCTGGATGGTAACAGCCTGCAACTTACAACCGTTCAGGGGTCAGGCGTTGCAGAATACGATATCTATTCGAACCTGATCCTGATCGGGTCGTTGACCATCGAAGGGTATAGCTACGATCAGATTGATACGGATACTTTCGACTTTATCTAAAGCCCTGTCTCTGCCTCGATCTGGCGCTTGGATTTGCGCGCACGTTCGGTTTCGGACTTTAGCTGACCGCAGGCGGCCATGATGTCCTCGCCGCGCGGTTTGCGGACGGGGCTGGCGTAGCCCGCATTATGCACAATATCGGCAAAGGCCCGGATGCGGTTGTTTGACGACCGCTTAAAGGGGGCGCCGGGCCATTCATTGAAGGGGATCAGGTTGATTTTGGCAGGGATGCCGTCGATCTGTTTGACCAGACGGTGGGCGTCTTCGTCGCTGTCGTTCACGCCGTCCAGCATGACATATTCAAAGGTGATCCGTTCCGAGTTGCTGACCCGTGGATAGGCGCGCAGCGCGTCCAGAAGGTCGGCCAAGGGCCAACGTTTGTTGATCGGGACCAGCTTGTTGCGGACCTCATCCGTGGTGGCGTGATAGGAAATCGCCAGTTGGCATCCGATTTCTTGGGCGGTGCGGGCAATTTCCGGCACGACACCAGAAGTAGACAAAGTGATCCGGCGGCGCGACAGCTGAATCCCGTTCGGGTCCATCGCGATTTTCATCGCGTCGCGCACGTTTTCAAAATTATACAGCGGCTCGCCCATGCCCATCAGAACGATGTTCGATAGCAGGCGCGGGCCTTCGGGCTTGGTGCCGACGTCAGGCCATTCGCCCAGATCGTCGCGGGCGACCATGACCTGACCGATGATCTCGGCAGAGGTTAGGTTGCGGACCAGTTTCTGGGTGCCGGTGTGGCAGAACGAACAGGTCAGCGTGCAGCCGACCTGACTGGAAATGCACAAGGTGCCACGGTCGGTTTCAGGGATATAAACCACCTCGACCTCATGACCGCCTGCAATGCGCACCAGATATTTACGGGTGCCATCGTCGGACACCTGACGGGTGATGACCTCGGGGACTTCGACGACAAAGTGTTCGGCCAGCAGGGCGCGATAGTCCTTGGACAGATTTGTCATCTCGTCGAAATTGCGGGTGCCCCAGTGGTAAATCCACTGCCAGATTTGCCCGACCCGCATCTTGGCCTGCTTTTCAGGTGTGCCAACCCCGATCAACGCATCGCGCATCGTGTCGCGGGACATCCCGACAAGATTGGGCACCCCGCCCGTTTCTTTGCGCGGGATGGTCAGGACGTCTGGGGTAATCGGGGCAACAGGTTCCATCGAGGGACCTCCGTTTGGCGGCTAGGCCGCTCATATAGGCAAAAGGGGCGGCCCCCGCAAGGAAGCCGCCCCATAATCGTGCAAGCGCATCGGCGTCGCGCTAATTACTTGCAGCGGTTGGCTGCGTCTTCAACTGCGGCGGTAAAGCCGAGCAAGCTGAATTTGTCTTGGGTCTGGGTGCCGCGACCGGAACGGGCGGTGACAATCGCATCCGCGCCACGCTTCATGGATGCCACAATCTTGGCGTCATCTTGCGGGGTGGCAGGCCACGCCCATTCGCCTTCGGTGAACAGTTGGAATTTTGTGCCACTGATGTTCAGTTCGGCAGATGATCCGCTCGCAAACGGATAGCCGCCGGTAAAGGCCACCTGACCAGACACCGATTCACCCGGGCGGTAGAACACCATCAACAAAATCTCGCCGCGGCGCACGGACACGGCCTTGCCGTCGCGGGTGTTGACGGTTTCTTTGGGCGCGGATACGCCCCAGCATTCCTTGGGGCCGTCTTCGACAAAGACGCTCCAGTCTGTGTTGGCCGCAACCCGATTGTCGCTTTCTTGCGCGGCAGCCATGCCTGCCAAACCACATAGGGCAACAGCGCCGATCGCGCGGGAAATCATTTGATACATGTTACAGCCTCCAAGCTGTGCTTGCCTCTGGATGCCAATTCTTACGCAGTGCATCTGTTATGCGCACTTTTGCGTTGATGTGGCGTTTTTTCAACTCGATACCAAGGACATTAGCAAAAAACCGCCCGTATGGGAAAGCCTGTTTTTTACACGCAAACCGGTCATGCCAGAAAACGCGCTGGCCCTATGCCGCGCGAGGCGCTAGCCATGTGGCAATCAATCATCGGGGGTGCCTTATGGGACATGCTGAAAATCTGGTCGAAGTCTGGCGCGGTGACCTGCTGGAATCCATCCACCAAGGCCATGCGGTGGTCTGCGACGAGGCGGGGCAGGTTGTCCATGCTTGGGGCGACCCCAATGCGGTGATCTATCCGCGGTCATCGTGCAAAATGATCCAAGCCTTGCCACTGCTCGAGAGCGGGGCAGGGGCGCATTTGACGGGCGAGCAACTGGCGCTGGCTTGCGCGTCCCACCAAGGCGCTGCGATCCATACAGATCGGGTCAGCGCATGGCTGGATGATCTGGGCATGACCGACAGTGATTTTCGCTGCGGGCCGCAAATGCCAAACGACAAACCGGCGATGCATGGCCTGATCCGCGCACACGAAGAGCCGTGTCAGGTGCATAACAACTGTTCGGGCAAACACGCAGGTTTCTTGACGCTGAACAAACATCTGGGCGGCGGCGCTGACTATGAACTGATCGACCACCCCGTGCAGCAGGCCTGTAAAGCCGCCTTTGAAGACGTGACTCAGGAAACCAGTCCCGGTTACGGGATTGACGGGTGTTCCGCCCCCAATCACGCCTGCACTGTGACCGGCCTAGCGCGCGCGATGGCGCATTTTGCCCGTGCAGGCCACTCAGGTGATCTGCGCGAACAGGCGATGGTGAAATTACGCGACGCGATGATGACTTACCCGGAACTCGTCGCTGGTGAAACCCGCGCCTGCACCGATCTGATGCGGGCGATGGACCACAAGGTGGCGATCAAAACAGGTGCCGAGGCGGTGTTCATTGCCATCATTCCCGCGCTGAAAATGGGTGTTGCCTTGAAAATTGTGGACGGCACCACCCGCGCGTCTGAGGCCGCGATTGCGGCGATACTGGTCAAGCTGGGCGTGCTGGATCCGGCCCACCCCGCAACCCGTGCCCGGATGACCCCCGATGTGAAAAACTGGCGCGGCACGGTGTGCGGATACATCCGCCCTGCCGCTGCATTGATGTAAGGAAAACAAATGCCCTTTACCCTAGCCACTTGGAATATCAACTCGGTCCGCTTGCGCGAAAACATCGTCTGCCAGTTGATGCGCGACGAGGCGCCCGATGTGATCTGCCTGCAAGAATGCAAAAGCCCCGTCGAGAAAATCCCGCTCGAGCAGTTCCATGCGCTGGGCTACACCCATATGGTTGCCCGCGGCCAAAAGGGGTATAACGGCGTCGCTATCCTGTCCAAAATCCCGATGGTCGAGGCCGGGGCCGAGGACTACGCGCAACTGGGCCACGCCCGCCACATCGCGGGCAAATTGGAAAATGGCGTGACGATCCACAACTTTTACGTGCCCGCTGGCGGTGATGTTGCCGACCGTGAGGTGAACGAGAAGTTCGGCCAAAAGATGGATTATCTTAACCAAATGCGCGACGCGTTTCGCAGCGAAACCCCGCAAAAATCCATTCTTGTCGGGGACCTTAACATCGCCCCGCGCGAAGATGACGTCTGGGACCACAAGAAACTTCTTAAGGTTGTTAGCCACACTCCGGTGGAGGTCGAGGCACTGGCCGAAGTCCAGGACGCGGGCAATTGGGTCGACGTGACCCGTGCTAATATCCCTGAAGGCAAGCTGTATAGCTGGTGGTCCTACCGCGCCCGCGAATGGGACACAGCCGACAAAGGCCGCCGTCTCGATCACGTCTGGGCGACGGCCGATATTGCGAACGCGGGCCATTCCAGCCGCGTTCTGCGGGCGGCACGTGGCTGGGAAAAACCCAGCGATCACGCGCCGGTTTTTGCGACGTTTGATGTGTAGGGCAAATGGGGACCGGTGTTGGGTCGCTGCGCTCTAGCAAAGGTCCGGTCTGAGCCGACTTTGACAGAAGCTGCGTGATGCATGAGGGTCCGGTTTGGGAAAGGCCTAAACTAGGCCCCGAAGTGTGGCTCGTTTCGGGCATTGATGGTGACCGATCTGGCAGTGGGCAGCTATTCCGGGCAGGTCAAAAAACTGCTAAAGTTACGTGCCAAATGCGCACTCGCGTTTTCGCGACTTTGATCATCTATGTCGGACCCACGATCCAAATGGGAGACTTGATATCACTCAATTTCGGCAGCCCAAGGTGGATTTGCGCCGACGCGTGATACTGTGATCGCAGCGGTCGCGATCGCGAGGTCTAGCGCGGCTTGGATCGCTGTAATGGATGGGGTGAAATGCGTTGGATCGCGGAACGATCCGCGCGCTGCCAGCACATGCAAAATTGCGGCGTTGAATGTGTCGCCTGCACCTATTGTATCAACAACTTTGACTGATTTTGCATCGGCACTCGCGACCTTTTGGGTGCCAAGATAAGCATCCGCCCCGTCAGCGCCCTTGGTGACAAACACCAGCTTGTCATCATCAACGAAAGCCGCAAGTTGCGCCTCAATGCTATTGATTTCAGGGACAAGCCAATTCAGGTCCTCGTCAGAAATTTTCAGAATGTCACTGTGTCCGATCATATCAAACAAACGCGCGCGGTAGGTCGCTTTGTCCGAAATGAATGAGGGCCGAATATTCGGGTCGATCATGGTAACACAATTGGCTGATTGCGCGGTCATAACGGCCTGCATCGTCGTAGCGGTCGGGTCCGTACAGAGGCTGATACCACCAAAAAATAGAGCGGTCACATCGGTTAGGTCGGCAGGAACTTCGGCAGCGGTAAGAGAGGCATCAGCTGCGTTATCAGTGTAAAACGTGTATTGAGCTTGCCCCTTGTTCAACTCTACAAACGCCAAAGAGCTGGGCGCATCACGGGTCACAAGATGGCGGGTTTGCACGTTGCTCGCTGTCAATTCATCGTGCAAAATACGACCAAGAAAATCGTTTGAGACACCGGTGAACAGGCCAACATCTGCACCAAGCCTGCCAAGCGCAATTGCTGTGTTAAACACCGCGCCACCTGCCTTGGGAACGAAACACGTGTCGCCATCGACAGACGTGCTCGGCACCATATCAATCAAAGCTTCACCGCAGCATAGGATCATTTTTAGTCCTTCGAATTAAAGGCGTTGTTCGGTTGTCGCATCGAATTTGTGGACGTTTTGGTCGCTGGCCGTAAACGACATGTCCTGCCCGTTTTTTAACCCGTCAACACGGTCAATCTTGGCCACAAATGACACGCCTGTCTCGGTGATCAGATGGGCAAGAATATATTCGCCAAGGTTTTCGAGCAGATCAACCTTGCCTGTCACCAGCGCAATTGTGGCGTCACAAGGCACCAAATGTTCAGGGCGCAGGCCCATCACATGTGCGGTATCCAAATCTGCATTTGCGGTCAGATCGGCGGAGGTGAAAAAGTTCATTTTCGGGCTTCCGATGAACCCCGCCACAAACATATTTTGCGGGGTGTCATATAACACCGTGGGCGAGCCAACTTGCTCGACCCGCCCATCACGCAGGACGACAATTTTATTGGCCAAGGTCATCGCTTCGACCTGATCGTGGGTCACATAGATCATGGTAGAGCCGAGGCGTTCGTGTAGGCGCGAAATCTCAAGCCGTGTTTGCACGCGTAATGCGGCGTCAAGGTTCGACAGCGGCTCGTCGAACAAGAACACTTTGGGATCGCGGACAATGGCGCGCCCGATGGCAACACGCTGGCGCTGACCGCCTGATAGATTGCGCGGACTACGGTCAAGGTAATCAGTGATTTGCAAAACTTCGGCGGCTTCTTTCACGCGGCGATCAATCTCGTCCTTGGGCGTTTTGATCTGCTTTAGACCGAACGCCATATTGTTGTAGACCGTCATATGCGGATAAAGCGCGTAAGTCTGAAACACCATCGCCACGCCGCGCTTGGCCGGGGGCGTTTCGTTCACGACTTCGCTGTCAATCGCAACAGTGCCAGATGTGATTTCTTCTAGCCCTGCAATCATGCGCAAGAGCGTTGATTTACCACACCCCGATGGGCCAACAAATACGACAAATTCGCCGTCGTCGATATCAAGGTCTACGCCGTGCATGACATCGACGTCGCCATAGGATTTGCGCAGATTGCGGATGGTTAGAGTGGCCATGTTTGCTCCATTCGTGTGATAGCTGCGCGCAATGCGACGGCAAATTCTGAGTGGTTGGCGGGAATGTCGCCCCACAGGTGTTTTGATGTGATGAAACCGTCAGTCCCAAGCAACGCGTTCAATGCATCCCAATTCGGTTCGGCATAGTCGAACGGAATTTTTCCTGCCTGCACGTGCAGGGCGAAAACATACCAGCTTGCGATGCTGGTGATACCGTGATGCGGCATGATGCCTTGGGCCAAGCATTGTTCCAACGTCGGGCGGACAAAGATCGAAAACTTGGCAAACCCATCGGCACAAATGCGGGCGACTGTGTCGGCAATTGCGGGGTTCTTGAAACGCGCTTTGATACTGTCGAGGTAATCAGCCTTAGAAAATGGTAGATCGAGCGTCAGCGCTGGCAGCACTTCTTGCGTCTCGTATGCCCAGAAATGATCAAACAGTTCCCGCTCGTTCATCGCCTGATCAAATGTTTTTATCCCGTGGAGTGCCGCCAAATACGACAGGCAGGTATGGCCGCCATTTAACACACGAATTTTGGTTTCCTCGAACGGGTCAACGTTGTCGGTGATGGTCACACCGACACGGGCGAGGTCAGGCATGTCAGCGGCGAAGTTGTCTTCGAGCACCCATTGAGCGAAGGCTTCGGCCATGACCGGATGGGCAACGGCTTCGCCCACCACATGCGACAGCTCTTTTGCTAGTTCGTCAGACGCGCGCGGTGTAATCCGGTCCACCATCGAGCATGGAAAGGCGACGTTATTTGCGACCCAGCTTTGCAATTCATCCAAACCCAACGCGCCCAGATAGGATGCAAAATTCCGTTCCAGCATCTTACCATTGCTGCGGATATTGTCGCAGCAACACAGAGTGATCGGCGCGCCATTCAAGTCCATGCGACGGCGCAAGCCATCGGCCAAATAGGCGTAAACGCTGGTGCCACTTGCCCCGGAAATTTCAGCCGCAATTACGGGATCAGTTATATCAAGTGCGCCATCAGCATCAGTGTAATACCCGCTTTCAGTGACGGTGATTGTGACCATCTTGACCGATGCACGTTCTAGGTATGCTGTGGCGTCGGTGGGGGCAGTTGACCAATCGGCAAACGCGATATGGCTTCGGATTTGCGACAGTGCAACTTCGCCCGTTGGGGACACTGATTTCAACAAATAGCCGTCATTGCCTGCTGCATGATCGGCAAAGCTTGCGGCCTCGGCTGCACGCAGATTGATCGCCGCAATACCCCAGGCCAGATCACCGGATTGCTCCATATAGTCGTCGATATAGACCGCCTGATGGGCGCGGTGGAACGCACCAAAACCAAGATGCACCACACCAACCTGACAGGCCGCGCGGTCATATTGGGACGCGGTGACGCGCGTGGGGTTCACCTTGTTCATCACACTGGTTCCTTTGCGGGTGTCAGATCGTTCTGCGCCATTTCACGATACGCCGAGGGGGTCATCCCTTTCATTTTCAGAAACTGTCGATTGAAATTGGCTAGGTTTTGAAAGCCGACGCGATAGCAAATCGTGGTGATTTGGTCATCGGTGGCATACAACATGCCACAGGCCTGCCCTATCCGAACCCTGTTCACAAATTCCACAAAACGGTGACCGGTTGTCGCTTGAAAATTGCGCCGGAATGTCGCTTGGGTCATGCCGGCCATTTGTGCGGCCGCATCAATAGAAATTTCATCTCTAAAGTTTTGCACGATGTAATCAATCACGCCGCCAACCTTGGCCTGTTTACTGCCACCTTGGGGTTGATTCAGCTTGACCACGGACAGCAATTTTCGCTCGGCATGTTCGTTCAAACGAACAAGAAACCGAATAAAGGCAAGGATGCGTTCCGGCCCTTTGCTATCGCGGATCGCTTCCATGTGGCCGCGCGCAAAAGTGGCGTTGAAACCGGTAAATTCGATACCGGATTGCGCCGTCATCAACATCTGCCTGACTTCGCTAAACTCGGGAAAAGCTGTGGCAAGGTTATCAACGCTGGACTGACTGAATTGCACCAGCATGTCGCGGGTTTCAACAGGCGTTGTCCATACATCATCAGTGATCCAATTGTGCGGTAAATTCGGGCCGGTCAGAAACAATGTTCCTGGACCAAAATCACCAATATAGTCGCCAACAAATGCCTTGCCGCGTGTGGTGACGATCAGGTGTAGTTCGTATTCGGCGTGGCTATGCCAGCGGCATAGATCCGTGGGCCAACCATGTTCCAGATACCGGATGGAATGCCTGTTGCGGTCAACGATTTCGATTTCTGGTTGGATAATTGACATGGACCTACCTCAACACGTTGCCACCATCGACACCGATGGTTTGGGCGGTCATATAAGCCGACTGGTCGCTGGCAAGAAAAGCAGCGACACGGGCAACATCATCGGGCGCACCCATGTAGCCCAAAGGCACCGCTTCGCCAACTTCGCGCTTTTTCTGACCTATCTGTTTGCCTTCATACTTGGCAAACAACGCATCAACATCTTTCCACATCGGCGTATCAATCACACCCGGGCTGATGGCGTTGACGCGGATGCCATGCGGGGCCAACGCCAGTGCTGCGGATTGGGTGTAGCTGATCACAGCGGCCTTTGTGGCGCAGTAATGCGCAACTAAGGCTTCGCCGCGATGTCCTGCTTGGGAGGCAAGGTTGATAATCGACCCCTTGGCGTCGCACGCAACCATGGATCTAGCGGTCGCTTGCATCACTGCATAAAACGCACGGACATTGACGCCGAACAAGCGGTCGAATTGATTTAGATCCGCGTCAAGAATGGACCCCATATCGAAAACCGCAGCGTTATTGAAAAGGATGTCCGGCTTGATTTCCGCGATCCAATTCGCAATCTCGGCAAGGCCCCTGTTGTCCAGCAAATCGAATGGCCGATAAATCGCTTCGCCATCAAAATCAGGTCCGATATCCGCCGCAAAAACATTCGCGCCCATCGCTGCAAAATGCATGACAGCAGCCTGACCAATGCCACCCGACGCACCAGTGACGACGGCGGTTTTGCCTGTCAGATCAGTTTGGGCGGCGTTGATCGTCACTTGACCGCACCGAATGTCAAACCCGCTACGAGCTGTTTCTGGCAGAACCAGCCAAGGACCACGATGGGCGCAATCGCGGCGGTGGACACAGCAGACAAGCGACCAAAGAACAGGCCCTCTGGCGCGCGGTTGCCCTCGATCAACTTGGACAAAGTCGCCGCATCAATCGTGGTCAGGCGCACGGTCCAATAGGCTTCGTTCCAGCAGAAAATGAACGTCAGCAGCGCGGTGGACGCAATACCGCCCCACGCCAATGGGATCAGAATGTCTTTGATTTCGCCCCATGTGCTGACACCGTCCATCTTGCCGGCTTCAATAATCTCTTTCGGGATTTCCTTGAAGTAGGTGAACAACATCCAAATTGCGATGGGCAGGTTCACTAAGCAAAGCACCAAGATCACGAGGAAATGCGTGTCAAAAATCCCGAGGAAGTTTTTGGTCAGGAAGGTCATCGGATAGAGCACCGCCGCCGCTGGCAACATCTTGGTCGACAGCATCCACATCAGGATGTCCTTGGTGTGGCGAGATGGATTGAACGCCATTGCATAGGCACATGGCACACCTACGATCAGCGCAAACAGCGTTGCAAACGTCGATGTAATCACCGAGTTGGTCGCAAAACGCCAATAGTCATAGTTCTGCGTCATGTTGGTGTAGTTTTCCAACGTTGGTGTGAATTTGAACAAGAATTCAGGCTTCACTGCATCCGCGTCGGTCTTGAAGCTGGTCAACACCAGATAGAAGATCGGAAAGAAGAAAATCAGCGCCACAATCCAAGCCAGAACAGGCCAAGCGATCTTGCTGAATTTAGAGCTTTCTGTAACTGCTGCCATTGGTTTGCTCCCTAGTCCATCAAGCTTTTGCCAACCATACGCAACAAGAAGATCGCGATGATATTGGCGAGGATGACGGCGAAAATGCCAGTGGCGCTTGCTGCACCGATGTTATTGTTTGCGAACTCACCGATCAGGTATGGCAGGTTCTTATTGCCGTTCCCGCGGCTGACAATCTCAATCTCGGCATAAAGCGAGAGGTGGAAGATTGACTGGATCATCACCACGATAGCAATCGGGCGCGCCAGATGAGGCACTGTCAGGTTGATGAACTGCGACCATGCGCTTGCTCCATCCAGCGTTGCCGCTTCTTTCTGGCTTTCATCCTCGGACTGCAGCGATGTCATAAAGATCAGCACCGCAAATGGTGTCCACTGCCACGCGACCATCATGATCACCGCATAAGATGAGGTCTGCGTCGCGCGGAAAGAAATAGGCTCTATCACTGGCCAA
This sequence comes from uncultured Roseobacteraceae bacterium, assembly GCA_964022195.1. Taxonomy (GTDB): domain Bacteria; phylum Pseudomonadota; class Alphaproteobacteria; order Rhodobacterales; family Rhodobacteraceae; genus Yoonia. Next base: position 16,635 of record CAXIAS010000038.1, read on the forward strand.
AGGTTAAAGAACGCACCCAAAACAGGGAAGTCGCGCAACCCGTCGACCAGATTGTTCAAGCCACCAACAGCGATGCCCTGCAGGCCTAATACAGGATCAAGCAATATGTTGATCCAAAGCACTGCGTTCACGGCTGGCATCACAAAGAAGGGCGAGATCAGCAATACGCGCACGATACCCCGTCCAGGGAAATTCCGGTTGATCAGGACAGCGATCCCAAGGCCCAACACAACGGTAATAACCAAGATGCTTGAGACGATGAAAACAGAGTTTTGAATGGCGAACCAAAAATCTTTGGCGTTCAGCACGTATTCATAATTACCGAAACCGCGCCAGTTGCTAAAGCTGGGGGTTGTCCATTCAGGCCTGCGCGTATTGTTGAGCACATAGCGGATGAAAGAGAAGTAGAGCGTCATGCTCAGCGGGACCAACATCCAGATCAGCAGCAGGATTACGGCTGGCGTTTGGAGTATGCGAGGCAGTGTTCTTTTGGACATAGCTCGGGTCACCTTAAAAAAGCAGGGTATTTCATTTGTCATCGTGAATACGGGTGTCCATCCGGAGGGCGACATTGCCAACTGAGGGGTCAGCCCAAACAAACGAAACAAGATGTTAGTATGAAAGGCCCGGACAAGCCGGGCCTTTCGATCAATTGCCTTAGGGGTTAGTAGTAACCCGCTTCGGACATGATTGCATCGGCAGCTGCTTGTGCGGCTTCCAGTGCTTCTTCGACAGTCTTAGCGCCTGACAGTGCCGCAGCGATTTCTTGTGCAACCGCAGAGCCCACTTCTGGGAATTCCGGGATCGCAGCGAACTGAACACCTACGTATGGCTTGATGTCTGTGGCTTCTGGAGCCGCGGAATCGATCGCAGCCATTTCAGCAGCAGCAAATCCGGCAACAGCCTGGAACTCAGGAATTGCATATGTGGATGCGCGCTGACCAGTTGGAACAGAACCCCAACCGTAGTCCGGGTGGTTACCTACAGCCTGAACGTAGTCTTTGGATGTTGCCCACTCGATGAAGTCATGTGCAGCTTCGGAGTTTGGCGAACCTGTTGGAACAGCCATTGCCCATGCCCACAGCCAGTTTGCACCAGCAGAGACACCAGCGTTTGGTGACTGAGCATATGCAACGCCGTCAACTTCCAAGAAAGACGCAGCGATTGTCGCGTCAATCCACAGGCCACATTTGCCTTCGTTATACAGCGCGAGGATCTCGTTGAAGGAGTTACCTTCGGAACCTGGAGGGCCGTATGACCCCAGCAGATCAACGTAGAAATTAACAGCTTGGTTCCACATTGCGGAATCCAACTGCGGACGGCCATCTGCGTCAAACCATGCGCCACCGAAAGAGTTCACAACAGTTGTCACGAACGCCATGTTGTCGCCCCAGCCTGGCTTGCCGCGCAGACATGCACCGTAAACGCCGTTGTCAGGGTCGTGCATCGCAGCCGCGGCCTGCATTACGCGAGCCCAGCTATCGTTGTCGTTGATTGTCACGCCAGCAGCGTCTGTCAGGTCCTTGCGATACATGACCATGGACGATTCACCATAGAATGGCGCAGCGTAAAGCTGACCGTCAGCAGACAGGCCTGCACGCATTGCTGGCAGGATGTCGTCTACGTCGTATTCAGCGCCAAAGTTCAGCGGCTCGATCCAGCCTGCAGCGCCCCAGATTGGTGCTTCTTGCATGCCGATGTTGATGATGTCGTACTGTCCACCGCCTGTTGCAGTGTCAGAAGTAACCTGCTCGCGCAGAACGCCTTCTTCCAGTGATACCCAGTTCAGCGTTACACCGGTTTCTGCGGTATAGGCTTCTGCAACAGTTTGCATATTGATCATGTGACCGTTGTTCACGATCGCGATTGTCAGCTCTTCCGCAGAAGCAAGAGACGCAGCAGAGGCGCCAAGCGTCAGGCCAAGTGCCGTTGTCCGTAATAAGTTCATGGTTTCCTCCCAAAGGTTTCGGCCGCAGTAGCAGTGCGGCGCGTCCACAAAGGTTGCGCGAGATTTACGAGAACAGCTTATACAAATCTGACAACAACAGATACCAAATTGCCTCAAAATCTGGAAATTTAAGGTTTTTACGTAAGAAAAGTATGTATATAGCGCGCCAATTCCCGCCAAATATTGTGATTGTATTCACGATTCGACACTTGAAAGCGCCGTCCCTGTAACTTGCTTTTCTTCTCGGTAGAGCTTGCCACCCTTAGTTCCATTCCCCAATTCACAGCCGCAACGAAAGATCACTGTCCGACGGTGCTGAAATTCACCGCAAGTGTGAATCGGAACACTGCCAAGGTCTGCTTTGTCAGCAGAGCCGACCCTGAAACATTAAAGAGTGTCGCCTCTTTCATCCACGATCGCCGCTACAACACGCCCCAGAACATCATGTGCCGCCTGATCAAAGTGGATGCCGTCGACGGGGCTGCTGGCGATATAGTTCCCTGCATTCAGGAAATGCACCCCGCGCCGTTTCGCTTTGGCAGCAAAAAGCGGGGCCAGCGCTTGTGAGGTTTCGACCTGATCGCCGATGTCGGCAGCAAATGTGCCACTGTCCAGAACAGGCGGCGGGCAGATCAGCAGGATGTCGTAGCCACCGTGCCTGTCCATGATGTCCGGCTGTTGTGCGATCTTGATCAACGCGTCGACGTGGCCCGCGATTTGGGTCGCGGTTTTGCCGTGGTGCGCCTGTAGGTCGTTGGTGCCCAGCATGATCGTCAACCAGTCGATAGGCCGGTGGCTGGCCAGCGCAATATGCAACCCCAGTTGGCCATCCATATGCGCGCCCATAAACGGGTCGCCGTGCCCTGCGGCCAGACGTCCGCCAAGGCCTTCTTCGATCACGGTGCAATCCAGTGCGGTTCGCAAAACTGTGGGCCAGCGCCGGTCCAGACGCGGGTGCGGATCACGATTGTGCATCGGCGGGGTGCCGTGGGTGTTGCTGTCGCCATAGGTCAGAATTGTGGTCATGACGGCAGGCTAGGGCGCGGCACCCAGCCCGTAAAGCCCGATTGCCCCTTGGACTCGGGCGGGATTGATCACATATAGGCAGCAAGTGACCGCAAGGAGAGACATCATGCTTGGACTGGAACCAGAAACCGCCGCCGCCCCGCAATCGGACCTGATCAAGGATACCACCGACGCCAGCTTTGCGGCTGATGTGATCGAGGCATCCCAAGATGTGCCCGTGATCGTCGATTTTTGGGCGCCGTGGTGCGGCCCGTGCAAGACGTTGGGCCCAGCGATCGAGGCAGCAGTGACCAAGGCAGGTGGCGCCGTCAAGCTTGTCAAAATCGACGTCGATGCGAACCAGGCCTACGCGGGCCAGATGCAGGTCCAGTCGATCCCGACGGTCTATGCCTTTTATCAGGGCCGCCCTGTCGACGGGTTCCAAGGCGCATTGCCTCCGTCCGAAATTGACGCCTTTGTCGAAAAAATCGCGGCCATGGGGCCAGGTGTCGACAACGGTTTGGACGATGCGGTTGACGCCGCCGAGGAAATGCTGGCCGAAGGTTCGGCCGCCGACGCCGCCGAGACATTCGCCGCGATCCTGTCCGAGGATGGCAACCACGCGGTGGCATACGGGGGCCTCGTCCGCGCCCATATCGCGCTGGGCGATCTGGATCAGGCCGAAGCCGTCTTGAACGGTGCCCCTGCCGAGATTTCGGACAATCCGGCCCTAGAGGCGGCACATGCCCAAATCGCGCTGGCCCGCAAATCCGCCAGCGCCGGTCCGGTGGATGAATTGACAGCCAAGGTCGAGGCGGATCCCTCCGACTATCAGGCACGTGTCGATTTGGCCGCAGCTCAGAATGCCGCGGGTGACACGGCCACCGCTGTGGATACATTGCTGGAACTGTTCCGACTGGACCGCGAATGGAACGACGGGGCTGCGCGGGCTGAATTGTTCACAATCTTTGACGCGCTGCCTGCAAACGATCCGGTGGTTTTGAACGGTCGTCGCAAACTGTCGTCGATGATATTTGCCTAAGGGCGCATTCAGGCTAGGTTGGCAGTATGATACAAGCTGGTGACCTACCCGACACGATCCCTGTGTTCCCTTTGCCGGGGGCGCTGCTGTTGCCGCGGGCCCATTTGCCGCTGCATTTGTTCGAACCACGCTATCTCCAAATGCTGGATGACGTGCTGAAATCCGACAGTCGGGTGATAGGCATGGTCCAGCCCTATGTCGGCCCAGAGCCATCGGACCGGTTGCACCACATCGGTTGCGCCGGACGCGTAACCGCGTTTTCGGAGACCGACGACGGGCGGTATATGGTCACGCTATCTGGTGTGTCGCGGTTCCGGATCAAGAACGAAGTGGACGGTTTCACACCTTACCGTCGGTGCAAGGTCGACTGGTGCGGTTTCGAGCGTGACATAGGGTTGCCCGAGACCGATGCGGACTGGGATCGCGCCCCGTTTATGGAGGCGCTTGGCCGTTTCTTCGAAGCAGAGAACCTGTCCACAGATTGGGAGAGTTTGCAGGACGCCGATGACGAACTGCTGATCAATTCCTTGTCCATGTTGTGCCCGTTTGCCCCCGAAGATAAACAGGCGCTGTTAGAGGCGCCGTCGCTGACCACACGGCGCGAAACCTTGGCCACCCTGATTGCCTATGCCCTGCGCGGCGGGGCCGATATCGAGATGATGCAATGACTGATAAACTGTTTGATCCCAAAATGTTAGAAACATTGATCTGCCCGCAAACCCATGAACAATTGTCCTATGATGCGGACAATCAAGAACTGGTTTCAAAGACCGCGAACCTTGCGTTTCCGATCCGCAACGGCATCCCGATCATGCTGGTTGATGAGGCCCGTCCGCTCGAATAGTAGGGCATTAACGATTTCTTAGCGCTTGATGGCGTTTCTTGGCCGGACACTATGCCAGAGGCTATCAATGACCCGAAACATACACCCCGCCGACGAACTTGCGCTTGTGCGGTCCGACATCCGTCGACTGAAAGAACGCGAAGAGTTTTTGCGCCGCGGCTTTCTGGGCGACAAGTTACCGCGCCACGGCGCCGAAGCTGTGGTTGAGGTCAACACCCTGCGCAACAAGCGGTTTTTGCGCGATAGGCTGCCGCCGTCGATCCTTGAGGATCCGAGTTATTGGACCGATGCAAGGGTACAGCACGTCTGTGTGCGCCCGCGTTAGGCTTTCATCAGGTCTGGCAAATCACCGGTCAGGCCCGCCGCCTCGCGGATAAAGCCACGGCGCAATGCGGGGGCTGCGTTGACAGCCGCCATGCCCAGATCGCGAGCTGCCCGCAAGATCGGGTTATCGTTGGAAAACAGCCGATTGAACGTGTCGGTAGCAAGCGCCAGTGTCGCGGTGTCGAACCTGCGCCATTCCTGATAACGGTCCAACACTTGCGCGCCGCCGATGTCTTCGCCGCGTGCGCGGGCTTGGGCCAGCACTTGGGTCAATGCCGCCACGTCCCGAAAACCGGCGTTTAATCCTTGGCCTGCAATCGGGTGCATACCGTGTGCGGCATCCCCCACAAGGGCCAACCGGTCGCCCACAAATGCATTCGCCAACGTCAACCCGAGCGGATAGCTGAACCGCGCCCCCGTCAGCCTGATGTCGCCCAAAAAGCTGCCAAATGCAGGCCGGAGCGCATCCAGAAATCCGGTGTCGTCCAGTGCCATAATCTCGGCGGCCCGTTGGGTTTGTTCCGACCAGACGATGGAACAGCGGTTGCCTGTCAGCGGCAGAATCGCCAGTGGACCGGCAGGCATAAAGAACTGATGCGCGATACCGGCGTGGGGCAGGTCGTGGTCCAGCGCACAAACGATGGCGGTTTGGTCATAGCCCCATTCGGTCCGTGTGATGCCAGCGCGCTGGGCGGTGCCGCTGCGTCGCCCGTCGCACCCCACCAAAAGCGCCCCGTAGGTCGTCACCCCCGAGGCCAGCGTGACCGATACGCCGGATGCGTTGATCTGTTGCCCTGTGACGCTGTCCCCGTCGATCTGGGTAATCAGGTCAGAGGCATCCATTGCCGCCAGCAAGGCGGGCCGCAGGTGCCTGTCTTCGACCATATAGCCCATCGGACCTTCTTCGATTTCGGCGTGGTCGAAATGCATCATCCAAGGTGCTGGCCCTTCGCCTGCGCGCCCGTCTGTGACCTTGATTTCCAGCATCGGCTGGGCCTGACTGGCCAATCCGTCCCAGACCCCGACAGCCCGCAACAGCCGGACCGAGGACAGCGCCAGCGCATAGGACCGCCCGTCAAAATCCGGTGTGTCGCGTGTCGGGCGGGGCAGCGTGTCGATGATTGACACAGCAAGCCCTGCATGCGCGGCGCATAGCGCCAAGGCGGGACCGTTCAGCCCCCCGCCTACGATGATCATATCCGTTTTCATAAAGTGCAATATGGCGGCTCTTGCGGGATTGTCCATGAGGTGTCTGGTCGCTAGGCTCTGCTGCGACAAAAGGGGACGCAAATGCAAGACTGGCTATGGATGACTGCGGGCGATTTGGGGCGCGGGATTGCGGCAGGTGACATTGATCCTGTGGACCTGACCGAGGTTTACCTAAAGGCCATCGACCTGCATCCTTTGCGCAACCGGATCTATTCGGTGGTGACCCATGACCGCGCCCGAGCCGAGGCCGCAGCCGCCAGCACCCGCGCGCGTGCGGGTCACAGGTTGGGTCCGCTGGACGGTGTGCCGATCTCGTGGAAGGACTTGTTTGACAGCGCGGGCACCGCGACCGAGGCAGGCACCAAGCTGATGGCGGGTCGTGTGCCCGAAACCGACGCCGAGGTGCTGGCCAACGCGACGGCGCAGGGCTTGGTGTGTTTGGGCAAAACCCATCTGTCGGAAATTGCGTTTAGCGGGTTGGGCTATAACCCGATGACCGCCACACCGCCTTGCGTGAACGACGCGGACGCCGTGCCGGGGGGGTCGTCGTCGGGGGCTGCGGCATCGGTGGCATTTGGGTTGGCTGCGGCAGGGATCGGGTCTGATACGGGCGGATCGGTGCGCATTCCTGCAGCGTGGAACGATCTGGTTGGCCTGAAAACCACTCATGGCCGTGTGTCCGTCGCAGGGTCGGTCGCCTTGTGTGACGGGTTCGATACCGTTGGTCCCTTGTGCCGTTCGGTCGAGGATGCGGGCCTGTTGTTGGCCGCTATCGAGGGTGGTAAAGCCGCTGATCTGGTCGGTGCGGACCTGACCGGCACGCGATTTGCGATCCTTGATACAATAGCGATGGACGACCTGCGCGGCGCCCCGCGCGCTGCGTTCCAGTCCGCGGTTGGTCGCTTGCAAGCGGCGGGTGCCTTGGTTGAACATATCGAGATGCCGGAATTGGCTGCCGCATTCGAGATGTCGGGCCGCCTATACACCGCCGAGGCCTATGCCGCGTGGCGTGAATTGATCGAGGCAGATCCCGACAAGATGTTTCACCAAATTCTGGAACGCGTCCTGCCCGGTGCGCAGGTCACCGCCGCAGATTACCTGACGGACTGGGCGCGTTTGCGCGAATTGCGGGCGCAATATGCGGCGCTGACAGCGGGGTTTGATGCGGTGATCATGCCGACCTCTGCGATCATGCCGCCAAATCTGGACCGACTGAACACCGACCACGATTATTACGTGTCCGAAAACCTGCTGGCATTGCGCAACACGCGGGTCGGCAACCTGATGGGTTTGGCCGCGCTGACGGTCCCTACGGGCCTGCCGTCGTGCGGGATCATGTTCAATTCCACCCCGAATTCCGAAGAACGGTTGCTGCGGATCGGGGTCGCTGCGCAAAAAGCGTTGTCCTAAAAGACACATTTCTGCGGGCGATTGTCGGAACCGGGTCTTCATTTTCTGGACAGGCGGGCGCTTTGCGGGCTAGTTTGGCCAAAAGCGGGACGCAAATGATCCCGTAAGTTGAGGCAGTTATGGTATTCCCCGAGCGGTTTTCGAACCT
>CAXIAS010000039.1:0-24278 GCA_964022195.1 uncultured Roseobacteraceae bacterium
GAACACCCCGTGGTTCAGCGTGAAAGAGGCAGTCTTGCCGTTCAACCGCTTCCCCGGTGTGGACACGATTCTGGGGCCGGAAATGCGATCAACGGGCGAGGTCATGGGCTGGGCGCGGTCGTTCCCACGTGCGTTCCTTAAGGCGCAGCTGGGTGCGGGCACCGATTTGCCGGTCGAAGGTCTGGTGTTCATGTCGATCCGCGACGCGGACAAGACGCCAGCAATGATCGAGGCGGCCCAATCACTGACCGACATGGGGTTTGACCTGATCGCGACACGCGGCACGGCCAAATTCTTTGAAGATGCGGGCATGACGGTTGAGACCGTGAACAAAGGCTACGAGGGCGGTTTGACCATCCTTGACCGCCTAAAGGACGGCCATGTGGCACTGGTGTTCAACACCACCGAAGGCGCCGCAGCGGTCGAAGATTCGCGAGCCATGCGCGCCACGACCTTGAACGACAAGATCCCGTATTACACCACGGCGGCGGGGGCACAGGCGGCGGTTCAGGCGATCTACGAGCGGCGGACAACAGATATCAAAGTGCGGGCGTTGCAGGGGTAACCCCGCGACGCGCCGTCAGGCTTGTCCCATGTGATCGGTCGGCCTACGATACCGCCAACATAGGGGACATCCATGCATTCTGTTGCCATCACCGGAACCGGCGTTTTTACGCCCAAGAACATCATCACCAACGAAGAACTTGTCGCCGCGTTCAACGCCTATGCGGACAAATTCAACGCAGACAACGCCGAGGCGATTGCCGCAGGTGAGACCGAGGCCAAAACACAATCCAGTGCTGATTTCATCCTCGCTGCAAGCGGGATCGAGCGGCGCTTTGTCTTGGACAAAAACGGTGTTCTGGACCCCGACCGCATGTATCCCTACCTGCCACCGCGCGCAGATGACGCGCCCGGTTATATGGCCGAAATAGGCGTGGATGCGTGCCGCAAGGCCTTGGACAAGGCGCAGGTTGATGCAAACGACGTAGATCTGGTGATTTGCGCGGCCTCGAACATGGAACGTGCCTATCCAGCGGTTGCGGTCGAAATCCAACAGTTACTGGGCGCTGGCGGCTTTGCGTTCGACATGAATGTCGCCTGTTCCTCGGCGACGTTTGGCATTCAAACGGCGGCTGACATGATCAAATCCGGTTCGATCCGCCGCGCACTGGTCGTGAACCCCGAGATTTGCAGCGCCCATCTGGAATGGCGGGATCGCGATTGCCATTTCATCTTTGGCGACGTGGCAACAGCGACCCTGTTGGAGCGCGACGAGGATCTGGAAAAGCCGCATTTCAAAGTGAAATCAACGCGATGCGCCACACAGTTTTCGAACAACATCCGCAACAACAATGGGTATCTTCGCCGGACCCATGACCAAATGGACGACCGCCGCGACATGCAATTCATGCAAAACGGGCGCAAAGTTTTCAAAGAAGTGCTGCCATTGGTCAGCACACATATTGCCAATCACATGGGCGATGAGGGCGTTTCGGCCACCGACTTGACACGCCTTTGGCTACACCAGGCAAACAAGACGATGAACGACTACATTGGAAAAAAGGTGCTAGGTCGCGTCCCTGATGACGGTGAACAACCCAACATTTTGCAAGATTACGCCAATACCTCGTCGGCAGGCAGCATCATCGCGTTTTCGCAAAACAGCGATGACCTGAAGGCCGGCGACAAAGGGATCATCTGTTCGTTCGGTGCAGGGTATTCGGTCGGATCTGTGATTGTCGAGCGGGCCTAATCGGCCTTGCTCACACGCTTGTGGACCTGTTCCAATGTCTCGACACGTTCTGAATAGCGGTCGGTCAATTGCGGACGGCCACGGGTCATTAGGGTGAATTTGACCAATTCTTCCATCACGTCGACGATACGATTATAGAGAGGTCCGGGTTTCATACGACCGCCTTCAAACTCGTTCCACGCCTTTGGCACAGACGACTGGTTCGGGATCGTGACCAGCCGCATCCAACGGCCCAGTATGCGCATTTGGTTGACAGCGTTAAAAGATTGCGAGCCACCGCAAACCTGCATGATCGCCAGTGTTTTCCCTTGGGTCGGTCGGATACCGCCAATAGGCGCCAGCGGGATCCAGTCGATCATCGTTTTCATGATGCCTGTCATTGCTCCGTGCCGTTCGGGACTGGACCAGACCATTCCCTCGGACCACATTACCAGCTCTCGCAATTGGGCAACTTTTTCGTGTGTTTCATCCGCGTCATCCGGCAATGGCAGGCCCGACGGGTCAAACATGCGGGTCTCGCACCCCAAGGCACGCAGAATCCGCGCGGCCTCGGCGGCAGCGAGGCGGGAATAGCTGACATCGCGCAACGATCCATAGAGCAGCAAGATGCGCGGCGGATGCAGGGAATCACCCTGCGCCGCATAGTCAGAAAAATTAACCGGTTCTAGCGCCGAAGGTTCGATCAGCGGCAGGTCATCCAAATCCATCAGATCGTCGTGTCTTCTTCTAGGTGGATTTTCATGTCCAACAGAACCTTTTGCAGCGCAGTGGTTTCACGCAACAGCCGCTTGGCCTCGTTGACCGAGATTACACCGTCTTCGATGGACTGGTTATATTCCCCCATCAGCATCGCAAATCGCTGGCTTAACTTGATCACATCAGAGTTGATACCGCCCTCGGAGTTGTCGCGTGATGTCTCGTAAGACAGTGTAATTCCACGCATTTCTGCCAAAGCGGAGGTAACATGTGGATAGGATGACGCGGCCTCGAGGGCGGCGACAGCATCCACCGGCATAAACCGGTCCGTATGTTCTTCGTTGTCCGAATAATAGCGACCCAAAGTCGCCTTTGATTTGCCGGTCAATTCACATGCGGCTTCGATGCCAACATCTTTGACCAATGCCTCGGTGTGCTTTTTCAAATAACTGCCGTAGCCAGCCATACCCTATCCCCAATACCACCCCTTGCGGGGAAAAAAATCCTACAGTTCCCATTATCGGTCCGCGTCCGATTTGTCATTTATAAATATGTCCAGTGTGTTTTGGACAGTAAAGAGGTGTTGTTGCCAGCCACGTAATCCAAACTTGGATTGCGCTCGATCACGCCGCTTCGGACCCCTCGTGCCGACATGCGGATCGTGACGTGGGCGTCAGTGGGTAACCAGTTTCTTGCGGGACTTAGTGCTAACGTTTCGGCAACAACTATTGTGCCGGGTGGTCTTGAACTAGACCACCCGGTCACGATACTTCAGGCCCATGGCCAAGCTTTATTTCAATTACTCTACCATGAATGCAGGCAAATCGACGGTGCTGCTGCAAGCCTCGCACAATTATATCGAGCGCGGGATGCAGACGTATCTGATTATCGCCCAGTTCGATAAACGTGCGGGCGATGGCCGGATCGGCAGCAGGATCGGAATTGGCGCCGATGCCGACACTTTTTCTGATGGCGAAGACCTTTTTGCCAAGATCAAGGCGCGAATGGATGCGGGGCCCTGCGCATGTGTATTTATCGATGAGGCCCAATTCCTGAGCGAGGAACAGGTCTGGCAACTGGCCCGCGCCGTCGACGATCTGCGGGTGCCTATTATGTGCTTTGGCTTGCGGGTCGATTTTCAGGGCAAACTATTCCCCGGCTCGGCCGCATTACTGGCGTTGGCTGATGAAATGCGCGAAGTCCGCACCATCTGTCATTGCGGAAAAAAGGCCACGATGGTTGTCCGCAAGGACGCAAACGGTAAGGTTCTGACCGACGGGGCGCAAATTGCTGTCGGCGGCAACGAAACCTACGTTTCGCTCTGCCGTCGCCATTGGCGAGAAGCGGTAGGCGACTGACTATTCTGCCTGAACATGCGCGATAGGCGGCGTGTGTTATTCGACCAGTTGCGGCAACGGCGCGCCCTTTGCCCAAGCGCGAATATTCTCTAGGGCCATCATCCCCATTGCCTCGCGGATTTCCAAGGCCGCGGTGCCCAGATGTGGCAAGATCACGACGTTTTCCAAGACCCGCAACGCAGGCGGCACATAAGGCTCTTGGGCAAACACATCCAGGCCCGCGCCAGCGATCTTGCCTGTTTCCAAGGCGGCAATCAGGGCCGTTTCGTCGACCACGTCACCACGAGCCACGTTGATCAAGACGCTCGTCGTCTGCATCTGCGCCAACGCGTCGACGTCGATCAGACCGGTGTTGTCGCCGCCGCCCGGCACGGTGATCACAACGATGTCCGATTGGCTTAGCAATGCGTCCAGCGTGTCGACCTGCCGCGATGGCACATCGACTGTTTTCGGGCTGCGGTTGAAATAGATCACTGGCATGTCAAAGCCATAGTGGCAACGTTTCGCAATTGCCTGCCCGATCCGGCCCATCCCGACAATGCCCAGCCGTTTGCCTGTTACATGGGTGCCCAGCATATGTGTCGGCTGCCAGCCATCCCACCGCCCAGCGCGGACCAGACGCTCGCCCTCGCCCGCGCGGCGGCAAGTCGACAGGATTAGTGTCAGGGCAATATCGGCAGTGGCGTCGGTGACCACATCGGGGGTGTTCGACACCATGACCCCCGCCTTGGTCGCGGCGGTCACGTCGATGTGGTTAAACCCCACCCCGAAATTCGCCAGCACTTTGCATTTGGTTTGCTTTCCGAACGCAGCCCCCGTGAACTGATCACCCAAAGTGGGCAAAATAGCATCATATTTGACCAATGCCTCAGCCGCCTCTGGCGGGGTTAACCCCTCGGTTTCAGTTCGTAAGGTGACGTCAAACTCTGCCTGAGCGGCCTCTAACACGCTATCTGGCAGCCTGCGTGTAATCAGTAATGTCTTTTTCAATGCATCCGCCCCCCGTTTGGCACGCTTTGGTCGGGACCGACCAAGGTAATTCCGCCAGATTCATCCGATACCCCCAAGACCAATACCTGTGACATGAATTTCCCGATCTGACGTGGCGGGAAATTGACCACTGCCATGACCTGTTTGCCGATCAGTTTTTCGGGCGTGTAATGATCGGTGATCTGTGCCGAGGTCTTTTTCTCGCCTATCTCATCGCCAAAATCGATCCACAGCTTGATCGCGGGCTTGCGCGCTTGTGGAAAGGCTTCGGCGCGGGTCACCGTTCCGGCGCGGATATCCACCGCAAGGAAATCATCAAATTCAATTTCAGCCACGACCCAGTTCCTTTGATCTGTTTGTTGCGGCAGCGACCGCGCGGTCCAGCAACGATGGAAAACCGGATTGATCATCCATCAAGACCGCAAGCGCGGCCTGCGTAGTCCCATTTGGCGAGGTGACGTTGATACGCAACTGGCTAGGGTCGTCATCGGACGCTTCCGCCAGCGCCCCTGCCCCTGCAACCGTGGCCTTTGCCAATTGCATCGCAAGGCCCGCGGGCAAGCCTTGGGCCTGCCCCGCCGCGGCAAGTGTTTCGATCAGATGGAACACATAGGCAGGGCCGGAGCCCGAAACACCAGTTACCGCATCTATTTGATTCTCTTCGCCTAATCGCACAACTTGACCAATAGACATCAATAATGCATCAGCCAGATCCAGCTGTTCGGCGCTCGCGTAACGATTACCAACGATCGCGGTAATACCTTTGCCGATCGCCGCAGGCGTGTTGGGCATCGCGCGCACAATCGGTGTTTTATCACCCAAGACGGATTCGAAGGTTTCAATCGACGTGCCAGCGGCGATGGACACAAACAATGTCGATCCATTCCCTAGTGACTGCATCGCAGGCAAGGCGTCGCCCATCATCTGGGGTTTCACGGCAATCAACGCGATGGCAGGGTCGGCCGGCAGGTCCGTGTTGATATGCACCCCAGTGCCGCGCAACCAATCCGACGGGTTGGGGTCAATAACATAGACCGATGTCGCAGCCAGACCATCGCCAAGCCACCCTTCCAGCATGGCTGACCCCATTTTGCCGCAACCCAACAGCACCAAACCGCGCCGCGCTACATCTTGCATGTCCATAGGTGTCCCCCGTTCTTTTCCCTGACCCTAGGCAAGCGGCCCATGGGCTGCAACCTGACACTGGCGCAAGAAAAGGGGGCGCCGGGGAGAAACAGCGCCCCTTAGTCTTGGATCGCGCGACTTAGGCGCGTCCGTAGGCCCCGCCAATCGCGACTTGAATAGCCTCTTCCGGGCTGCGTTCGGCCCATGTCACGAGTTGTAGCGCGGGGTAATATTGTTCGCAGGCGCCAACGGCTGCGTTTATCATTGTGTCGACCTGTTCGGGGTTGGCCGACTGGTCGCCCGACAGGACAAGCCCGTAGCGGTAGACCATCATTTTCTGTTCGCCCCACCATGTAAACGCACCGGCCCAGCATCGGTCGTTGAGAACATTCAACGCCTCATACAGCGCGCCCATCCGGTGTTCCGGTGGTTCCATCTCGAAGGTGCAGATCAATCGAAGCGTTTGATCATAGGGCGACCACGCGAGGGTGATCGAATAGGTGCGCCACTGGCCTTCAACAGCCATTGCGATTTGATCATCGTGGATTCGGTCAAACTGCCAATCGTGATGCTCTGCGATATGCTCGACCAGATCGATCGGATGCAGCTCATCTGTGTCTATATAGGTCTCGGACAGTGCCATATGCTCGGCCTCATACTCTTGTAGCGTCGGGCGATGCAGATAGCCGCTAACGCTAGGTGCCTGCTCAAGAAGCGGTGGTTAATCCAACCTACTCCTACCGTATATGGTGTGCGCTGCGGTGTCTTCTGTAAAGCTTTTTCTTCGATTATGGCGACGTTGACGCAAATTTCCTGTGGATAACCATCGGTTTGCGTTTGTAGCGAACTCAGGTCACATTGCGCGCCAAAGGAGAACTGCAAATGAACACTGACCTGCTGAAACGATTGTGCGAAACCCCCGGCGTGCCCGGCAACGAGCATCGCGTTCGCGACCTGATCCTGTCCGAAATCGACGGGCTGTTCGACGAGGTTTCGGTTGACCCTATGGGGTCGCTGCACTGCGTGCGCAAAGCGGCCCAAGACGATGCCCCGCGCGTCATGCTATTGTGCCACATGGACGAAATCGGATTTCTGGTCAGCCACATCAGCAAGGAAGGGTATCTATACGTCCAGCCAGTCGGTGGATTTGATCCGCGGAATTTGTTCTCACGTCGTGTGATGGTGTGCACCGATGATGGCGATTTCAAAGGCGTAATGAACCCCGGCGGCAAGCCAATTCACATCTCTTCGCCGGAGGATCGCAAAAAAGTGCCGCCTGTTGGCGAGTTCTTTATCGATCTGGGGATGGGCAGCAAAGCCCACGACCACATCAAAATCGGCGATTTCGTTGTTATGGACGAGCCGTTTCTCGAGATGGGCGACAAGTTCGTATCAAAAGCGCTGGACAACCGGATTGCCTGCTGGATGGGCATCGAAGCCATCCGCAATCTGGGCGACAAAGGGCGCGGTTGTGAAATCCACGTCGTGTTTACCACCCAAGAAGAGGTCGGGCTTCGCGGGGCGCGAACAGCCGCATACAAGGTCAAGCCGGACATCGGCTTGGGAATTGACGTTACGCTGGCTTGCGACACACCCGGTATTCCGTCTCAGGATGCGACGACCCTGCAAGGTAAAGGGTTCGGATTGCACGTTCGGGATGGGTCCTTCATTTCGGACCGCGAACTGGTCAAAGAAGTCGAAGCAGTCGCTATCAAGAATAACATCCCCTACCAACGCACGATGCTCGCGTCAGGTGGTCAGGACGGCGCTGCCGCTCAACAGGCGGCGGCCGGCGCACGGGCTGTCGGTATCGTTGTGGGAACGCGCTATATTCACACTGTGACCGAAATGGTCGAGCAGTCGGACCTAAAGGCCGCCTGCGATATTGTGACTGCCTATCTGGAACAGATCTAATGCCACGGGCCACGGGCTAAAGCCCGTGGTGACCTGATTGCGTTTGAAAACATTTGACAACAAACGAAAGGCGCGGCCAACTGGCCGCGCCTTTTCATCTATTTAGCGCCGGTCTGGCCACTTGTGTCACCATGGGCTTTAGCCCATGGCACGCCTATTTAGACGCGGATTCCAGCGCCGCGATGCGTGCCAGCAGGCTGGCGTTCTCTTCTCGTGCCTTTTGCGCCATTGTGCGGACTGCGTCGAATTCTTCGCGCGTTACCAGATCACGATCCGCCAGCCAGCGGTCCATCATCGATGACATGGCTGTCTCAGCTTCGCCTTTGGCGCCTTGGGCGACGCCCATCGCGTTGGTCATCAGTTGGCTAATATCGTCTAGAATCTTGTTGCGGGTTTGCATAATGCCATCCTTGGTCGTTTTTCGCCTATTCGTTATATGGGGTTGGGGGGCACGGACTGCAAGCTGTTGACTTCATCGTCGCTGCGCGGAAGGTATGCGTCATGTTAGCAGCAATTCAATTCCCCGACATCTCACCCGAGATTTTTGCATTTGACCTATTTGGGTTTCATATTGCCCTGCGGTGGTATGCGATGGCCTATATCATCGGTATCGCCCTTGGCTGGCAGATTTTGAAATATGCCCTGAACCGGCCCGGCCTTTGGCCCGCCGACACTGCCCCTATGTCGGCCGCCAAGCTTGAGGATTTGCTGACCTATATTGTTGTTGGCGTCATAGCCGGTGGCCGGTTGGGTTATGTCGTGTTTTACAAACCTGTCTATTACTTGGCCAACCCGATTGAAATTCCACAAATCTGGACTGGCGGTATGTCATTTCATGGCGGCTTTATCGGCGTCATTGCTGCAGTCTATCTATTCAGCCTGCGCCACAAGGTGCCGCTGGGGCAGTTATCGGATGGAATAGCACTGTCTGCACCCGTTGCCATTTTGCTTGTGCGGCTGGCCAATTTTATCAATGCCGAACTGTGGGGCCGCCAAACCGATCTGCCGTGGGGCGTTCTGTTTCCAACCGAGGCCGCGCAGACCTGTGCGACTGCGGCCGGTCTATGTGCCCGCCATCCATCCCAGCTATACGAGGCAGCGCTAGAGGGTTTATTGCTTGGCATAATACTATGGATATTGGCGATCCGACGCGGGGCACTTAAGATCTCATGGCGTTTGACTGGTGTCTTTTTCACCGGATACGGGTTGGCCCGTTTTATGGTCGAGTTCTTGCGCCAGCCCGACGCCCAGTTTGTCACCCAAGGCAATCCGCTCGGGCTTGCCTACCATATAGGTGGGTATGGGCTGACAATGGGGCAGACCCTATCACTGCCTATGGTTTTGATCGGAATGGTGCTGTTGCTGCGGTCGCGCCGGGCATGACTGCTCTGTTGCAAATTCTGGCCAGACAGATTGCGCTGGATGGTCCTATGTCCGTGGCGGACTATATGATGACCTGCCTTTTGCACCCTGAACACGGCTACTATACAACGCGTGACCCACTGGGTGCCGATGGCGATTTCACCACCGCCCCCGAGATAAGCCAGATGTTCGGCGAATTGATAGGTCTGTCGCTGGCGCAGGCGTGGCTGGACCAAGGATCGCCGGCCCCGTTTGCATTGGTCGAGCTAGGGCCCGGTCGCGGAACCTTGATGGCCGACATTTTGCGGGCAACTCAAAAAGTGCCGGAGTTTCACGGCGCGCTAGCCGTCCATTTCGTCGAGGCGTCACCCGTTTTACGCGCAGAACAAGCAACAAGGGTGCCCGATGCAGTCTGGCACGATACGTTCAATAGCCTACCCGACATGCCCTTGTTCGTGATCGCCAATGAATTTCTGGACGCTTTGCCTGTTCGCCAGTTCATCCGCGCAGGAGACGGCTGGGCCGAGCGGCGGATCGGACTGGACCGAGACCAATTGCGGTTCGGGTTGGCCGCCCCATCGCCCATGCCCGAGTTGACGCACCGGTTAGATGACACCAAAGACGGTGATCTGATCGAATACTGCCCCGCCCTGCGACAAACAGTTTCGGACCTCGGTGGCCGAATTGCGCGCGACGGCGGTGCAGCCATTCTAATCGACTACGGCGACTGGGCGTCGCAAGGCGATACGCTTCAGGCGTTGCGGGCCCATGCCCATACTGATCCGTTGGCCGATCCGGGGCAAGCTGACCTAACTGCGCATGTGGATTTTGCCGAAATCGCCCGTGCCGTGCCCCAAGGCGTGCGTTATAGCCGCGTCACCGGCCAAGGCGTTTTTCTGGAACGTTTGGGAATAACGGCGCGAGCACAACAGCTGGCGGCAGGCTTGACCGGTGCGACACTGGATGATTTGATCGCTGCACACCGCCGCCTGACCCACCCCGATGAAATGGGTCGCTTGTTCAAGGTAATCGGTTTGTATCCGGCGGAACACACACCACCTGCAGGGCTAGAGCCATGACACTGGATCATATCAAACACGATTTGCTGGCGCCTATTCGCCACGGGTTCTTCGGGCGGTCCGGTGGCGCGTCATCGGGGATCTATACAGGGCTAAACTGTGGGTTGGGGTCGTCGGACCAGCACGATATCGTCACGATCAACCGCGCCCGTGTCGCGGATGCAATAGGTGTGGCACCCGATCACCTGATTGGAGTGCATCAAATCCATTCCGCCGACGTGGTGACAGTGACCGACCTGTCCGCCCCGCGCCCAAAGGCGGATGCCGTTGTTACCGCGACCCGCGGCATCGGGCTGTCGGTCCTGACTGCCGACTGCCAGCCCGTCCTGTTTGCCGATAGGGACGCCGGTGTCATCGGTGCGGCCCATGCCGGATGGAAAGGCGCTGTTGACGGGGTGTTGGATGCAACGGTGGACGCGATGTGCAATCTAGGGGCGCGCAGGGACCAGATCGTCGCTGTGATCGGCCCCTGTATCAGCCAAAGCGCCTACGAAGTGGGCCCCGAGTTTTTCGAACGCTTTCACGACGAAGACGAGCAGAACGCACGGTTCTTTGTAAACGGGGCCGACGGAAAGTATCAATTCGACCTGCCGGCCTTTGGCTTGTCGCGGTTACGTGCGGCAGGGATCAAGGACGCGTCATGGTCACGCCATTGCACCTATAGTGATGCGGACCGATTCTATAGCTACCGCCGTTCGGTTCACAACCAAGAGCCCGATTACGGCAGATTGATTGCTGCAATCGCCCTGTGATCTGGGCAGGATTGCGGCACTGACGCGTCGCTGATTGCGAAACAATCCACCACACACGAGGCAGATTGTTGATCTCGACCCGCAAAGCTCTTGTTTTTCAAGGCTGACCGCCGCGTTTGGAAATGCGGCAGAAAAATCATTAGATTTTTTCTAAATTCGACCGGGTCGTCAAAATCATGCCCGCATCGCCCGCCAATATGACCCCAACGCAGCACAAAAAGATGCTGCATCATATTGAGAGGAGAGACAGTTATGGGATCGAGCAAACGTTGGATCGGCAGCACCGCAGCAGAAGCGGCTAGCTGCGAAAAGAAAATGCCATGGGAACGCGGCCTGCGCAGACAGGCAATGATTGCCCGCCGGGTGGAAGAAACGGGTGGCACATCGCGCATAACATTGCCCCCGATGCCGTCATTCATGACGCAGGCTGTAAGCGCCTGACCCACGCCCCCACCTGAGGGTATGCTTCCCAAGAGCTAAAGAAGACTGCGTAGGCAAACTGCCTATGCGGTCTTTTTGCATTTTGCTTGCCGATTCTGAGTAGACTTGCCGCTAAATGTGGCAAGCTTGGCGTCGCTTGGTAAACAATCGCGCCGAAAACCGGGGCATTGGCAACCGAATTAACCATACTTACTACAAATTTTGACAGCGCCGCCCGTTTTGCGCCACATTCACCCCAACACAGCAACCATCTCCTCAGATGTTGTCGGTGGGGCCGACTGATGATGTGACAAACCGATAGGTGCGACGCATGAAACCGACCCCACATTCCACCGCAGGCCTCGCGGTGGATTCTTATACCTCTCCGGTTCAAATGAACCGGATCGCTAGTCCAAATGGGCGACCTCAGCGCACAATGCCTCTGTTGCGCAAATATGAAGTCGCCCATTTGACACCCTCCCTGACAATTCAAGAACACAGCATAATGGCCCCCGCCCTGCCTGTTTTTGAAAACGCTTTTGCGACGTTTGCGCATGGCACATTGTTGACGACACAGACCGGGCTGATCGCCGTCGAAGACCTGTTGCCTGGCGATCAGATCAAAACCAAAGAATACGGTTTCCAATCCTTGCTATGGCATGGGGCGATGACAGTGACACCGACGGCACCCAACGGGCTGCCAGCGCAGCTTGTCCGCATTGCGGCTGGCGCTGAATGCTATGGTGCGTCGGGTCCGGATCTGGTCCTCGGTCCAGCAGCGCGTGTTCGGATCACAACGCCATATGGCGAGATGTTAACGGGTTCGCGTGATGTATTCATACCTGCGGCTGACCGCATAGACGGCCAGCGCTTTATTGGCCTTGCGCCACGATCCGCGGTTCAAGTCTATCAAATCGGATTTGCGCGACACTGCAGCGTGGTCATAAACGGCCACGAAATTGAAACCTTGCACCCTGGACCGATGCATGACCTGCAGCTGCGCCCTGCGATGCTGGATCAATACCTGTCACTGTTTGGTCATGTCAGAACCTTGGCCGATTTTGGCCCGATGTGCGCACCA
Organism: uncultured Roseobacteraceae bacterium; assembly: GCA_964022195.1. Classification (GTDB taxonomy): domain Bacteria; phylum Pseudomonadota; class Alphaproteobacteria; order Rhodobacterales; family Rhodobacteraceae; genus Yoonia. Next base: position 12,534 of record CAXIAS010000039.1, read on the forward strand.
CGTCTGCGCCAAGCCGATCTGGATCTTGCGGCTGCCTGACGGGTCTACCCAAGAGCCAGCAGCACGTAACGGACTTCTCGTCACGCATCCGGTCGACGGCTAGAAACCTGGGATCAGGCGTCCTGCGCCAGACGCGCCTCTAGCACGTCAAAGGGCACACCCGGTTCGTCCTTGGCGCCACGGATCACAAGCGATGTCTTGACGCTGGCCACATTTTCAGCGCTGGTCAGGTCCTCGGTCAGGAACCGTTGAAATGTGCGCAGATCAGGGGCCACGCATTTAAGGACAAAATCGACCTCACCGTTGAGCATGTGACACTCACGTACCAGCGGCCAGCCCTGACATTTGTCTTCGAACGCAGACAGGTCCACTTCGGCCTGACTGACCAGACCGACCATGGCAAAAACCTGCACTTCGAACCCCAACTCGCGGGCATCTACATCGGCATGATAGCCACGAATAAAGCCTTGTTCCTCGAGTGTGCGAACCCGACGCAAGCACGGCGGCGCCGATATCCCGACCCGTTTGGCAAGTTCGACATTGGTCATGCGGCCATCGGCCTGCAATTCGGCCAGAATCATGCGATCAATTTCGTCGAGCTTTGTTCCAGGCATATATCGTCCTCAGTTGAATTTTGACGAAATATACGCGCTAGACGACGTTCGCGCAATAATGTTTCAACATTGCGCAACATTTATTACGGTCTGTATTGCGATTAGAAACTGCGGCTCAGGCCTATGTTGATCGCATTTGTGACGATATCGGTCTGCAAGCTGCCGCCGCCAGTCAAATCAACGTCCAATTGTGAGTAGGTGAATTTATACTCGCCAAAAACAGACCAGTTGTCGTTCAGGTCATATTCGATCCCGCCGTGCAACATCATCGACGGGCCTCCGAACTGGTATTCATCCGTGATTGGTGCGCCCGCTTGTGTCTGAACCTCAACACGCGGGATTGCGACACCGATCCCCGCGCCCACAAAGGGCCGCCAATTGCGCCCGTTTTTATCCCAGCGATATTCGGCATTTACAGTTAGATTATTCAACCCGTCCGTAAATTCCAAACGTTCGAACCCGCTGGTGCCACCGGCGCCAAGGGTTTCAGCGTCGGCGTAAACTTTGGTGTGGTTGAAATCGACGCTAACGCCCCAATTTTCGTTCATCCAATGGGTCGCGCGAAACCCGTAATGCAATGGCGCCTGAAACGATTTTCCATCCCAACCCGCAGTAAAGTCAAAATCCCCGACACCCGCCGGATCGGACCCTGTCACAATGGAATGCGGTGCAGTTTGAAGCCCTGTATAAAAGCTAAATTGGTTTTCAGCGGCAACAGTGGTGCCCAAAAGGCCAAAAATCATTGTGGAAATGGTACGGTGCGTCATTACAAATCGCCTTATCAGGGTTGCTCGGGCCTCGCCCGTGGGCGCAACTCTACGGCATTTGGCGCCCTGCCCCAAGCGCGCAAACGTCGCATTCGCCGATCAAGTCAAAGAAAAACATCGCGACCCTTTTATCCCCGCGATCAGGGGCCTATAGATTTGCCCAAGCAAAAGAGGTTTCAACATGTCTGACACGCGCCACACCAAAGTTTTGATCATCGGCTCTGGCCCAGCTGGATATACCGCGGGCGTTTATGCATCCCGCGCGATGCTGGAACCGATCCTTGTGCAAGGTATCGAGCCGGGCGGTCAGCTGACCACAACCACAGAAGTCGAAAACTGGCCCGGCGACACCGAGGTGCAAGGCCCCGACTTGATGATCCGCCAAGAGGCCCACGCGCGCGCAATGGGTTGCGAAATTATCGGCGACATCATCACCTCGCTGGACCTGTCCAAACGCCCCTTCACCGCACATTCCGACAGCGGCACTGTCTATACTGCCGATGCCGTGATCTTGTGCACCGGCGCCCGTGCCAAATGGCTGGGACTGCCATCCGAGGAGAAATTCAAAGGCTTTGGTGTTTCCGCCTGTGCGACCTGCGACGGATTCTTTTACCGTGGCATGGAAATCGTTGTGGTCGGTGGCGGCAATACCGCCGTAGAAGAAGCGCTGTTCTTGACCAACTTTGCTTCCAAGGTCACGCTGGTCCATCGCCGCGACGAGTTGCGCTGCGAAAAGATTCTAGAGAACCGTTTGATGAAGAACCCCAAAATTGAAACCCTCTGGTTCCACGAGATCGAAGAAGTCTACGGCACCGACAACCCGTTGGGCGTCGAGGGCGTCAAAGTCAAACACACCAAAACAGGTGAAATAACCGACCTGCCGTGCAAAGGCGTGTTCATCGCCATCGGCCACGCGCCCGCATCCGAATTGGTCAAGGACCAGCTAGAACTGCACTCGGGCGGCTATGTCGCGGTCGAGGCAGGCAGCACGCGCACTGCTGTGCCTGGCGTTTTTGCAGCGGGCGATTTGACCGACCACACTTACCGTCAAGCGGTGACCTCGGCGGGGATGGGCTGTATGGCGGCGCTGGACGCAGAAAAGTTCATTGCCGAGCAAGAGTAATCTTATCACGCGGCTGACAGGTCGGTTTTGGCGGGCGGGGTTTGCGGCGCATTCAGGTGACATCCTGACCGCTGCCAGCGCGCCGCAAGGACGCTGGCACCACAGCGGGCAGCCTGCACTATATCTGTCCGGCACGCCCGAGGGGTGCAAGGTGGCTCTTTAGGTCTACCTCAAGACCCCAGATCCACCGCGCGCAATCTTTCCGGTTTCCGTCTGTGACGCTAACGTCATTGATTTACGGGAACCTGCGACGCGGGATGCGCTGAATACCAGCCTTGAACAGATGCATTCGTTTTGGGCCGATTTGCACCAGCAAGGCGTGCGTCCGCCGACGTGGGACATCAGTGACACAGCACGGGCGCTTGGGTGCGACGGTCTGCTGACACCCTCTCGCAGCAGGCCCGATTTGACACATCTTACTTTGTTCAAGTGGAATACCGATCACACCGCACATTTGACAATCGACGGCCCCGCGCAACCTTGGTAGAATTTCGTAAAGATTGTGAGCCATGAACTCAGGAGGTCGCGATGATTCAAGTGGCATCGATGCTCTATGTTGCGATTTGCCTCGGCACCTCTGTTTTCTTGTTATCCCTAATTCTTGGCGCCCCGTGGGGTTACCTGACCCAAGGCGGGAAGAATTCGGGTGCCCTCCCCATTGCGGCGAGGGTGGGTGCAGGCGTTTCGATCGTCATTGTCGCGTCCATGGCCGCGGCGCTTGTTTCAGCCACGGGCGCATGGCCAAACTGGCCCAGCTGGAGCGGGTGGGTCGCCTTGGGGGTTCAGGTTTTGTCCACCCTTATGAACCTCATTACGCCATCACGGCCGGAACGGTTGCTTTGGGGCCCTGTCACCGTGGTGATGTTGCTGTGCGCCCTAGTGATTATGACTAATACCTAATTGCCCGCCGCCCTAGCCGCCGCAACACGCGCCGTTGCCATTCGACAACAATTCACGATCGTCCAATGGGTGGGGTTAAGTTTGTTCTGGCATGAACACACTTATTGACGCATATGTTCAGTCGTGAACAAACAATGAGTCAATGCCGCTATGAACCCCGCCCCGCAACACCGATCTGATGAAGACGAAGACCATCTCTTTCGTCTATTGCGTCAGCTTGATGTTACACCTGAGGCATCGCAGCGGGCCTTGGCCTCAGCATTGAATGTATCATTGGGCCGACTGAACGCGCAACTGCGCATGGCAGCAGATCAAGGCTATATCAAGATCACAGATAGCGGCAACGCCGACAAACGCAAACGCCACGCCTATGCTATCACACCGCGCGGCGGATCTGAAAAGAACCGCCTCACGGACGCCTTTCTTAAGAGAAAATTCGCGGAATACGACGCATTACATGCGGAATTGACTGGAACGACTTCGGGACTATCCCCCTTCAAACACAGGACAAAACTGATGCAAGACAACCTCGCTCCGATCCAAGAGCTATACGTTTCCTACGAAAGCTCGCAAAAGCTAAAGATGGACGCCGCCGAGTTGACGTCCCACGACCTGACACCGCGCCAGATCTGTGATCTGGAGCTGTTGATGAATGGCGGCTTTAACCCGCTCAAGGGGTTCCTGTCCGAAGCCGATTACGACGGTGTCGTTGAAAACATGCGTCTGGCTGACGGTCAGCTGTGGCCAATGCCTATCACATTGGACGTGTCCGATGCCTACGCCGATACAGTCGAGCTGGGCCAAGACATCGCGCTGCGCGACCAAGAGGGCGTTATCCTTGCAACCATGACAGTGACCGACAAATGGGTCCCAAACAAAGCGCGCGAAGCAGAAAAAGTGTTTGGCGCCGACGACGACGCCCACCCTGCGGTCAACTATCTGCATAACACGGCTGGAAACGTATATCTGGGCGGCCCGATCACAGGCATCCAGCAACCTGTGCACTATGATTTCCGCGCCCGTCGCGACACACCCAACGAATTGCGCGCATATTTCCGTAAAATGGGCTGGCGCAAGGTTGTTGCGTTCCAGACCCGCAACCCGTTGCACCGCGCCCATCAGGAACTGACATTCCGCGCTGCAAAAGAGGCCCAAGCCAACCTGCTAATCCACCCAGTCGTAGGCCTGACCAAGCCAGGCGACATCGACCACTTTACCCGCGTGCGGTGCTACGAGGCGGTTTTGGACCAGTATCCTGCCTCTACCACATCCATGTCCCTGCTGAACCTAGCCATGCGTATGGCCGGCCCGCGCGAGGCGGTTTGGCATGGTTTGATCCGCAAGAACCACGGCTGCACACATTTCATCGTAGGTCGTGACCACGCAGGACCGGGCAACAACAGCCAAGGTGAGGACTTCTACGGACCATATGATGCTCAGGACCTGTTCCGCGCAAACCAAGAGGAAATGGGCATCGAAATGGTCGACTTTAAGCACATGGTTTATGTGCAAGACCGCGCCCAATACGAACCTGCCGACGAGATCGAGGACAAAGATAACGTCACCGTCTTGAATATTTCGGGCACAGAATTGCGCCGTCGTCTGGCTGAAGGTCTGGACATCCCCGAATGGTTCTCGTTCCCGCAAGTTGTCGAAGAACTGCGCAAATCCCGCCCACCTCGCGCGAGCCAAGGGTTTACCGTGTTCTTCACTGGTTTCTCGGGATCGGGAAAATCCACAATCGCAAACGCGCTGATGGTCAAGCTGATGGAAATGGGCGGGCGCCCTGTCACACTTCTGGACGGTGACATCGTTCGCAAGAACCTGTCGTCCGAGCTGGGCTTTAGCAAGGAACACCGCGACCTGAACATTCGCCGGATTGGCTATGTGGCCTCTGAAATCACCAAAAACGGTGGCATCGCTATCTGCGCGCCGATCGCGCCTTATGCAAGTACACGTCGTGCCGTGCGCGAAGACATTGAATCCTTTGGTGCCTTCATCGAAGTTCACGTCGCAACGTCGATTGAGGAATGTGAGCGCCGCGACCGCAAGGGGCTGTATAAACTGGCCCGCGAAGGCAAGATCAAAGAGTTCACAGGTATTTCGGACCCATATGATGTTCCGGCAAACCCCGAACTAAGCGTCGAGACTGAAAACGTTGATGTGGACAATTGTGCGCATCAGGTGATCCTGAAGCTCGAAAGCATGGGGCTGATCAAGGCCTGATGCAAACCAGCCCCACGCCGGATCGTCCGGTGTGGGGCTGGGGTTACCATGGGCTTAAGCCCATGGGGACTCTGATGTCCACACTGGCAGGTGTTGTCGTATAGATCAGGCGGCGTGTTTGCCTTCCGTGGATGGCGTAAATCCTAGTGCAGTGATACGGCTTCCAAGTTGTTTTGCGCGGCGAGTTGCGTCGCGATCTCACGGTGCGCAACAAGGGCCAATTGTTCGCCGTCTGCGTCATGAACCGCATAAAGCCTGTTGTGGTCGCCGATCTGATCGAGCATCTCTTGCGGTAAATCTGCGGCATCGACGGGTTTCACATAGACAATATTGGCACCGATGTTTTTCAGGTCATGTTTTGTATTCATTTTGACGATCCCTTGTTTATCTCGATGGTCTGAACACCGGTCTGCGATGCTGCGCGGGTCAGGTCGACATGCAACAAACCATTTTCCATGCTTGCCTTGCCAACATCGACACCGTCAGCCAGAACAAATGATCGTAGGAACTGCCGCGCGGCAATGCCGCGATGCAAGAAGATCCGCCCCTCGCTGTCGTCTGTTTGCCGGCCACGGATCACCAGTTGATTGTCTTCTACGGTGATCGCCAGATCATTCTCTGCAAATCCGGCAACGGCCAAAGTAATCCGGTAGGAATTTGGAGAGGATTGTTCGATATTATAAGGTGGGTAGCCTTCGTTTCCCGTCTTGGCAGTGCGTTCTACCAAACGTTCTAGCTGTTCGAATCCCAACAGGAACGGATGCGTCCCCAATGCCAATTTCGTCATGCGACACGTCCTTTTGATCAAGCGACATCCCAAATCGGCCCCAATCAAGGCGACCTTGAACGAAATATGGGTGTCAAATGTTCGTAGCGCAAGGGGCTGGGGCTATGCGCAGAGACCAAATCACCCTATTCTATCCCACAAACAAGCAAGGCGATGACATGAACACCAGCAAGGAAATGGACCACGCCGAGGTCTTGAGGGTGGAGTTGATGGTTCTGCGTCAAGAGCACCGCGATCTGGACGATGCGATAACCGCACTACAGGATCGGAACTCGGCAGATATGCTGACCCTTAAACGGCTCAAGAAACAAAAGCTTTTGCTAAAGGACAAGATCGCATCGCTGGAAGATCGCACGACCCCTGACATCATCGCCTGATTGCCGTTGCGCCCAAAGGGTTTGCAGGTATAGTGCCGCTTCCTTTTCAGACGCGTGAGGTCGCCATGTCAAAGCCAGTTGTCGGGATCATTATGGGCAGCCAATCGGACTGGCCCACAATGAAAGAAGCCGCAGATATCCTGACCGCGCTGGACATACCGCACGAGGTCAAGATTGTATCCGCTCACCGCACGCCAGATCGATTGTGGGACTATGGCAAGACCGCCGTTGGTCGTGGATTGCAGGTTATCATCGCAGGCGCAGGCGGTGCCGCGCATTTGCCCGGGATGATGGCCTCTAAAACCCGCGTGCCGGTTCTGGGCGTGCCGGTTCAGACCAAGGCGCTGTCGGGCGTCGACAGTTTGTATTCTATCCTGCAAATGCCACGCGGGTTTCCTGTTGGCACGATGGCGATTGGCGGCGCAGGTGCCGCAAATGCGGGCCTGATGGCCGCTGGGATACTGGCAGTGAATGACTCCGCGCTGGCCGAACGGCTGGACAGGTGGCGCGCGGAACTGTCCGCCTCGATCCCGCAGGAGCCCGCCCGTGACTGATGTGCGCACAATCGGAATTCTTGGTGGTGGTCAATTGGGCCGCATGCTGTCGGTCGCGGCAGCGCGGCTAGGTCTGCGCACCCATATCTACGAGCCGGGAGCCAACCCGCCCGCCGCCGACGTGGCCCACGCCCTGACGACTGCAGCCTATGACGACGAAGCTGCCTTGCGCGGCTTTGCCGCTTCTGTCGATGTGATCACCTACGAGTTCGAGAACATCCCGACGGCTGCGCTGGACCTGCTGGAAACATTGCGCCCGATCCGCCCCGGACGGCAGGCATTGGCCACGTCCCAAGACCGTTTGACAGAAAAGACATTTCTGCAATCGCTTGGCCTGATGACCGCCCCGTTCGCGGCGGTGGATGATGCGGACAGCCTATCCCGCGCTTTGGAAAACATCGGCATGCCCGCCATCCTAAAGACCCGCACCATGGGCTATGATGGCAAGGGCCAAGCCCGGATACTTGAACCGGATCAGGCCAGCCCTGCCCTGGCCGACATGGCCGGTGCGCCCGCCCTGCTTGAGGGGTTCGTAGACTTTAGCCACGAGGTGTCGGTTATCGGGGCCCGCGGCACTGACGGGGCTGTTGCCTGCTTTGATCCGGGCGCAAATGTTCACAAAGACGGCATTTTGCGGTCGACCACGGTTCCCGCCAAATTAAGCCCGAGCCAAAGAACAGACGCTGTTTTGATCGCGGCCAAGATACTGGGCGCGTTGGACTACGTCGGCGTTATGGGGGTCGAACTATTTGTCACCGCCCAAGGGTTGATCGTTAATGAAATCGCCCCTCGGGTTCATAATTCTGGGCATTGGACCCAGAACGGCTGCACCGTCGACCAATTCGAACAACACATTCGCGCGGTCGCGGGGTGGCCCTTGGGCGACGGCAACCGACACAGCGATGTGGTCATGGAAAACCTGATCGGGGACGATATGAACCGGCTACCGGACCTTGCCACCGCGGGCGCGGCAATTCACCTGTATGGCAAGGCAGAGGTAAAGGCCGGTCGCAAAATGGGCCACGTCAACTTTGTCAAATAACGCGTCCGACGCAGCGCAATTACGTCTTAGTCCGTCCCGAACACGACACCGGAAAAGCTAAGGCTGCGATCAAACCGCCCTTTTTCAAGGAACGCCATGGCCTGCGCCATGACCAACGGATTGTTCATCATAAAGCTGTGGGTTGTGGGCAGTTCGATGTGGTCGACCTCACCCAACAAATGGGTGCTTTGCACCGATACTTTGCCATCGTCCGGCCCTTCAATTAGCGCGGAATAGACTGGGTTCAGGCTTTTGTTTCCGGCAATGACGCCGACTTCGTATTCAGCCAGACCCAACTGGTTAGGCAGGCTCTGGGCTTCGGTTCCCAACTGCAAACCGGCGGGTCCATTGACCCACTGAAACGGCTCGAAATCGCCAAAGATGTCGACCAGCTCTGACCCTTGGTTTGGCGGCCCAAGCATTACAACACGTCCCATTCGGTCCGGTCGATCATTGGTCAGGTATGCGCGGGTCAAAATGCCCCCCATCGAATGGGTGACAAAATGCACGGTCCGGTCCCCGCAGGCTGCAACATCTGCTGGCAAGTTTTGTTCAACAAGTTGCTGGATCGTCGCTTCGGTTGATGGGTACCCCGAATTTACAACCCTGTAGCCGTTACTTTCTAGCACCAATTGCATCGGCGCGAACGAGATTTCAGATCGCGCCAAACCATGCAGCAGGATCACACAACCATCCTTGGGCTGCATCGTGTCGGCGCCTGCGGTCGAGGCAATCAAGGTCAAAGCGGCAATCAGCTGTTTCATACCCTCAATCTAGGTGACGTCCGCATCAATGGAAGCCCCTTACGCGATAACCTTGCGTCGGCCAGCGTAATTCGGCACAACTCTTCCATGTCTCGCCCGATCCGCCTTGCCGCCCGTGCCATCATTCTACGCTGCGACAGGTTGCTATTGGTGAATGCATGGCGTGATGGATCTGATTTGATGTGCGCGCCAGGGGGCGGTGCCGAACCGCACCAAAGCTTGCCTGAAAACCTGATCCGCGAAGTGTTTGAGGAAACCGGACTGACTGTCGCAGTCGGCGCGCCTTGTTTGGTGAACGAGTTTCACAAACCGGGATCGGAATTCCATCAGGTCGACATCTATTTCCGGTGCTCTATTGTCGAGGGTGAGACAGCCGCCGATTGGCAAGACCCCGAGGGGGTCGTCAATCGCCATATCTGGGCGACCCAAAGTCAGATGGCGGATTTGCATGTCAAACCCGACAGCTTGGCGCAAGTCGCATGGAACCCCGAAGCGGCGATCAGTTACGACCCTTTAGAGCCATTGGTAAAGTAGAGACAGCTATCCCGCCCAACACCAGCGCCGCGGCCATGATCATCCGTTGGGTTATGGGTTCCGACAGGATGGCCGCCCCGCCCAACACCGCAATGACCGGCACAGACAATTGCGCGAGCGCACTGTGCGTCACGGAGATTTTCGGCAACACACGATACCATAACGCATAGCCCAGCCCGGACGTCACGCCGCCTGCCACCACGGCGCAAGTCACGCCTTGCCAGCCACCGGTGTCTACCTCCGCGCCGATCAGGCCCAGCGATACCAGCGGCAGACAAACGGTGAAGTTGAGCGCCGATTGAGCCAAAGCATCAGCCGCACCCCTGCCCAAAACGGTATAGGTAGCCCATCCCGCTGTCGCGATCAGCATAGCCAGAGTGCCCGCCACAGGCACTGATATCATGTTGCTTGGCCACAAAAGCAGCCCTAGCCCCAGCAGCGAAACGCCCATTCCCAACCATTGTCTGCGCTGGACGTTCTGCCTGCACCAGACGGCCCAACCGAACAAGAAGACTTGCAACGCCCCGAATAGTATTAGCGCGCCGAGGCCAGCCCCAAGCGTTTGGTAGGCATAGGAAAACCCAAGCATATAGGCGGCAAGGGACACGGGCCCGCGCCAGCTCAATACCATCTTGGGCAACTTGCGTTCGCCGGCGTGCAGCGCAACCATCGCAACCAGCACAACCGCGCCTGCGGCGACCCGCACAACAGCAAAGCTGAATGCGTCCATTCCAAATTCAGCCACAGCCAATCGGTTCAGCACCGAATTGGCAGCAAAGGCGAACATTGTGATCGCGACAAGTAGGGTCAAACGCATGTTGTATGTGTGCGTCGTCGTTCCATGGGTTTCAACCCATGGCCTTTAGCCAAATGCCTTTGGGTAGATCAATTGCCCGCGAGCGGGCGCCTCAAGACCCGCAACAAGTGTGTTCATGATGGGAAACGGCCCGCTGAGCGTCTGAGCATCTTGCCATGAAAAACCGGACCGCTCGTAAAACCCAGTGGCACCCAAAACAACAACCGGAGTTTTGGTAAGTCGCGCCCATTCGGTCAACATCCCGATCATACGCCTCCCATGGCCCTTATTTTGCATCACAGGGGCAATGGCCACGGGGGCTAGACACAACCACCCTTTGGGTTTGATCATGTAGGACAGCGCGTAATAGCCGACGATGCTTTCGCCCATCGGCAAGACTTGCTCACCCGCGACGACGCGTGCCTTTCGCAAGGCGTGGATCAGTGCGATTTCTTCGGTGCCACCAAATGATGTTTCAAGCAGAACATCGATCGCAGCCTCTTCTCCGCGGCGCATTTCACGCGCAAAATCTGGTCGGTCGATCATCCTTGCCCCCTTGCGGTCACCATGGGCTTAAGCCCATGGGAACTTGGTAACCTGTCCAGACAGCTGTAGGACAGAAAAAAGGGCGACCCGATTGGGCCGCCCTTTTGTTTGTTTGCCGGTGTCGGTTCTTGGTGTTTCTCAAGGGAAACACCTGCCACCTCGTAAAAAGCGTTTGGGCATAGCCCAAGCCGCGTTTTACATCATGCCGCCCATGCCGCCCATGTCGGGCATTGCAGGTGCACCACTACCATCCTTGGATGGCTTGTCTGCAACCATAGCTTCGGTTGTGATCAGCAGGCCAGCAACGGATGCCGCATCCTGCAGAGCTGTGCGCACAACTTTGGCCGGATCGATAACACCAAACGAGAACATGTCGCCATATTCCTCGGACTGGGCGTTAAAGCCGAACGACTTGTCGTCGCTCTCGCGGATTTTGCCAGCAACAACAGCGCCGTCGACGCCGGAGTTTTCAGCGATCTGACGCATTGGTGCTTCGATCGCGCGACGCACGATAGAGATACCAACAGTCTGGTCAGAGTTTGCACCGGTCAGACCTTCAAGCGCTTTGCCACCCTGAACCAGAGCAACACCACCGCCAACAACAACGCCTTCTTGAACTGCAGCGCGTGTCGCGTTCAGGGCATCGTCAACGCGGTCTTTGCGCTCTTTGACTTCCACTTCGGACATGCCGCCGACGCGGATAACAGCAACACCG
>CAXIAS010000040.1:0-24008 GCA_964022195.1 uncultured Roseobacteraceae bacterium
CGTTCTCGGGCGACAGGACCATACGCGAGTTGTCGCCTTTGAGGGCGCGCGTATAGGCTGTCATCGAGCGATAGAATTCAAAGAACTCAGGGTCCGCGCCAAAGCTATCGGCGAAGATTTTGTTGCGCTCGGCATCCGCCTCACCACGGGTGATTTCGGCCTGTCGCTGGCTTTCGGACACCAGTTCCACCACGGTACGATCTGCGGTGGCACGGACGCGCAAGGCGGCCTCGTTACCGCGGGCGATCTCGTCGGCGGCTTCGCGTTCACGCTCGGCCTTCATCCGTTCGTAGGTGGCATTCAGGTTTTCAGGCGGCAAATCCGTGCGTTTCAGGCGCACGTCGATGACCTGTAGACCCAGACCACGCGCTTCGGCGATGGCGCCGTTGCGAATGCGCAGCATCAATGCGGCACGATCCGTGGACAAGATATCGTTGGACGACACGGACCCCAGAACTTCGCGTGTTTCAGCGCGCAAGATGCTGTCGAGACGGCGGGCAGCGGTATCTTCGCCACCGCCACCAACGGCCTGACGGAACTGTTCGACATCCGCGATCCGGTAGCGGGCAAAGGCGTCAACAACCAAGCGGCGGTCATCGGATGGCGTCACCTCGAGCGGGTTCAAATCGCGGCTGAGGATGCGGTCATCATAGCGCACGACCTCTTGGATGATCGGCAGTTTAAAGCCGAGGCCGGGGTCTTCTTTGACTTTGACGATCTGGCCGAATTGCAGAACCAGCGCTTTTTCACGCTCGTCCACGATAAAGACGGAGGACACGGCCAGAACGGCGGCGACGACGACGGCGGGCAGTAGGAATGCAGTCTTACGCATTAGTTTGACCCTCCTGTGTTGGTGGTTCGGTTCAGTTCATTGAGCGGCAAATATTGCACAACGCCCCCCCCGTCGCCTTGATCATCAAGCAAGATGATATCCACCCCGCCCAGAACTTTTTCCATTGTTTCCAGATACAAGCGCTTGCGCGTGACCTCTGGGGCTTTTTCATATTCGGCCAGAACGGCGCTGAAACGGCTGGCTTCACCAACGGCTTCGTTGACGACTTGGGCGCGGTAGCCTTCGGCCTGTTCCAACTGTTGCGCAGCAGAACCACGGGCCTCGGCCAGAACGCGGTTGGCATAGGCGTCGGCCACGTTTTGCAGGCGGTCGCGTTCCTGTTCGGCATCCTGCACCTTGCGGAACGATGCGATAACGGGTTCGGGTGGATCGGCCTTGTCAAAGTTGACACGCACGATGTTCACGCCACTGTCGTAGCTATCAAGGGTGCGCTGGATATCGTCGCGAAGACGGTCGCCAATGGCACCACGGTCACGGTTCAAAATCGGGGCCAGTTCGGATTGTGCGATAATCTCGCGCATGGCGGATTCGGACACGGCCGCAATCGTTTGTGCCGGATCGGCCAAGTTGAACAGATACATCTGCGGGTCGGTGATGTTCCAGACAACCTGGAAATCAATGTCGACGATGTTCTCGTCGCCCGTCAGCATCAGACCTGCGTCCAGACCGGACCGGCTGGTGCCGATATCGATGTTACGCTCGGATGTCACGGCGACCACTTCGCGGGTGACAACAGGCCACGGGGCAAAGTTCAGACCCGGACCGCCGGTGGCGCTATAGCGGCCCAGCATCAGCTCGACCGATTGTTCTTCGGGTTTGACTGTATAAAACGAGGCCATGCCCCACAGGACAACAGCGCCCAGAATGCCAAGGCCGATTGTGCCGCGCGTCAGGGCCGGACCACCGCCGCCTTGACCGCCACCGCCGCTGCCGCCGCCATTGCCGCCGCCCATCAAGACGCGCAGTTGTTCGCGGCCCTTGTTGACCAGTTCGTCAATCTCGGGGATGCCATCGCCACCATTGCCTGGGCGTTGCGGCCTACGAGGTGGTTCACCACCGTTGTTGCCACCATTATTGCCACCGCTGTTTCCACCGCCGCCCCAAGGGCCACCGCTATTTCCTGCCATATCGCAAAAATCCCTATATTCACCCCGATATGGGGCCGTTGTTCTTAATGTGAGCGTTCCGCGTCTGAAATCAAGCGGTGCGCACGGGTTCCTTCATTGTGACCAATTCCTCGGAAATGGTCGGATGCACGGCAACCGTGCGGTCAAAGTCTTCTTTGGTGGCGCCCATTTTCACGGCAATGCCCACCATCTGGATCAACTCGCCCGCGTGGTCGGCCACGATGTGGCAGCCCAAAACCTTGCGGGTGTCTGCCGCAACGATCAATTTCATCAACACACGGTCGCTGCGCCCTGCGAACGAGTGGTTCATCGGTTTGAACGATGTTGCATAGACCTCGATCGGGCCTTGGGCGCGCGCGTCTTCTTCGCTCAGGCCGATGGTTCCGAATTCGGGCTGGGTAAACACGGCGCTCGGGATCAGGTCGTGGTCGACCTTGGTCGGGTTGCCTTTGAACACTGTTTCGACAAAGGCCATGCCTTCTCGGATTGCCACGGGTGTCAGATTGACCCGATTGGTCACATCCCCCACCGCATAGACCGACGGCACGGCGGTCTGGCTATAGTCGTCGACCATGATTTCACCCGCACGGCCCAGTTTCACGCCCAGCGCGTCCAGCCCCAGATCGGCGGTGTTTGGTGTGCGACCGGTGGCAAAGATAACCTGATCGAACAGCCCTTCGTCGCCGTTGGTGGCCACGACCTTGAACCCGCCGGCGGTTTTTTCCATCGACACGATGTTGGTGCCTAGGTGCAGGTTGACGCCTTTTTCGACCATGCCGTCGGCGATCAGGCCGCGGGCCTCTTCGTCAAAGCCGCGCAGGATTTGTGCGCCACGATAGTATTGCGTGGTGTCCACACCCAGCCCGTTCAGGATACCGGCAAATTCCGACGCGATATAGCCGCCACCAATCACCAGCGCCTTGCGCGGCATAGTGTCGAGCGAAAAGAACTCGTTCGAGGTGATCCCGTGTTCTGCGCCCGGAATGTCGGGTTTGGTCGGGTGGCCGCCTGTGGCGATCAGGATATGTTTCGCCGTCACGCGGTCGCCATTGGACAGCGCCACAGTATGCGCATCAGCCAGACTGGCACGGGCGTCGTGGATCGTGACATCCGAATTGCCCAAGAGTTTGCGGTAGACACCTTCCAGTCGGTCCAGTTCGGCGTGCAATTTGCCGCGAAACACCGACCAGTCGAATGTGCCGGGGTGCGCGTTCCAGCCGTAGGCGGCCGCGTCTTGCATCATCTCGGAAAAGCCCGAGGCGAAAACCATCAGCTTTTTGGGCACGCAGCCCCGAATGACGCAGGTGCCGCCCATGCGGAATTCTTCGGCCAGCCCGACCCGCGCGCCGGTTGCCGCTGCAACCCGTGCAGCCCGCACGCCACCCGAGCCACCGCCGATTACAAAGAGGTCATAGTCGAAAGCCATAAAATCCGTCCCGTTTCTAGTCTGCATTGCCAGCCATCTAAGCACGCCGCAGCAGCCCGCCAAGTGCGATCACATCTATGTGCCTAGTCCGCGCCATCCGCAAACAGGTTTTCGGATTCAAGAAAGTCAAAGCGGCTTTCTTCGGTTTCGTTGGTGTGGAAATCCGTCACCTCGACCCGTCCGTCGCCATAGCCCACGATCACGCGGTCGCAAATATCGATGAACAACCCGTTTTCCAGAACACCGGGGATCTGGTTCAGCACAAGGCTTAGCTGGCGCGGATGGCCGATCCGGTGCAGGTGCAAATCCAGAATGTAGTTACCTTCATCCGTGATATACGCCGCGTCACCATTCATCCGCAGCCCTGTGGACTGCCCCATCACATCCATCCCGATCAGGGTTTCCTCAACGAGGGTTTTGGTGGTTTGCCAGCCAAAGGGGACCACCTCGACCGGGAGCGGGAACGCCCCGAGTGTTTCGACCTTTTTGGACACATCAGCGATCACGATCAACTGGTCCGAGGCCGTGGCCACGATCTTTTCGCGCAGATGCGCGCCGCCTGCCCCTTTGATCAGGTTCAGGTCGTCGTCGAATTCATCGGCTCCGTCAATTGTCAGGTCCAGCCATTTTGCTTCGTCCAGCGTGATGACGTCGATCCCTGCTTCGGTGGCCAGCTGTGCTGTGCGTTGTGATGTGGGCACCCCTTGGATTTTCAATCCGTGGTCGCGCACCTGCACCCCCAAGCATTGCACCAGCCAAGCGCTGGTCGATCCGGTACCCAAGCCGATCTTCATCCCCGATTGCACATATTCCGTTGCCTTTTTGGCGGCCGCGAATTTGGCTTTGTCGATAGGAGAAAGGGTAGACGACATGAGTGACAGCTCCGGTTCGTTTTGTCTGTGGGGGATTATAGCCACAATTGCCGCGATGGTGCGAGGGGGCCGCGCCCGATTTCGTCACTTTCTGCAGGTCAAGGGTCGCTTTTGCCAAATCGATGTAGGCGTTGGCCGATATACCCGCCGGCATGACATATCCCCTGACCCTATATTATGCCCCCGACAATGCGTCGCTATGTGTCCGATTGGCCCTGCTTGAGGCGCGGGTCCCGTTTGAGACCGTGCTTGTCGACAGACGCAGCTGCGCCCAGCGCGATGACGCCTATCTGGCGCTTAACCCGAACGGGTTGATCCCTGTGTTGGTCACCCCCGAGGGCCCAATGTACGAGACGGCGGCCATTTTGCTGTGGATCGCCGACAAAGGACGCAACCTTTTTCCCGCCCCAAGCGCGCCTGCGCGCGGTGCGGGGCTTACGTGGCTGTTTTGGCTGTCCAACACGTTGCACCCCGCGTTACGAACTGTGTTTTACCCCGATCAGTATATCGACGCCGATCCGCAGGCCCTGCGCATATGCAGCCGAACACGGATCGGCGAGATGCTGGACCAACTCGAGGCCCACGCCGACTGGCTGGACACCCCGTCAGGAATTTTGGCCGCGTATCTGGCGCCAATGCTGCGCTGGATGGCCCTGTATGGCGGTGATAACGGCTGGTTTGATTTATCCGCGCGCCCGCGCCTGTTGTCCTTTGTCGCAACCTATGAGACCACTGCCCCTGTATTTGCCGCAGCAATGGCCGAAGGATTGGGACCGACCCCTTTCTCCAGTCCGTGTCTGCCCAACCCGCCACAAGGAAGTGCCACCTGATGTTTCTGTCTGTATTTGATATGTTCAAAGTGGGCATTGGCCCCTCGTCGTCCCATACTATCGGTCCAATGGTTGCCGCCTCGCGGTTTCTGGATCATCTGCGCGCCCAGCCGTTCGGTGTCGCAGGCGTGCGTGCATCATTGCACGGATCGCTGGCCTTTACGGGTGTGGGGCACGCGACGGATCGCGCCACGATCCTTGGTCTTGCCGGATTTCGCGCCGATGATTACGACGCCGATAAGGCCGATGCCGAACTGGTCCGTCTGACGGCTGAAAAGACGCTGCACCCGCAAGGGTTGGACACGCTGTCATTCGACCCCAAGGCCGATCTTGAATTTGACTACGGCCCCGCCTTGCCCGGTCACGCCAATGGCATGATTCTGAAAGGCGTCGACGCCCAAGGCGATGTCATCACCCAGATCACCTACTATTCCATTGGGGGCGGGTTTGTTCTGACAGCAGACGAGCTGGCCGCTGGCAAGGATGCCAACGAAGGCCTGCCGCCTGCGCCGTTCCCCTTCACCTCGGCGGCAGAAATGCTGGATATGGCCGCGCAATCGGGCAAGACAATCGCCCAGATGAAGCGCGCCAACGAGATGGCCTGTCAGCCGGGCACGGATCTGGACAAGGGCATGGATCGCCTGTGGCAAGTCATGAACGACTGCATCAACCGCGGACTGGCGACCGATGGCATCCTGCCCGGCGGGTTGAATGTCCGTCGTCGTGCCAAGGGCATTCATGATGCGCTACAAGCCGAACACGGGATGAACCTGACCGCGCCCCATACGATCAACGACTGGATGTCGACCTATGCGATGGCCGTGAACGAAGAGAATGCCGCAGGCGGCCAAGTCGTGACCGCCCCCACCAACGGGGCCGCAGGGGTCTTGCCCGCGACGATCCGCTATTGGCTGGACCATGTGCCCGGCGCGGTGCCCTCGAAAATCCCTGACTTTTTGCTGACTGCCGCCGCCATTGGCGGATTGGTCAAATTCAACGCGTCGATTTCAGGCGCCGAGGCCGGATGTCAGGCCGAGGTGGGCAGCGCGTCGGCGATGTCTGCCGCGGGCCTATGTGCCGTTTTGGGCGGCACCCCCGAGCAGATCGAGAACGCCGCCGAAATTGCATTGGAACACCACTTGGGTATGACTTGCGATCCTGTGCGCGGCTTGGTGCAGGTGCCTTGTATTGAACGCAACGGATTGGGCGCAATCAAAGCGGTTTCCGCCGCGTCATTGGCGATGCGTGGTGACGGGCAGCATTTGGTCCCGCTGGACGCCGCGATTGAGACCATGCGCCAGACGGGCGAAGACATGTCCGAGAAATACAAGGAAACTGCCCTTGGCGGCCTCGCTGTGAACGTCCCGAACTGCTGATTACAAACGGCCAGCGGACATAGATCCTCGGGTTGCGGTCTTGATTTTCGCAACCTACGGTCGCGCTATGCAACCTGATCGCCCCTTTATTGGCATCCTTTTGATGCTAGCCTTTTGCGTATTGGCCCCCTTGGCCGACGCCATTGCCAAACTATTGGGGGATGTCATCCCGCTTGCCATGCTGGTCCTCGCACGGTTTGCAATCCAGGCGGCGATTTTATTGCCAATCGTCTTGTGGCTGGGTCAGGACCTGAAACTGCCAAAGGGCACGCTGTGGTTCACATGGATCAGGACCGCTTTGCAAATTCTGGGCATCGGCCTGATGTTTACGGCCCTGAAATACCTGCCACTTGCGGATGCGCTCGCTATTGCTTTTGTCATGCCGTTTATCATGTTGGTTTTGGGGCATTACGTATTGAATGAAACGGTGGGGCTTCATCGGGCTGCCGCCTGTGGCGTTGGGTTCATTGGGACATTACTGGTCATCCAACCCAATCTGGTCGAAGTCGGCGCCCCCGCCCTGCTGCCGCTAGGGGTCGCACTGATCTTTGCCTTGTTTATGATGGTCACGCGCAAAATTGCCAAAGACATCCCTCCGATCAAGCTACAAGCGATCAGCGGCATACAAGCAACCGTGGTGTTGATCCCCTTTGTGGCCTTTGGCCCGACCAATGGGATAACCGAATTTGGGACACAAGGGCTTGGCTTGTTGCTGCTATTGGGCGTGATTGGAACGATTGCCCATCTTGCCATGACCGCCAGCCTGCGGTTCGCGCCTGCATCCACCTTGGCCCCGATGCAGTATTTGGAAATCCCCTTTGGCACTTGTATCGGATGGTTGGTGTTCAAGGACCTGCCCAACGGATTAGCCGCAATAGGAATTGTCGTCACAATTTGTGCCGGACTTTATATTGTCATCCGCGAACAACGGCTGTCTCAAGCGTCAACAGATGGGACAACGGAACCGTCAGCAGCACACAACCGGTCGCCTGCAGAGTAACACGCGCCTCTGCGGCCTCGTTTGATGAACTGGTTTTACCCAACGGATCCATATCGAAATCAGTGACATCCCACCGCAAACCCGTCGTCGTGATCTGTGACGGTCCAAGCGGCATAAGCGACACCGTTGTGCCAATCTCCAACGCCAGCTCTACCCCCCCCTTTGGCATAACGACTGACACATCATCTGGCCCGACCAGAACAACGTTTCGTTCGGCATGACGACCCAGAACATTCAAAACGGCAAGCGAATGATCCACGCGTCCGCCCCAGAACCCCACGGCATAGATGAGCGGGGCCTGCACACGGGTCAGGGCTTTTTCAAAGTCTACTGTGTCTTGCTCGGGAACGTGATGCAGCACATCGTGAAACGCCGCACGGGCCTGTTGCGACAAACTATCCAGATCACCGATAACAGCTGTTGGGTTAATGCCAGCCGCTTGCAAATGATCCGCGCCACGATCGACACCGACAAAAATTCGCGTTCGGCTTTGGAAAATGTTAAGTTCATCCGGTCCAATGTCTGCACCACCCACCAAGGCGACTGGATCCAAACTGTGAACAATCGAATTTTTCATCCCAGATTACACTCCATTTTGGCAACATTCCACAAAAGGGCCACGAAATAATACCGTTAAATACCCCGCCTTGTCCCCGATTGCGAACCAATTGATGGTAAACACGATGTTACTGGGATTGGGAGAAAGCGAGCAAAGTTATGGTTGAGTCGAGTAAGATTCTTACCGTGTCATATGGCACTTTTTCGTGCACCTTGGAGGGATTCGACGATTCCTTCGGCACGATGAAAGCGATTGCGGAATATTTCCGCGATCTGGCTGCCGACGACCGGTATTTCGGGGCAGAGCCCCCCACCCCTGATGTCCAGATGTTGGCCAAAATCGCCGAGCGTGAAATCACGCGCCGTGTAGAGGCCCGCACCGAAGATGGCGGTATTGTTTTGCGGGCAGATGCCCCGCTGGCCCCCGCCATGCCCCCTAAATCAGAGCGCCCCGATCCGGTGGCAGCAGCAGCTGCAGCGGTTGTCCCGCAAGTGGCCACGCCTGCCTATTCGGATCCTGCGCCAGAGTTTGCTGAAACGGATGGTGCGACGGCACCTATGTTGCAGCAGGATGCAGGGCCGGAGGCCGAGGACATTTCCTCAACGCTCGTGGCCTCCGGTCAGGCCATCCCTGACACGGCTTTGACATTCGACGATATGTCACCAGTGTCCGACGACGACGCGGCCGCCACCGCCGGCGCCAGCGATATGCCGGGCGATGTGCCTATGGGTCATCACGACGCCGATAGTATCGCTGCGAAACTCGAGCGTATCCGCTCGGTTGTCGGGCGGTTAGACGGAGCCGAGGACCAGCCTTTCGAAGACGACCAGCCCGCGGCCCTGATGCCCGAAATTTCGGATTTGCCCGATGACCTTGTGGCCGATCACGAAGATCACGCCGACGCATATGACGATCTGGTTGCGAATGATCCGTCCGAAACAGCGTCCGAACAAGAGGTCGATCTGTCGGCTTTGGTCAACGAAGACACCGCTCAGGCGGATGCTGCGGAACCGGCCTTTGATATGCCCTCCGATCCAATCATGGAAGCATATGACGACGCTGAGGATGACGATGTCTTTGAAGGCGTCGACGGCCCTGACCTGTCCGAATTCCTGGAAAGCCGGTCGGAAACTGAAGCCGAGGCTGAAGTTGAGGTCGAAATCGAGGATGAGGCTGAAGGTGAGGTCGAGGACCACAGCGCGGTCGAGTCCACGGTAGACGATATGCCGCTGGTTCTGACATCCGACGACAAAGTGTCCGATGAAGAGGACATGGCCGACGCATCCACTCACGACGGGGCATCCGATACGGTCGCTTCTGATGATGACATTCTCGACGGTTTGTCAGCCAAGATCGCGGCGGTTGCCGACTTGACAGACGCAGACGCCGAGCCAGCACAAGAAGGGCCTGCAATTCGTGCGACACTCGTGCGCATTCCCAAGGAACAGGTCGAGGCTGCCGAAGAGGCGGACCACGATGAGCTGGATCTGGCCAAGTTGGACGGTGCCGATGACGTCGATGTGGACGTGTCCGAGGCGACCGATACCACCAGCCTGTCAGAGACCCAAGAGCAAGAACTCTTGGCTGAACTGGCCGAATTGGAGCGCGAATACGCGGCCCCCGAAGCCACAGCCGATCTGGCCGAGCCCGAAGCGGATCTGAGTGATCATGCCGAAGATGCATCAGACGAGATCGCGGCCGAGGATACCCCCGAGGCGGCCAAGCCACGCAATCAACTGCCTGACACGGATGACGAGACAATGTCTCATATCCTCAGCCAGACAGACGAAGCCCTCAACGAGCCTGAAAGCAGCCGCCGCCGTAGCGCGATTGCCCACCTCAAGGCCGCTGTTGCCGCCACAGAAGCCGCCCGCAGCTTGGGCGACGAGGGCGACGATCCGGCCAAGACCGAAGAAGCGTTCCGTGAGGACCTGAACGAGGTAGTGCGCCCCAAACGCCCGACCCGTCCAGTCAAACCCTCCGGCCGCACGGCGCGCCCGCGCCCTGCACCGCTGAAACTGGTGGCATCGCAACGGATCGACGCTCCACAGGCCGACGCAGCAACGAACGACGTGCCGGTGCAACCGCGCCGCGTGGCCTCGGCCAAGCCGATGATCTCTGAGGGTGACGCCAGCAGCTTTGCGGAATTCGCCGAGAAGATGGGCGCATCCGAGTTGCCTGAATTGCTGGAAGCAGCCGCTGCATATACCGCATTTGTCGAAGGCAGCGAGGATTTCTCGCGCCCGCAGATCATGCAAAAGGTGCAGATGACTGTCGGTGCGGAAATTAGCCGCGAAGACGGGTTGCGGTATTTCGGCACGCTGTTGCGCGAAGGCCGGATCAGCAAAGTCCGCAGCGGCCGCTTTGCTGTGGCCGAGGACACTCGGTATCGTCCCTCTGCCTAATCGGTTGATAAACGACGACAAAGAAGGGGCCCCTGCAAAACGCAGGGGCCCCTTTTGTTATTCTTACAGGCCTCACTAAATGTGTAGCCATGGGCTTAAGCCCATGGTGACCTACAAGAGCAAATCGCAGGCTTAGCCGTCCGTGTCCGCCGTGTCGTCTGCATCCGGATCGGGTTGCCCGACCCCCAGAAACACCCGTTTGAACGGAAACACCCATGCAATGCCAAGCACGACATAGGTTAGAAATTCCAACGGCATTGGCAACCGCGATGCCTGGCTCATGAGGGCCACAGCCACCAGAATGTAGATCGGCAGGAAAACCAGCAGCAGCAGCAGCGACCAGCGCCGTTTTTGTTTGTAACTCAGCGCCATCAGTCGGCGAACGGGTCTGTGACCAAAATGGTGTCGTCGCGTTCGGGAGACGTTGACACCAGTGCCACTGGGCAATCGATCAGCTCTTCGATCCGGCGCACATATTTGATGGCAGCGGCGGGCAGTTCGGCCCAGCTGCGCGCGCCTTCGGTCGATTCCGACCAGCCCTCGATCTCTTCATAGACCGGCGTGCAGCGCGCCTGTTCGTCGGCCGCAGTTGGCAAATAATCAAGCGTCTCACCGTCCAGATCATAGCCCACGCAAATCTTGAGCGTCTCGAACCCGTCCAAAACATCCAGCTTTGTCAGGCAGATACCGGTCACGCCTGATGTCGCACAGGTTTGGCGCAACAAAGCCGCGTCGAACCAGCCGCAGCGCCGTTTGCGCCCTGTTGTGGTGCCGAACTCGTGGCCACGTGTGCCCAGACGGTGCCCGTCTTCGTCATCCAGTTCGGTTGGGAACGGGCCTTCGCCGACGCGGGTTGTATAGGCTTTGACGATGCCCAAGACATAATCGATGGCTGTCGGCCCAAGGCCCACGCCTGTGGCCGCCTGTCCTGCGATCACGTTGGACGAGGTCACAAAGGGATAGGTGCCAAAATCGATGTCGAGCAGCGCGCCCTGCGCGCCCTCAAACAAAATACGTTTGCCGGCTTTGCGTTTCTCGCTCAGGACTTTCCAGACGGGGGCGGCAAACGGCAGGATTTTAGGGGCGATGTCACGCAACTGCGCAAGCAGCGCGTCGCGATCAACCTCTGGCAGGCCCAGACCTTTGCGCAGCGGGTTGTGATGCATCAAGGCGCGATCGACGCGCAACTCCAGCGTCGCATCGTCGCCCAGATCGGCCACGCGGATCACGCGGCGACCGACCTTGTCTTCGTAGCACGGACCGATGCCGCGTCCGGTGGTGCCGATTTTGGCGACCGAGTTCTGGTTTTCGCGGGCGCGATCCAGCTCGCCGTGGATTGGCAGGATCAGCGGTGTGTTCTCGGCGATCATCAAGGTTTCGGGGTTGATCACAACGCCCTGCTTTTCGATGCCTTCGATCTCGTTCAACAGGTGCCAAGGGTCCAGCACAACGCCATTGCCGATGACCGACAGTTTGCCGCCGCGCACCACGCCTGACGGCAGCGCATGCAGTTTGTAGACTTCACCCTCAACGACCAATGTATGGCCCGCGTTATGCCCGCCTTGAAAGCGCGCGATCACGTCGGCGCGTTCGGACAACCAGTCCACGATCTTGCCTTTGCCTTCGTCACCCCACTGGGCGCCCACGACTACAACGTTTGCCATCTTGATATCGTTCCTTTTCAGAATCCCGTGCCCCCTATACCCAGCCCGGACCGCGCGTGAAACCGCAAAATGACTGGACCGCGAATTGCCAGCTTGGCATTCTGGGGTAAATACAAAAGGAACAGCAAATGGGTTTTGTGGTCAGGTGGGTGTTTGCCTTTGGGTTGTTGTCGGCGACGTATAACCCCACGAGTTGGAACTTTGTCCGCTGGGGTTTGGCCAATTATGACACGATGTTGTCGGTCACAGTCCTGATCGGGCTGCTATTGTCGATTGGCTACATCATCTATCTGCGCGCGACATTGCGGTCGATCGGCCTGTTCGGGATGATTCTGGTGCTGGCGGTGGCAGGCACTGTGTTGTGGGTGATGTTCGACCAAGGTCTGGTCGATCTGACCGACCCCACGCTGAACACTTGGATCGCCATTGTGGTGCTGTCATTTGTGCTGTCGATTGGCCTGTCGTGGTCCATTGTGCGCCGCCGGATTTCGGGTCAGGCGGACATTGATGATGTGGATGAGTAAACTGCCCCTTGCGGGGTGGGCTGCAAAATCATAGATACCCCCGAACCAAACGTTAATCCGAAAGCTATCCATCCATGGAAAATGTCGTCCTTGTTGTCCACCTGATCCTTGCCTTGGTCCTGATCGGCCTTGTGCTGATGCAGCGCAGCGAGGGTGGCGGTCTGGGCATCGGTGGAGGCGGTGGCGGGGCCACAGGCAGCCGTCCTGCGGCAAACGCGATGACCAAACTGACGTGGATTCTGGCTATCGGGTTCATCTGCACATCAATCGCGTTGACGATTGTTGCGGCACAACAATCGGCCGGCGCGTCGGTTGTGGACCGTCTGTCCGATCAGCCCGCCGCGGTCGAAGGCGTGGTCACACCGGATCTGGGCGACAGCCTGTTGCCACCGTCCGATGGCGACACGCCACTGGTTCCGGCGACCGAATAACCTACTAATTCTGGTCACTTGCCAAAAAGGCGCAACATGATGTTGCGTCACCCATTGATTTGCGACCCCGAATCCCGTAATACTTTAATCCCGTGATGATGCGAATTTTGCAGTTCGGGTTTCCACATTTTTTGACGACATGAACCACTCATCTGGGGGCCCTTTTCCTATGGCGCGATACATTTTTATTACCGGTGGCGTTGTGTCATCGCTTGGCAAAGGGTTGGCATCTGCGGCTTTGGGCGCGCTGTTGCAGGCCCGCGGATATTCGGTTCGCCTGCGCAAGCTGGATCCCTATCTGAACGTCGATCCGGGCACGATGTCGCCGTTTGAACATGGCGAAGTCTTCGTCACCGATGACGGTGCCGAAACCGATCTGGATCTGGGCCATTACGAACGGTTCACAGGCGTCGCGGCCCGCAACACTGATTCCGTATCTTCGGGCCGGATTTATTCCACCGTTTTGGAAAAAGAACGCCGCGGCGACTATTTGGGTAAGACCATTCAGGTGGTTCCCCATGTCACCAACCAGATCAAGGATTTCTTGCACGTGGGCGAGGACGAGGTTGATTTCATGCTGTGTGAAATCGGCGGTACTGTCGGCGACATCGAAGGCTTGCCGTTCTTTGAGGCGATCCGCCAGTTTTCCCACGATCTGCCGCGCGGCCAGTGCATTTTCATGCATCTGACATTGCTGCCCTATCTGGCCGCATCGGGTGAGCTAAAGACAAAGCCGACCCAGCACTCGGTCAAGGAACTGCAATCCATCGGCATCGCGCCCGATGTGCTTGTCTGCCGGTCCGAGCATCCGATCCCCGCAAAAGAGCGCGAGAAAATCGCGCTGTTTTGTAACGTGCGCAAAGAAGCCGTGGTCGCGGCCTATGATCTGAAATCCATCTATGAGGCGCCGCTGGCCTATCACGAGCAAGGCTTGGATCAGGCGGTTCTGGATGCGTTCCAGATCGCCGCTGCCCCCAAACCCGATTTGGCCAAATGGCACGACGTCTATGACCGCGTTCATAACCCCGACGGCGAAGTAAAAATCGCCATCGTCGGCAAATACACGCAGCTTGAGGATGCTTATAAGTCCTTCAAAGAGGCGCTAACACATGGCGGCATGGCCAACCGTGTGAAAGTCAAAGTCGCGTGGGTCGACGCCGAGGTATTCGACAGCGAAGATGCAGCGCCGCACCTAGAAGGCTATCACGCCATTTTGGTGCCCGGCGGCTTTGGTGAACGCGGAACCGAGGGTAAGATCAAGGCGGCGCAATATGCCCGTGAAAACAAGATTCCCTATTTCGGTGTTTGCTTGGGTATGCAATTGGCCGTAATCGAAGCTGCGCGCAATGTTGCCGGCATGAATACGGCAGGGTCCGAAGAATTCGATCACGAAGCTGGCGAAAAGCGGTTCGAGCCTGTGATTTACCACCTCAAGGAATGGGTTCAGGGCAATCACACCGTTGCGCGTAAATCAAATGACGACAAAGGCGGCACAATGCGACTGGGCGCCTATAACGCGACCTTGGCCGAGGGATCAAAAGTTGCGAAAATCTATGGCACCACTTCGATCGAAGAACGCCATCGCCACCGCTATGAGGTGGATATGAAATACCGCGAGGCGCTTGAGACGGCCGGGCTGAAATTCTCGGGCGTATCACCCGATGGTAATTTGCCTGAAATCGTCGAATGGACCGATCACCCTTGGTTTATTGGTGTGCAATACCACCCCGAACTAAAGTCGAAACCGTTTGACCCGCATCCGCTGTTTGCCGATTTCGTGCGCGCCGCGGTCGAGACATCGCGACTGGTCTGATGCTGTCGTATCAACACGGGTATCATGCAGGCAATCTGGCGGATGTGCACAAGCACGGTTTGCTGGCGTGGATGTTGGGATATCTGACCCGCAAGGACAAACCGCTGTCCTATCTGGAAACCCACGCGGGTCGTGCGGTCTATGATCTGGCCAGCCCCGAGGCGATCAAAACAGGCGAGGCTGCGGCCGGTGTGGCCCGCGTGCTGGACTGGTTTGCGCCCGATCATCCCTTTGCCCGCGTCGTGTCCGATGTGCGCGCCGACCATGGCCCCGACGCCTATCCCGGATCGCCGATGATTGCGGCCCGTTTGCTGCGCGGCGGCGACAACATTGATCTGGCCGAACTGCACCCCGCCGAGGTCGAGGCCTTGCGCGATGCGATGTTGCCCTATCCTGCGACGGCCCATCATCAGGACGGCTGGCAGATGGCGATGTCGCGCTGCCCGCCCGACCCGCGCCGCGGCATGTTGCTGATTGATCCCTCGTTCGAGGTCAAAACCGATTATGCCAGCATCCCCAAGTTTATGGCCCAAATCCATCGCAAATGGCCGGTGGGTGTTTTGGCGCTATGGTATCCTATACTGGCCGACGACAGGCACCGACCCATGGTGCGCGACTTGCACGCCGCGATCCCCGATGCCACCGTGCACGAGGTCCGGTTTCCCCCTGCCCGCAAAGGTCACGGGATGGTTGGGTCAGGCATGTTTGTGGTCAATGCCCCTTATGGGTTTGACGATCAGGCCGCATGGATGACCGCAAAATTCAAGGAGCTTGCGTAATGCCAAAAGGATATTGGGTTGCCCATGTCGATGTGACCGATCAGGACGCTTATGTCGCGGGATATATTGCTGCGGCCAAGGACACTTTGGCAAAATTCGGGGCCGTGTTCCGCGTGCGCGCAGGCCAGCGGCAGGTCGCCGAAGGCGCCGCCCGCGCCCGCACAGTCGTGATCGAATTCCCCAGCTATCAGGCCGCATTGGACTGTTATCATTCCGCCGGATATCAGGCCGCCAAGGCCAAGCGTGATATGGTCGCAAGCGGTGATTTGGTCATAATCGAAGGCTACGACGGTTAGGGGTTTGCACCCCGCATCCGCAGCCCTATATAACAGCTTATGTTTGCTGATCTGATCCGGCGTCTGACCGCCACTGACCCTGCCCCGCTGCCTGACACCGATGCCCGCCTTGCCTTGGGTGCGTTGCTCGTGCGATTGGCCCGTGCCGATGACGACTACGCCGATGTTGAAAAGGCGCGGATCGACGCAATTCTAGCCGCCCGATTTGGTGTCGCCGATCCCGCCGCCCTGCGCGCGGAATGCGAAGCCCTAGAGGCCGAGGCCCCCGACACCGTCCGGTTCACCCGCGCCATCAAGGACGCCGTCCCCTATGATGACCGCCGCAGCGTCGTCGCCGCCATGTGGGAAGTCGTGCTGGCCGATGGTGTGCGCGACGCGGATGAAAACAGCCTGATGCGGATGGTTGCCGCGATGCTGGGTGTCACCGACCAAGACAGCCACGCAGCCCGCCTGTCCGTCAATCAAGGCTGAGATTAGCCATTCTGTCGCGGTATAACCGCCCCTATCGCACCAGCCGCTGTGTGTCAGGCGACACCGGCGTGCCGGCCTTGCTGCAATCTATGGGTGCATAGTGAATTTAGCGGCACCGAATCCGTTGCACATCTGTGCAAAATAAGCCCTAATGCCTGATAGAAAAAACAAAAGCTGCCAACGTGACCCCAGAAACACCTGTTATTGAAATTCGCGACCTTCACAAAGCCTATGGCGCTTTGGAGGTTATCAAAGGCGTGGATATCCGCGCACCCAAGGGCCATGTGGTGTCTTTGATCGGCTCGTCCGGGTCGGGCAAATCGACGTTGTTGCGCTGTGCCAACCTGCTAGAGGACAGCCAACAGGGCGATGTTTTATTCTGTGGCGAACCCGTCACGTGGAAAGGTGAGGGCCTGAACCGCCGCCCCGCCGATCCCAAACAGATCACCCGCATCCGCACCAATCTGTCGATGGTGTTCCAGCAGTTCAATCTGTGGGCCCATATGACGATCCTGCAAAATGTGATGGAAGCGCCCGTGACGGTCTTGGGCCGTGACCGCGCCGAGGTCGAGGCCGCAGCGCGCAAATATCTGGACAAGGTCGGGATCGGCGACAAATGCGATGTCTATCCTGCGCAATTGTCCGGTGGCCAGCAACAACGCGCCGCAATTGCCCGCGCCTTGTGCATGGAGCCCCAAGCGCTGCTGTTTGACGAACCCACCAGCGCGCTTGACCCCGAGCTGGAACACGAAGTCGTCAAAGTTATCAAGGATCTGGCCGCCGAGGGCCGGACCATGCTGATTGTCACCCACGATATGCGCATGGCCGCAGACGTGAGTGATCATGTGGTCTTTCTACACCAAGGAAAGATCGAAGAAGAAGGCCCGCCGGACGCATTGTTCGGCAACCCGCAGACCGAGCGTTTGAAAGGTTTCCTTTCTGCGACCGTGCCTGCCTAAATATCATCAAAATCGGGAGAAAACTGATGAAAAACCTTATCCTTAGCACGGCCGCTCTGGCCCTGACTGCTGGCGCTGCATTGGCTGACGGCCACGGTGTTGTGCGCATGGGCACCGAGGGCGCCTACCCTCCGTATAACTTTATCAACGACGCAGGCGAAGTTGACGGGTTCGAGCGTAAATTGGGCGACGAGCTGTGTGCACGTGCCGAACTGACCTGTGAGTGGGTCACAAACGACTGGGACAGCATTATCCCCAACCTCGTGTCCGGCAACTACGACACAATCATCGCAGGCATGTCCGTCACCGACGAGCGTAAAGAAGTCATCGCGTTCTCCGAGCAGTACACACTGCCTGATCCGTCGTCTTTCCTAGTGATGAACGAAGGCGCAGATGTCATGGGCGGCGTGATCGCGGCTCAGGCCAACACAATTCAGGCGGCTTATGTGGCGTCCTCTGGCGCGACACTGCTGGAATTCGCAACACCTGAGGAAACAGTCGCAGCCGTGCGCAATGGCGAAGCTGACGCGGTTCTGGCCGACAAATCCTACCTTCTGCCAATCGCAGAAGCCGAGGCAGAACTGACAATGGTCGCACAAGACGTGATGATCGGTGGCGGCATCGGCATCGGCCTGCGTCAGTCCGACGAAGAGCTGAAGGCCAAATTCGACGCGGCAATCATGTCGATGAAAGCCGACGGTTCGTTGAACGCGCTGATCACAGAGTGGCTGCCTGACGCCGCTTTGTTCGAGTAAGCCAATCCTTGCGCCCTGCCCGTTTGGGCGGGGCGCATCCCACACCCATCAATGGTGTCCGATATTTTTAGCTTCTGCACAGATCCCGCCACCCTGTCAGGGTTTTCATGGCTTAGCTGCTACCTGACCACAGGCAAGCACATGAACCTGTATTGGTCGATTGGCACTGTGTTGCTGCTGCTTGCGATTACCGCCCCTGTCGCACTTGCCTTCGGGTTTGGCGGTGCAACTGCCGCGCGCAGTTCGTTTGCGCCCCTGCGCTGGTTCGGCAAGGCCTATGTATCCATCGTGCGCGGCGTGCCTGACATCGCGTTTTTCTTGTTTTTTGTGATCGCTTTGGACCAAGGGTTCGAATATCTGCGTCACAAGGTCAAATGCCCCGATTGGGACGCGCCAATCCGTCAAGGCAATGATTTTGTCGTCTGCCAAGAGGCGAAACTGCCCTTGGGAACTGCCCAGCAATGGGTGCATGAATCCTACGGCTTTTCGCTGGCGATCCTGACGTTCGCGATTGTGTTCGGCGCCTTTGCGGCCAACGTGTTGTTCGGCGCGATGCGTGCCGTGCCCCGCGCCCAGTTGGAAACCGCCGAAGCCTACGGCATGACCACCCGCCAGACATTCTGGCGCGTATTGGTGCCACAAATGTGGGTCTATGCCCTGCCGGGCCTGTCGAACCTGTGGATGGTGCTGATCAAGGCCACGCCGCTGTTGTTCCTGCTGGGTGTCGAGGACATCGTCTATTGGGCGCGTGAACTTGGCGGGTCCAAGACACCGCGCTTTACCGATTATCCGCATGGCGATTGGCGCATGTATTATTTCTTGTTCCTGCTGGTGTTCTACCTGTGCTTCACCCGTGTTTCCGAGATCGTTCTGGACCGGATCATGGCGCGGCTGACCCACGGTCAAGCCACCGCCGCAGGTGAAGCCCAACGCAAGGCGGCTGCATGATGGAAGAGTGTTTTCAAACAATCGCGGATTACGGCCTGCGGTCCATCGGGATCGGCGAACGCCTGTTGCCCCGCTCGGATTTCACCCTGTGCCAGCAATTCACGCTGATCGGGTCGGGTATGATCTGGAACATCTATTTCGGCATCTTTGCGCTGCTGGCAGGATTTGTGCTGGCGACAACCGTGGCGCTGGGCAAGGCTGCGTCAAACCCTTGGCTGCGCAAACCTGCTGAATGGTTCATCTTTCTGTTCCGTGGCTCGCCTTTGTTCATCCAGTTCTTTTTCGCCTACTTTGTGTTTTTGTCGCTAAAAGGTGTCTGGGGCGGGTTTTCGCCGTTCACATCCGCGTGGCTGGGCGCATTGATGGTGCTGTTCCTGAACACAGCCGCCTACACAGGCGAGATTTTCTACGGCGCGCTGCAATCCATCCCCAAGGGCGATACCGAGGCCGCAGATGCATATGGGTTGCGTGGCTGGGCGCGGTTCCGCCGCGTGATCTGGCCCACGATGCTGCGCCTTGCGTGGCCTGCCTATACGAATGAGGCGATCTTTCTGTTTCATGCGACAACGCTGGTGTTTTTCAGCGGCTTTCCCGCGTTGCAACAACGTGGCGACGCGCTGTATTACGCGCAGTATTTTGCGGATAAAACGTTCAACCCGTTCATCCCCTACCCGATTTTGGCTGTGTATTTCATCCTGCTGACGTTGATCGTGATCGGCCTGTTCGGCTGGGTCAACCGCCGCCTGAACCGGCACCTGCCGCAGGCGGCACAAAAGCGGTTACGGATCAGGCCGCAGATCATCAGATGAGTTGGCTGGACGATAACCCCGACGTCAAGAATGTCCGCTGCGGTGCGGTTGACCTGAACGGTCTGGCGCGTGGCAAACGGGTGCCGCGCCGGTTCGCCGCCAAGCTCGAGACCGAGGGCACGCGGTTTCCCCTTTCGGTTCTGAACCTCGATATTTGGGGCGAGGATATCGACGACAGCCCGCTGGTGTTCGAGAGCGGCGACGCGGATGGTGTCCTGCTTCCGACAGAACGCGGTTATGTCCCGATGCCGTGGCTGACAGGGCAGACCGCGATCTTGCCGCTGTGGTCATTCCATGAGGACGGCACCCCGTTCCAAGGCGACCCGCGTCATGCGCTGAACACTGTTGTGCAGCGTTACAAGGCCCGCGGCCTGACCCCTGTTGTCGCCACCGAGATGGAATTCTATCTGGTTGACGACAGCGGCCAAGGGATCCGCCAGCCCAAATCGCCCCGATCAGGCAAGCGCCGCGCGGGAGCTGAAATCCTGAGCTTGCGTGCGCTGGATGCTTTTGACCGATTTTTCAACGATCTGTATGACGCCTGCGAAGAGATGGGCATCCCCGCCGAGGCCGCCATTTCCGAAGGCGGTTTGGGCCAGTTCGAGGTCAATCTGGAACATGTCCCCGACGCCCTGAAGGCCGCCGATGATGCTTGGCTGTTCAAAATGCTGGTGCGCGGTCTGGCCCGCAATCACGGTATGGCCGCATCGTTTATGGCCAAACCCTATGACGATTATGCGGGCAACGGGTTGCACACGCATTTTTCCGTTCTGGATGAGGGCGGCCGCAACATTTTTGCCGATGGCGGCCCCGATGGCACGCCGGTTTTGCGCCACGCGATTGCGGGATGTCTGGACGGGATGCGGGACCTTGCGCTGATTTTCGCCCCCCATGGCAACAGCTATGAACGCCTTGTGCCCGGACAACATGCGCCGACGTCGATCTGCTGGGCGCATGACAACCGCACTGCGTCGATCCGTGTTCCCGGTGGCAGCCCTGCGGCCCGCCGGATCGAACACCGTGTCGCGGGCGGGGATGTGAACCCCTATCTGTTTCTTGCCGCTGTGCTGGGGTCCGCCCTGATCGGGATCGAAGACAGCCTTGTGGCCCCTGCGCCGATCACCGGCAATGCCTACGGGCAAAAACTGGAACAGCTGCCTTGCACTTGGGCTGACGCCATTGACGCCTTTGATGCGGGCGCATTTTCGCGCCGTGTGTTTGACCCGATGTTGGTCGACAACATGCTGCGCACCAAACGCCAAGAGATGCGCAATTTCGCCGACTTGTCCCCCGAAGAACAGCTGGATCTGTATCTCGACACGGTTTGACCGCCGCGCTACGGTTGGGCCAAATCAGACAAACGGTGACCTATGAAAATCGGCATTTTGCAGACGGGCCATGCGCCCGACGAAGTCCAGCACGAGCTGGGCGACTATGATGCTATGTTCGCCCGCCTGCTGGCGGCGCAAGGCTTTGAATTCCAGACCTATAATGTGGTCGACATGGCGTTCCCCGAGGCCGTGACATCCTGCGATGGCTGGCTGATTTCGGGGTCGAAACATGGCGCCTATGAGGACCACGCGTTCATTCCCCCGCTAGAACAGTTCATCCGCGACGCCTATGCCGCAGATGTGCCGATGGTGGGCGTGTGCTTTGGCCATCAGATCATCGCGCAGGCGCTGGGTGGTCGGGTTGTGAAATTCGACGGCGGCTGGGCTGTCGGGCGTCAGACATATGACTGGGGCGGCCAAGACGTGGCGCTGAATGCCTGGCATCAGGATCAGGTCGTCGATCTGCCCCAAGGCGCGCAAACGGTTGCTTGCAACGATTTTTGTGAAAATGCTGCGATCGTCTACGGCCAAAAGGCGTTTACTGTGCAGCCCCACCCCGAATTTGACGACACAATGATTGCAGGGCTGGCGACCCATCGCGGCCCGGGCGTGGTGCCTGATCCGCTGCTGGACGCCGCCCGCGCCGACCTGAACCAACCCAACCACAACCAGCAACTGGCGGTTATGATCGCGCAGTTCTTTCGTGAAAGGCGCATCGCATGACTTGGCGCAGCACAATCCCCGACGCGGCCCGCAATTATCTGGAACAAAACCGTCTGGACGAGGTGGAATGCGTCATTGCCGACCTGCCTGGCATCGCCCGGGGCAAGGCTGTGCCGGCCGCAAAATGGGACAAACAGACCCATTTCCATCTGCCCAATTCGATCTTTTTCCAGACCATCACCGGCGATTGGGGCGAGGCCGCAGGCGACCAAGGCTGGACCGAGCCGGATATGATCCTCAAGCCGGACCTGAAAACTGCCACCGCGGCCCCTTGGGCCGATGATGGCACGTTGCAGGTGATCCACGATGCGTTTGACCAAAAGGGCGACCCCGTCGAATTTGCTCCGCGCAACGTGTTGAAACGGGTGGTCGACCTGTATCACAAGCAGGGCTGGACCCCGATTGTGGCCCCCGAGATGGAATTCTATCTGGTGGCCCGCAACACCGATCCGGCCAAAGAGATCACGCCAATGATGGGGCGCACGGGGCGCCCTGCGGCGGGGCGTCAGGCCTATTCGATGACGGCGGTGGACGACTACGGCCCTGTGATCGACGATATTTACGAATACGCCGAAATCCAAGGGATCGAGATCGACGGCATCACCCAAGAGGGCGGCGCAGGTCAGTTGGAAATCAACCTGCTGCACGGCGACCCTGTGATGCTGGCGGACCAAGTGTTCTATTTCAAACGCCTGATCCGCGAGGCGGCGCTGAAACACGACTGCTTTGCCACCTTTATGGCCAAACCGATTGAAGGCGAACCCGGCTCGGCGATGCATATCCACCATTCGGTTGTGGATGCAGAAGGGCGCAACATTTTTTCCGGCCCACAAGGCGGTGAGACGGACGCGTTTTTCCACTTTATCGGCGGTTTGCAGGAATACTTGCCCAGTGTGATTGCGGTCATCGCACCATATGTGAACAGCTACCGGCGCTATGTGCCGGATCATTCGGCGCCGATCAATCTGGAATGGGGGCGCGACAACCGCACGACGGGCATCCGCGTGCCGATTTCCGACCCTGACGCACGCCGGATTGAAAACCGGCTGGCAGGAATGGATAGCAACCCCTACCTATGTATCGCGGCGTCGCTGGCGTGCGGGTATTTGGGCATGATGAACGAGGTCCGCCCTGACAAACGGTTCCAAGGCGACGCCTATGAAGCCGAAGAAGCGATCCCGCAGGGGCTGTTCTCGGCGTTGGATTTGTTTGATGAAGCGACCGAAATGCACGATACATTAGGCCCCGAATTTGCCCGCGTCTATTCCATCGTCAAACGCGCCGAATACAACGAGTTCCTGCAAGTCATCAGCCCGTGGGAGCGCGAGCATCTGTTGCTAAACGTATGAGCGCGCTGTTTCGCAACGATATTGCGGGCCAATACCCCGACAGCTGGTATGCCGCGACCTGTGATCTGCCCGCCGCCCGTGCGCCGTTGCGCGCAGAGGTCCGCGCGGATGTCTGTGTCATCGGCGCAGGCTACACCGGTCTGACGGCTGCCCTGCACTGCGCCCGCGCGGGCCTGAGCGTGGTTCTGGTCGAGGCGCATCGCGCGGGCTTTGGCGCGTCGGGTCGCAATGGCGGCCAAGTCGGGTCGGGCTATAACCAATCGCAATCGTGGCTGGCCAAACGTCTGGGTGACGCCCCTGCCCGCGCGTTGTGGGATATGTCCCAAGAGGCCAAGTCGGACCTGCGCGGGTTTATAACCGATCACGCCCCCGACGCGCTGTATCGCGACGGTGTGGCCCATGGCGCCTATACTGCCGCCGAAACAGACGAAGAACACCGCGATGCCGACTATCTGGCCCGCACTTATGGCTATGACCAGATTGACCTGCTGGACAGGGCCCAAATGCAGGATTTGGTCAAAACCAAATCCTATGTCGGTGGTATTTTGGACCGTGGCGCGGGCCATATCCATCCGCTGCGCTATGCGCTGGCCTTGGCCCGATCGGCCGAAGACGCGGGCGTGGTGATCCATGACAACAGTCCTGTTCACCACATATCCCACGGCGATCCTGCGACAGTGCGCACCGACAGGGGCCGCGTGATAGCCC
>CAXIAS010000041.1:0-23452 GCA_964022195.1 uncultured Roseobacteraceae bacterium
AAGGCGGTCATCACCAATTGTCGCGGTGTCCTTGCGTGTGGCTTGCGACCAATCAAGCGGAACAAGCTTTTGGGTCCCGAACTGACGAGACGCCAGAATACGCCCGCGTTGGCCATCCGACAGCGGGGACATTGTCTTGTAGCGCCAGTCCGGATCGGAGGCCAACAGCACCACACCATCGTTGTTGGCCAGCAAAATCCGCTCGCCCGAAGCTTGCCAAGTGTCTTGCAGGTCGGACAGGTTTATCTTGATCGCGATAACGCCGCTTGCGTCTTTGTCCGGCGCCCGAACAGGCATGGCATAAAAATACCCAGGAACGCCTGTGGTCACGCCAATACCGTAGAATTCGCCCAATTCGCCGTTGCGAGCGGCCTGAAAATACGGGCGGAATCCATAGTTCTGCCCTTTAAAGCTGTTCGGGCTCTTGGCGTTGGATGCAGAGATGGTGTTGCCGTCGCTGTCCATCAAATAGATCGCGTCTAGTCCTGCGCTTTGCGCGAACCGGGCAAGCCTGTGGTCTAGAACCGTAGTCTCGCTACCGGCCAATGTGTCTGTCACAACCGGATCCAGCGATAGCAAGAAAGGCAAATGCGCAAAGTGGCGCAGTTCGGTTTCCAGTGTCGATCGGTGCAACGTCAGCCGCGCCTGCGCCTTTGCAATCTCTTGGGCCTTAAACAGGCTAAACGACGCCCAATACAGCCCCGTTGCAAGGCCCAGAATTAACAGCGTTGTGACTACCTTTGAAAACCGCATCATACATGAGTGACGGCAACTGCGGCCAAGATCAAGCTTGGTGGTGTTCGAGTTGGGGGCGTGCCCGGGGTTAGAACCGGCCGCAATCGACCTTCATTTTGTCGCCTGTTATCGCCGAAGACATATCTGACGCATAATACAGTGCAGCGCGCCCGACTTCTTGTGGTGACACCCATCGCTTGAGCGCGGCGACATCTGTATAATTCTCGTGTTCGATTTCGGCCACGGGGCGGCCCTCGGCCTCGGACCGGCGTTGCAGAATGCGGTCCATGTTCTCCCCTGACACGGCACCGGGCATCAAGGCATTTACCCGCACATTCAGGGGCCCCAATTCGCGGGCCATGGTTTCAGTGATCCCGATCAGCGCGAACTTTGACGCGGTATAGGCAGACCGCATTGGATACCCTTGGATGCCCATCAAAGAGGACATGTTGATAATCGATCCCGACTTTTGATTGGTCATGATTTTGGCGGCCTCTTGCAGGCAATACATTGCCCCAACAAGGTTGATGGACATACAATCGACCCAAGCTTGCATGTCGACCTCGGCCACAGGGGCGATCGGACCCGGACCGCCTGCGTTGTTCACCAGAACATCGACGGTGCCGGAAATGTCGCGGGCCTGAGCAAACAGGGATTTGACGTCATCTTGATTTGAAACATCACAGGCGATTGCATGACCGCCGATGTCTGCCACGACCTCTTGGAGCGGGGCAAGACGCCGACCGGCGACCACAACAATGGCCCCTGC
Source organism: uncultured Roseobacteraceae bacterium (assembly GCA_964022195.1). Taxonomy (GTDB): domain Bacteria; phylum Pseudomonadota; class Alphaproteobacteria; order Rhodobacterales; family Rhodobacteraceae; genus Yoonia. The sequence goes on from CAXIAS010000041.1 coordinate 1,505, forward strand.
GTCCGCGAAAACCTGCGCTGTCGCCTTGCCGATACCGCTGCCACCGCCGGTGATGATTGCCAGCTTGCCGTCCAGCCTGCAGGTATCTGTAGAAATCAAACTCATGGTGTCACCTCATTGAAATTGCGCCCCGGATCGAACAAAGGCAGTGCGGGCTCTTGTCCCAGGATGTAGTCGCCCATCAGCTGCCCTATGTAGGGGCCGATAGTGTAGCCGCCGCGCACGCACCCCAGAACATAGGCGTCATTGACGCCGGGCAAGGCGCCCGCGAGCGGGTAAAAGTCGGGCGCGTTGGCTTCAAAGCCCGTCCAGCTTCTTGTGACACGCGCCTGTGCCAATCGCGGCAGGGCAAATTGTGCCAAGGCCAGATTGGGAACAACAGTGTTAGCTGTCACCTCACCCCGACCATGTTGCGGAGTGCCACGCCCTTGCCAGCCGCCGCCAATCAGCACGGTGCCATTGGCCTTTTGTTTCATCGTTAAAAGGCCTGTTGCATGGCCGATAATCTGTGACATCAGGGGCGGCATGCGTTCGGTCACCGACACGGTGTTGATGCGCGCCTGAACCGGTAGATCGACGTCCAGCAGTGACGCAAGCGGTCTGAGCCATGCCCCCGCGGCCAACAGCAGCCGTTTCGCCTGTATCGTGCCATGCGAGGTTGCCAGAGCAAAGCCATGCGCAGTTGCACTGATGTCGCGGACCTCACAATTTTCGGTGTAAGGGATCGCGTTGTCGCGCAGTTGGCCACGATAATACTGCCCAGTCAGCGACGCGTTTGCATAGCCGTCCTCGGGGCAAAAACTGGCGGCCACAATTTTGTCGCTCAGGTTTGGTTCCGCCGCGCGCAAGGATTTGGGCGAAACAAATGTGATCGGCGCACCGGCTTTGGCCTTTAATGTTTGCCGCTCATGCAGCATCTCGGCCTCTTTTTGGGTGAAGGCAACAGTATAGCCGCCGGTTTTTCGAAATCCGACTGCGGCCCCCATTTTTGCCCATTCACGATGGCCACGTAGGGCATAAGGCATCAAGCCGACCCGCTTGATCTGAAGAGATAGCGTGCCCGCGTTTACACCAGAGGCCCCTTGCCCCAAGTCCGCCTGATCCAGAACAATCGGGCTCATGCCGCCAGCAGACAGGCGCAACGCTGTACTGCATCCCATGATGCCGCCGCCGACAATGGCGATGTCGAAAACGGCGCTCATAGCGGCGCGGGCTTGGGAATGGGCAGGTCGTCGTAGTCGAACCCGTCGGCCAATGCTGCTGTTGGCACCGGTCGCAAGGGCGGGCGCGGGGTCGGTGGCGGCACATCTGCGCTGTCGCATCCGTCTGCAATGGCGATCAGGCGCGCCACGGTGGTCTGGCAGAATTTGCCGCCACAGGGACCCATTCCCGCTCGCATTCCGGATTTGACGGCGTTCGCGCTATGCGCGCCTGCGCTGATTTCATTGATGATTTCGGCACGAGTCAGGCTTTCGCATCGGCAAACGATGGTTTGCGGTGTCGTTAGCGCGTCGCCGCCTGCTTTGGGAATGCTTAGCGCGGTCATGGCGCGCCCAAATCGGGCCGCGCGCGCATATTGGCGTTTGAGGGCCCTATCACTGCCAACGGCGGGTTTTCCAAGGAAAGCGGCCGCACTTTGTCCGGTCAATTTCCCGTGGATTTCGGCGGCTGCGGCACCTCGGATGCCGGATCCATCGCCGCATAAAAACAAGGACCCGATTTGGGTGCGGCCTTGGCTGTCTGCATCCGCGACCCACCCTCCCAGATCGGGCCGGTGGTTCAGCGCAAGGCCGGCAAGTTGGGCCGCCTCGACCGAAGGGATCAAACCGGAGCCCAGACAAAGGCTGTCGGCGTCAATTTCATGCATCTGGGGCAGTGGCGCGCCGGATGCATCCAGTTTGCATACCTTAACCGATGTGACGGCGTCGCCTCCCAAGACCTTGCATACCGCATGGCCCCAATAGATGGGCACACCGGCGAGCATCAAGTCGGCTAGCCAGACCATGCCCCGCCCCATCAGCGCGGGGCGCGATAGCATGGACAGCAAGGCCTGAGACCAGTCGCGGCGGCGGTTCGGGGTGGCGATAGCGGCCACTGTGCCGCCCAGGCGCCGTACCTCGCTGGCAACGTAGAACACAAGCGGGCCGGTGCCGGAAACGACGACACGTTGCCCCGGCAGGGTCATATCGTGTTTGATCAGCGCCGTCGCACCGGCCAATCCGATCACACCTGGTGTCGTCCAGCCGGGAACGGGCTGCACGTGTTCACGTGCGCCGGTGGCTAGGACCAGCGCCTTGGACCGGATCGTTTGCCTGCGCCCTGCGACCAGCACATGGAGCGCCCACATGTCATGCTCTCGTTCAATCTGCCAAACCCGCGCGCCACCAAGATGGTCTGCGGCGCTCTTGGATAGGGCCAGCCGCAGTGCGTCCCCAGCCAAGGTCTCGGGGGTTGTGGGGGGGCTGGCGATGGCACAGTTTTTGGAACGCCAAACCTGCCCGCCAGCTGACACCTGTTCGTCGACCACAATCACGCGGCAACCCAGTCCAGCGGCTGAGAGCGCGGCGTTCCCTCCTGCGGGGCCCGCGCCAAGGACTGCGATGTCATAGTGTTCAGCCATCGGTCGCGATCCGCAAGGTTTGCACATCTAGGCCTGCCGATACCAGTTCCCGACAGCTTTCGATATGTGCGCCGTCGATCAGGACCAGACATTCCTGACACAGGCCCATGCAGCAAAACGCCCCACGCGGGGCTGTGTCGGCTGGCGCGTTGCGCAGATGTTTGACCCCTGCACGCAACAGCGCTGCAAGGACGGTTTCACCTGCGTGGCCTGAAATGCGCCGCCCGTCGAATTGAAATTCTACCACAGGTCCGCGATCAATACGGTCCGCATGATTTGGCACCAGCCGGATCATACGTAGCTGATCCCCAAATCGTCAAAGCACCGTTTGATCTTGTCGATGTCGGCTTGGCTGGCTGCCTGCACGGGATCGCGCGGCACGCCTGCGGGTTGCCCGATCAGATTTAGCGCGGCCTTAAAGGACGCGGGCCAAGTCGCTGTCCCCATCAACAGCTCGTACAAAACCGTCAACTGCTTGTGGGTATGCCGGTATGCTGCGTCAGGTGCCCCGTTGCCTGCCGCCGCCATATCTGACGGCAGCATGTCGGTAAATTCGGGGCCCGTCGCGATGAAACCCTTTGCGCCCAAGGCAAAGGCGGGCAGAATATAGTGACACGGCCCCGTCATAACCGACATTTTATCACCCAGCCGGTCCAGCAGATGGGTGTGGTAGAAAAAGTCGCGCTGGCTTTCTTTGATGCCAATCACATTGTGATTGTTAAGCAGCGTTTCCGTCTGGTCGATGGTTAACGAAAACCCCATGCGGCGCGGTGAATTATATAGCACGAGCGGAATTTTCGTTGCCGCTGATATCTTGTCAAAACGCTGCATCAATTCCGCTTCGCTTGCCTTAAGGACATAGGTTTGTGGCATTGACAGCAAGACATCGGCCCCATTGTCTTGGGCGGCTTGAATATAGGCGAGGGATGCATCAAATGTCGGCGCCGATATGCCCATCATGACAGGAACGCGCCCCTTGGCCGTGTCTTTGGCAAGCCGCACGAGCCGCCCGCGCTCGGCGGCGGATAGGGCCCAGCTTTCGCCGTTGTCGCCTGCGATGCAAATACATGTAGCACCTCGCCCGAGCAAAAATTCGAACAGATCGACAAAGGCGTCTTCCATAATGGCGCCATTTTTGTCGAAAGGCGTGGCGATTGCGGGCACGTATCCGTGTAGGTCGTCTTTGTTCATTGTGGCCCTCATGGCGTGGGTATGTTGCATGTGAACACCGCGCCGCGCTGGGCGTCGATGATAAAGAGTTGAGTGGGCGTATCAGGATGGAACACCACAGATGTGGTCCACAAACCGTCCGGCAAGCGCACATCAGCCAGTAGATCCCCTAGCGCATCGTAGACATAGGCGCGGCCCGCTTGGGCCTGTGCGACTGCCAGCCACCCAAGGCTGTTGCAAGCCAATCCGTCCGGCCCCAATCCGCCGCTTAATTGCACGAATGTGCCTGTCATTGGCGGCCCGTCAGCGGGCAGCTGCGCGGCGAAACGCCAGACCTGATTTGCACGTGTTGCCGCGACATAGACCCATGCGCCGTCGTAGGATACGGAAATTCCGTTGGAATAGGGTACGCAGTCCAACACCAGCCGCAATTCACCAGATTTTGGCCAACAATACACGCGCCCAGTTGGGTCGCTAAGCGAGCTACGCCCGCTATCGGTGAACCATAGCGTGCCGTCCGCACCGTAGGTCATATCCGACAGTCCCAAAAACGGCTGATCGCTCAGCCCCGATGACATCGGCTCTGCGGTGTCAAAGCCCGTCAGATGCACTAGCCCACAACGATAGTCGACTGCGATATGTCGCCCGTCGGGCGCAATGCGCATCGAATGCGGCTCTCCGTCATAGTGGTGGGCGATTGTCCAATCCCCAGCAGGTGACACGCAAAATACGCGTCCATAGGGCACATCCGAAAGCCACAGATTGCGATCATCGTCGAAAAATGCCCCCTCTAGAAACGAGTGCATGTCCTGACCTGGGCGCGTCATTCTGGCCCAAGCCGATGGCGGTCCCTTGTGTCGCAGGGCATCGGGCAGGGTGGCAAATGGCTTGGCTGTATATCGGGCGGGCAAGGGTTTCATTTGATGACACCTTTGTTGAGCAGGACATTTATCTGACTGTCATTCAATCCGACTTCGCGCAGGATTTCTATGCTGTGCTGTCCGTGGCTCGGGGGGGGGAGGGCCAAAGCCGGTCCGCCCTCGCTCATGCGGAAGGCCGTCAGCGGCAGGGTCGCCCGTGCATCATCAGGGTTTGGTTGGAAATACGCCCGCGCGGTCAGTTGCGCTGACTGGACGGCCTCGGTCAGTGTCTTGACCGGCTCGCCGGGCAAATCCGCGTCGTGCAAGGTTCGAACCCAAAACGCATTCTTGCGGGTCAGGAACGCGGCTTGGATGCGGTCGCGGGTCTGGGGGGAAATGGCCCAGACGTCGGGCCAATCGGTAATTGTTTCCAGCGCAGGGACGGGGTGTCCAAGACCCGCCAGAATGATCGATAACTTCCGGTACTGCAGGGGGCGAAACACGCCCAATGTCAAGACGCCGTCCGCTGTTGTGTAGGATGCGATGCCGGCTTCTTTTGGCCGCTTTGTCTTGGCCGGATGTTGCGCGGCTGCGACCTCGGGGGCCATCATTTGCATTGCAACCTCGAGCATCGACACGCTGATTTGGCAGCCGCGACCCGTGCGGCTGCGTTGCACCAGTGCTGCGGCTACCGCAAAGGCGGCCGAATAGCCTGCGCTGTAGTCCACAAATGACACCGCGGGTTTGGTCCCGCCGCATTGGGAGATGATGCCGCTGGCGGCTTGGACTACGTTGTCGTAGGCGCCAGTTTGGGCCTGGGGTCCGGTGTCGCCGTAGCCCGTTAATGAACAGTGTACGAGGGCCGGATTGGCCTTGGACAAAGTGTCATACCCCAACCCTAGTCGGGTCAATGCACCGGTCGCGTAGTTTTCTACCAATACGTCTGCGGTCTTGACCAGCTGCAGGAATGCGTCCCGCCCTTCGGGGTCCGCGAGATCAACAGCAAGGGCGCGTTTGTTGCCACCTTGCACCTGATAATTCAGTCCAAGTCCGGCCGCATTGGCATCATCATCAGGGCCACGCCCACGCGCGCAGTCGGGCTGGGTTGGCGATTCTATCTTTAGGACGTCGGCCCCCAGCAGCCCGAGCTGATAGCTGCAAAACGGCCCCGCCAGAACATGGGTTATGTCCAACACCTTGATATCTTCGAGTGCGCCCAATGAGTTCCCCTATCACGTGATGTGGTGCGGATTGTGTTTGCAACACACCGTTTTGTCTAATATACAAAACGGTGTTCTATATGCAATACGGAAACAGCATGAGCTATGTTCTCCACCGTGCCCTCGAATGTGACCTGCCAACAGTGGTCGGCGGCGACGGAAATTATTTGATTGATGAGGCGGGGCGCAGATATCTGGACGCCTGCGGTGGTGCTGCGGTCTCGTGTTTGGGGCATAGCAATGCCGCCGTTCGCTTGGCTGTCAAACAGCAGGTTGATCAGGTGGCCTATGCGCATACCGGCACATTCACGAATGCACCTTCCGAAGAACTGGCCGAGTTTCTGGTCAAACGCGCGCCCAAAGGGGTTGGCGCGGGGCGGGTCATGTTTCTGGGCAGCGGCTCGGAGGCGATGGAAGCCGCGCTAAAGCTGGCGCGACAATACCATCTAGAGCGGGGTGAAAAGGCACGCCGCAAAATCATTGCCCGTGCGCCCAGTTATCATGGCAATACGCTGGGGGCGCTGGCCACAGGCGGGCATGCGGGGCGTCGCGCACCGTTTCAGCCAATCTTGATAGATGTCGACCACATTGACGCGGCCTACGCCTATAGAATGCGCCACGACGACGAATGCGAAGCTGACTTTGCCATGCGGCTAGCGGACCAGCTCGAAGAACGGATACAGGCGCTTGGGCCTGAAAATGTGATGGCCTTTGTCGCAGAGCCTGTTGTGGGCGCATCGCTTGGCACGCAGCCTGCGCCCCAAGGGTATTTCAAGCGGATTCGCGAAATCTGCGATAACCACGGTGTTCTACTGATCGCGGATGAGGTGATGTGCGGAATGGGGCGGACCGGATCGCTGTTTGCCCTAGAGCAAGAAGGGATTTGCGCCGATATCACAACCTTGGCCAAGGGGCTGGGGGCGGGATATCAGCCGATCGCCGCTGTTATGGCCAGTGAAACGGTTGTGACCGCCATAGCAGATGGCAGTGGCCAGCTGTGGAACGGGCATACCTATATGTCGCACGCGATTGCCGCCGCGGGCGCATTGGCGGTGCAAAAAGTCATTGAGGATGAAAACCTGCTTGGGAATGTCCAAGAGAGAGGCGCGCAATTGGCGGTCGCGCTTCGTGGTGCCTTGTCTGGGCATCCTAACATTGGTGATATCCGTGGGCGCGGGCTGTTTTGGTCTATCGAGCTGGTTGCCGATAAGCCGACCAAAGCGCCGTTTGCGGCGGCGCAAAGACTGGCTCCAAAAATTCAGGCGGCCGCTTTGGACATCGGGATGATGTGCTACCCCGCGCAAGGCTGCGCCAACGGCACCGACGGGGATCACATTTTGCTTGCGCCGTCCTACACATCAACCCCGGATGAAATCGCCTACATCGTCGACACCATTTGCCGCGCAATCGAGGTCGGCCTAAAGCAGGTATCCCCATGACAACTAAAACAATCCTGACCTGTGCGGTCACCGGCAACCTAATGATGCCAGACATCAGTCCGCATTTGCCAGTTACACCAGAACAAATAGCCGATCAGGCGTTGGATGCGGCTAGGGCCGGTGCTGCGATCGTGCATCTACATGTGCGCGATCCCCTGACCGCCAAAGGGTCCATGGATATGGGGCTCTACCAAGAGCTGGTGGATCGCATTCGCGACAAGAACGAAGACGTCATCTTGAACCTGACCACCGGCGAGGGGGGGCGGTTTGTGCCGTCTCGTGACGACCCAAAGGTGGCAGCCGCGGGTTCGACGCTTTGTGCTCCTGAAAAACGTGTGGCACATGTCGAAGCCTTGCAGCCAGAAGTCTGCACTTTGGATTTCAATACGATGTGGTCGGGGCAGGCGGGCGTCATCAACGCGCCATGGAACCTTGAAGCCATGGCCGAGCGGATTTATGCGGCGGGTGTGACCCCCGAAATCGAAGTGTTCGACAGCGGTGATGTGCATATGGTCAAAGACTTCGTCGCGCGCGGCGTCCTGAAAACCCCGTTGATGGCGCAGATTGTGCTAGGTGTCCGGTTCGGCGCTATGGCGAACCCCGCGACCCTCGCCTATCTGGTTAGCCAACTGCCACAGGGCACCCAGTGGGCGGCATTTGGCATCGGGAAGATGGCGTTTCCAATGTTGGCCCAAGCGTTCCTTCTGGGCGGGCATGTTCGGATCGGAATGGAAGACACGGCCTATATTCGCAAAGGCGAGCAGTGTTCTTCGAACGCGCAACTGGTTGAAAAGGCCGTGGCGATCATCGACAGTTTAGGGGGCGAAATGGCGACACCTGCCGAGGCCCGAAAAATTCTGGGCATCAAGGCAGCGCCATGACCTCAGGCAGGACCCGCATACCCCAATTCACGCGATATCGCCAAGGCGGTTGCTTTGGTCTCAGGGACGTAGAAATCGTCGACCCTGTCGAAATCAAACCCGCTGTCGGGCCCCGAGATGTTCACACAAGCGACAACATTTCCAGTGCTGTCAAGGACGGGAACCGCGACACTGGAACCGCCGGGATCCCGAAACCCACGAGAGAAAACATAGCCATTGTTGCAAGTTTCTTGCACCCTTTGGCTAAGAGCCGCGTAATCGGTCGGGGTTTCATCGGTGAACGGCGTCATGTCGACAGTTTCACAAAGCTGTTTAAGCTCGGTGTTGGTCAAGGCGCCCAGCAAACACCAACCAATCGCCGAGGCGTAGGCTTGGGTGCGGGTTCCGGTTGCCATGCTGGACACAAATCCGGTTCGCGCCTGATGGCTGCTCAGATACAGAACGCTATACCCTTCAAGGACGCTCAGATGTGCACTGACACCGGTTTTGTCGCGAAGTGCGGACAGATGGGCGCGCGAAATGTTCGTGATCGGTTGCTGGTTCAGATAGGCAAACCCAAGGTTCAGAACCCGCGCACCAAGGGTATATGTGTTTTTGTGTTCGCCATCCTTGAGGAACCCCATATGCTTGAGCGTGTATATCAGGCGAAAAGTAGACGAGCGGCTAAGATCCATCGCCCGGCCAATGTCGCTGATCGACATCGGGTGGTCGGACGCGCCAAGGATTTCAAGCACACGCAAACCGCGGTGCAGTCCCGGAACGAAATAGACTTTGTGGTTGGATGGATCCGGCATTTGCGGCGGGCTGTCCTGTCGAGGTTACAACTTCGCGCGTTTTACCTGCAAAACAAACCTTTTACAATGGAGGTTCTCCAATGACCAAGAACGCAAGGGACAATGCCCTTTTGCCAACAAATGAAGATACATGCGGCCCCTATTTCCCGATCTATTTTCAAGACGATAGCCTTGAGGACCTGACGCGGGTCGGGCCGGGGATCGTGGCGGATGTGGCTGGCACGCAGATCTTATTACGTGGTCGGGTCTTGGATCGGCACGGGGATCTGGCCCACGGTGTTGTCATGGAATTCTGGCAAGCCAACGCCAAGGGTGTCTACCGGACCCCCGCGACGGCCAATGATGCCGATATCGACCCATGGTTTCACGGGTATGGTCGCCTAAGGGCGGATACCGGTGAATACAAATTCCGTACAATTCTGCCCGGTGGAGTTGGAAATCGGGCACCCAATATCACGATAACGATCTTTTCAGACGGGATCAGCCGGATCGTGACCCAGATGTTTTTTGCCGATGATCCTCGCAACGCCGACGATCCGCTGTTTTCGGCGCTGGGCGCGGACGAACAGACGCGTTTGATCGCCCGGCACGATGGCCGGACTGCGAACGGGGCCGAGGTCTACTGCTTTGATATTGTCATGGCCGGACCAAATGAAACGCCCTTTTTTGACGACCTTGAAAGCTAGGGACAGGACATGACTGAATTTGGTAGACAATTGGGCATTGGCCCGACGGACAATACATCTGATCAACGCACGCCGCGCAAACGGTTGCGCTTGATCCCGCAGCAGGCACGCGCGAGCTTTGTGCCGGTGGCCCCTGCGCGCGCGATCACCAGAGCCAACGAATGGGATATGACCCGCGTGGCCCCTGATCGCCCACGCGCAGAAGGTGTGCCGATCGAAGTCACCGGCACGGTTCGCAATGAGAACGGGACACCGGTTCGCAACGGCCTGATCGAAATCTGGAGTGCAAATCACTTTGGCCGCTATCGTCACATAGAAGACCAGTCAGGGCTTCGGCTGGACGAGAATTTCTTTGGTATGGGTCGCGTTCTGACCGACGATGATGGCAAATACCGGTTCTGGACAATTAGTCCCGGCGCCTACCTTGCGCGGCCCGACATCGGGCGCTGGCGGCCAAAACACATTCACCTGTCAATCACCGGCGGATCGGCACGGCTGATCACACAGATGTATTTTCCAGACGAGCCGAACAATGCGTCGGACCCGATGGCTATTTTGATGGGCGATGCGTTCGAGCGGAACATCGGCCGCCCCTATGACGTGGCAGGGAAGGATGTCGATCAAGGCTTTGGGTTTGATGTCACCGTCGGCGGGAAAAATGCAACGTTCTTTGAGTGAACAGATTTTCAACGCGGGCGGCGCCCTATCTGCTGCGCGCGGCATCACGCGTGCCCACGGACAATAGGTGTTCAAATGAATTCATTTTTAAGCTAGCCAAGTAGGAGATCGGTCGTGAGTAAACGGCCAATGCACCATTGGGGGACGTTCGGTGGATAGTCTGATGCAGTTTTTTGACAGGTTCTTTCAGAACATTATCGATACATTCTTGATTGTTATCGACCCAAACCAGCGCATTTTTGTGCTGTATCTGGTGTCTTCGGTTGTCATTACTTACGTAATTTACAAAAGCGCCAAGGCGCGACTTTCATCGACCGAGGACAGGTTTTTAGGGTTCTTGTTCCCCAAGCACGTCTGGTCCCATCCATCGGCATGGCTGGACCTGCGTTATTTCTTTTTCCACCGGATATTCGGGAAATTCCTGTTGTTGGGCTTGTCGGCATGGGCCATGTCACTGGCATTTAGCTGGGCCTCCGGCGGCCTGCACATCACGCAAGCCGACACCCAAAGCACACTGTCAACCGGCGCCGATATTCTGGTCACGCTCGGGTTCATGATGATCGCCGTATTTGTGTCGGATTTTTTAGGTTGGTTTTGCCACTATTTGCAGCACAAATCCCCGATTTTGTGGCAATTCCACAAGGTTCATCACAGTGCCGAGGTTATGCATCCGGTGTCGAACTACCGCGAGCACCCAATCGACAATTTCCTGTATCTGCTGGTCACCGGCGCTGGTATCGGGATCGTGTTCGGATTGGCCGTTCGGTATCTGGGGTATCTGCCCAACAGGCCGACCCTGCTAGGGGTCCCGCTGATGGTGTTCTTGTTCAATATCGTTGGGTATAATTTGCGACACAGCCATGTCTGGTTGCGATGGCCGGGCAAGTTGTCGATGATTTTCCCGTCACCGGCGCACCACCACGTTCATCACAGCTGCCATCCCGATCATCTGGACAAGAATTTCGCGTTCATGTTCCCGATTTGGGATGTGATCTTTCGCACCTATGAGATGCCTGATGACAATCGTGATGTGAAATTCGGAATTGGCGACGGAAACGCGGATGAGCTGACATCTTGCACGCGATTGTATTGGGTCCCGTTCCGCGATGCGTTTCGGGTGTTTGATGCACAGCGCAAAGGGGTGCGGTTTAACATGTCAAAACCGCAACCCGTTGCAAAAGAACGCAAGGAAACTGGCGGCTAGTTACACCTTAGCGCCAAAGTTTTCGGCGTAAAAACGATACCAATTGCCGCCCATGATGCCCGCGACTTCGCCCGCGTCTAGACCCGTGGCCAATAGCCCCGCTTCGATATTGCCAAAGTCGCGGTTGTCGTTGAACCAGCTTGGCATTGGCGGGAACCCTGCGTCAGAAGCCGACCCTTCGCCGTAGTCGATTTTCTTGGTCCAACGGCCGACCCGCATCCATTCAACGATGCTGTCGGGCTGGTCTTGGCACAGGTCCGTGCCGATCCCGAGGTGCTGTGCGCCGAATTTGCCAGCTGTGTCAGCGATCATTTGGCAAAAGCTTTCGAGCGTACAATCCGATTTGCCGGCCAAGTGGTGCGGGTAGACCGAGAAGCCGAGCATCCCACCGCGAGAGGTCACAGCCTTGATCACTTCGTCGGTTTTATTGCGCAGGGCAGGGTGCCAGCTGTCGGGGTTGGCGTGGGTGATCGCGATGGGGCGGCTGGAAATTTCTGCCGCCTCAATTGTGGACCGGTCGGCGCTGTGGCTCATGTCCACGACCATGCCGACACGGTTCATTTCCGCGATGACTTCGCGGCCCATGCGGGTGATGCCGGGGTCCTCTGCCTCGTAACAACCCGTCGCCAGAAGCGATTGGTTGTTATAAGAAAGCTGCATGAAACGTGCGCCCAAACGGTGCAGGACTTCGACCAAACCGATGTCGTCTTCAATCGGAGACGGGTTCTGGAACCCGAAGATTATGGCCGTGCGCCCTGCTGCCTTGGCTGCATCAATGTCAGCCGCAGTATGTGCCTGACAAATCAGATCTGGATACTGCTCGAACCAGCGATTCCACTGCTCGATGTTTAACACCGTTTCACGAAAATTCTCGTGATATGCGATGGTGACGTGGACCGCGTCCACGCCCCCTTCGCGCATTTGGCGGAAAATCTTTTCCGACCAATTGGCGTATTGTAGGTTGTCGATCCGCATCAGACTGGTGTGCCAGAAGAAATGTAGGACGTCTTGACCACAGTGTAGAATTCAGCCGCATAACGACCCTGTTCGCGTGGACCGTAAGAGCTGTCACCGCGACCGCCAAACGGCACGTGATAATCTGTGCCAGCGGTGGGCAGGTTCACCATCACGCAGCCGGACTGGACGTTGCGGCGGAAGTGTGTCGCACGGGCCAGATTGGTGGTAACGATGCCCGCTGTCAGGCCAAAGTTGGTATCATTGACGGTGTGCAGGGCTTCTTCGTAGCTGTCGACTTTGATGACGGCGGCCAATGGGGCGAACATTTCATCGCGGTTGATCTGCATCTGGTTGTTGGTGCCAACAAAGATGCCGGGTTGCATGTAGTAGCCGTCGTGCGGCATTTCCAAACGCTGCCCGCCAGTGATCAGCTCGGCGCCTTCGGACTTGCCAAGGTCCACGTATTTCAGGTTCTCGTTCAACTGCTGTTCGGACACTACAGGGCCAATAACTGTGCCTTCGTGCTGGGCGTGGCCGACCTTCATCGCGTTGGTGGCGGCGACGAGTTTTTCAACGAACGCATCATGCACGTCAGCATGAACGATCAAACGGGACGACGCGGTGCATTTCTGACCGGACCCACCAAAGGCACCACCAGCGGCAAGGCCAGCCGCCAGATCAAGATCGGCGTCATCCATAACAGCCAACGCGTTCTTGGACCCCATTTCCATCTGCACTTTGGTCAGGTTCTGGATCGCAGCAGTTGCGATGCCTTTGCCGACAGGCACGGATCCGGTAAAGGAGATCGCGTTGACCTTCGGGCTTTCAACCAAACGCTGGCCTACTTCGGAACCTGCGCCCATGACAAGGCTGAACAGACCCTTGGGAATGTCCTGACGTGCGATGATTTCTGTCAGGGCCACGGCGCTCGCTGGGGTTGCATTTGCGGGCTTCCAAACCACGGCGTTACCGTAGCATAGGGCAGGGGCAATTTTCCAGCTCGCGGTCGCAGTGGGGAAATTCCAAGGCGAGATGATCGCCACCACGCCGACAGCCTCGCGGCGCACGTCGATTTCAATATTAGGACGCACTGAATCGGCAGTCTCACCCATTTGGCGCAGGGTTTCAGCAGCGTAGTAGGTAAAGAACTGACCGGCGCGGTAGACTTCGCCTTTGCCCTCGGCAATTGGCTTGCCTTCTTCACGCGAAAGCAACGTGCCCAATTCTTCGGCGCGGTCCATCATTTCGGTGCCGATGGCCATCAATACGTTATATTTGCGCTCTATCCCGTAGGCTTCCCACTCACGCTGAGCGACGCGGGCTTGGTCTAGAGCCGCGTCCAGTTGGTCGCCTGATGCTTGCGCAAAATTGCCGATCAGATCTGTTAGGTCGGATGGGTTGCGGTTTTCAATTGCTGTGGAACCGGCGACCCATTCGCCCGCGATATAGTTCATTTTGACGTCAGACATGGCTGTGGCCCCTTGGATTCTAAGATAGGTGATTGCGTGCTATATGGACCTTTGATGTAACTTCAGTCAAATTCAAATAATTGAAGCTAATTTCAGGATTTCTGAAGTGGAAATTAAGATCGAAATGCTGCGCTGCTTCGCCGAGGTGGCGAGGCAGGGAAACCTAGCTGATGCCGCAGCAAGGCTTGGGCGGTCACCATCTGCCGTATCAATGACCCTCAAACACCTGCAAGACCAGATAGGTCATCCGCTGTTTGCAAGCGACCGCAAGACCCAATTGACCCCGCTGGGCGCATTTGTGCTAGAGCAGGCCAAGGCCGAGCTGGCCCATTTTACCCATGTAAAACAATCTATTGCTGCATTTGTAGATGGTGGACTTCCGGTATTGCGGATCGGGGCTGTGCCATCGGCGGCGGCGTTCCTGCCAGCTGTTATCGGACGGGTGTATGATTTGCTGCCTGATGTTCAAATCACACTACGCGATCAAGATTCCGAACAAATTCTGCGATCGCTGACTGATAGTGATCTGGATGTCGGCATTGCCACGGCCCCCCCCCGTATTTTCAGGATGCACCGGTTGGATTTGATCACGGACGCGTTTGGTGTGGTCTGTTGCGCGGATCACCCGCTCGTCTTGGCGGGGCAGGCGGCGACGGTCGCCGCGATCCAAGGATACCGCTTTATTACGAACCCGCTGGTATCGGGTTTGGCGGATCCGGCACTAAGAGCGTTGGGTGACGGCGCGAAAATTCATGTCACGAATACAACATCAATGTTGGCGATGATCGCGTCAGATTTGGGGGTCACAATCCTGCCCAAGACCGCGGTCCCAACCAACAATAGCGCCGTGTGTTTTGTCCCGCTTGCGTCAAAACTGGCGGCTCGCCGGATTGACGCCCTTTTTCCGCAATCTGCGGTTTTGTCGAAATCGCAAACTGTCTTGCGCGATTGTCTATGCGCCTTTTTCCGCGGCTGATTTTGTGGCGAAAGTCATCTATTGGACCCTCCTATAGGCTGTGCGTCATATATGATAATCTCTGGGCGGATTTCCCATATTTCGTGCAGATGATGTTGCGCACGGGCATCGTGTCCCCACATCTAACCCGCGCCGCCAACTGCGGATCAGCCAAAAAACCGCCCCCTTGGTGCCAATGGTTTTGGTTTCAGTTCTTTGTGTGGACCAAAAATTGAATGGAAGTCAGAGAGAGCGCATGTTTCGCAATTCGCGCGCTGTTTTATTTGTGGCCCTTCTGGGGCTTTGGGCTGTTGGCTTGATCATGCTCGGACTATTTTGGCGAGACGATTGCGCGGGTGGACATCCGCCTTTGCGGCCCTTGGGGATGTTGTGGACAATGCGGATGCGGGGATTGCGCTGGTTAACTGGGCAGACGCGACCGGCCGCGATCGTGACAATGTTCTGGTCACAGCGCCGCAAGGTCATGCCACGGTTTCCAGCCTGACCTGACGCCCGCGTTGCTGATAGATGCTTGTGCGCAATATAAATTGGATGAGGCGCAGCGGTTGGTATTCAGCGCCAAGACGGCCTGCATACAAACCATCCAAAGCGCATTGCTTAACGGGGACTACGCCGTCTTCGTGTTCGGATACGCATATCGACCAATCAAAGACGACCGCCTGAATATTTTGGCGCGATATCGATATTTGCATGGCCCGCGCGAGGCGGAAGGCACCGATGGCCCCGTCAAAGGAGGCAACTGGTGTCGGTGGACGGGTGCTATGGTCTGGACCGCAATTGGACAATCGGTGGCAAATTTGGATACCGGCCGACCGAGTCCACAGCCGGTTGCGCCGCGGCGTTTGTATCAAACGATGCGTGGCTGGCTGCCGCAAACGCGCGCTATCATCTGGGTCACGATTGGGACGTTCGGCTAAATAACCGCAGTCTGCAAGCATTTGGAGAAAAACGTAAAATCGGTGTGGGTTGCAATATGGGTTTGTGTTCGTTTGACCAGACGGAGCTGACCCACGTTGACAAAGGCGCGTTCATAAATCTGATTGCGAAATTCCAAGCATTATACGTTTGCATAAAAAAGGGACGCGATCACAGGTGAGATCGGGCCCCCAATTTTCCGATGTCGATGAAAACGCTAGCGACCGATCTTTTTTGCGATCTCTTCTGCAAGGGCGACCAAGGCTTGTGATTGCGCGGCGGCAATACCGGCGGTTCCATTGGTGATCAGGGGTTTGCTAATAGCGAATGTTTCGCTGCTGCGCGGGTAGTCGACGCCATCCCCGCCGACAAAAAACTGGCCTTCCAGTTCGAAATATCCGGATGCATCGGTAATCATCCGGCTCACACGCACGTCGATCGCCACATCGGGCAGGCCAACAAACGGCCACGGATCGGGGCCCACGTCCGCCGAGAGGATATCCCCGAGGTTGCGCGTCAGTGATAGCGTTACGGCGCGGGCCGGATCATCGGCCCACAGCACGGCATTGTTCGTCGCAATCAAGCCGTCCGGCGTTTCATATGCCAGCTCTTCTGCGGCGGCATAGGTCGGCAGGGATACGGTGCGCACCATTGCCGAAGATACCGCGGCGCGCAGCGATAGGGTCGACTTGGCCGGCGTCATGTCTAGTCGGGTTGTGTTGGACGCGCAGGCCGCGAGGGCGGCAATTGCGGACCCCAGTATCAGGTTTCTTAGGTTCATCGTTACCGACCTCTCAAGAGCGAACTGGGGTTGCGTTGAATCGTGCGTGCCAGCGACGTGACTGCATCTGCAGCGGCTTGGATGTCGCGCAATGTTGTGGCCATGTCCTGGCTGAACCGCGATCGCGCGCCGTATGCTTCAATAACCTCTTGGGTGGATGACACAAGTCGCGATGCGCGCGCCGAAAGGGTTGGCAGCCCTTCGACCGAGGTTTCGATCGCGCGGGCGGCTTCTCTTGCGCTGTCCAATGCTGCGTTCACGTTTTCGATCGCGCCACCCTTGCGGATTTCGGCCAAAACCGCCTGCAATTCGTTTAGCGAAGCCGATAGGGACGCGGGCAGGTCTGCGGTTGCGTCAGATCCGATCAATGTGTCCGCGCTCTCGAGCAGGTCGGTGGCTTGAGTGACCAAGGCCTGCAATTCAAGAGCATTCGCTGTATCGACCAGTTCGGTGACCTTTCGGGTCAATTGGGGCAGGTCTTTGGTGGCGGCTTCGATATTGGCGACGGTTGTTTGGGCACTGGCAAGCGTTGACGACAGGTTTTCGATCAACTCTGCCTCGGTCGCTTGAGATATCAGGCCCTGTGCTTCGGTTACTGTCTTGCGCAGGTCGGCTGGTATTGCGCGCAGATCCTCGTCGGTGATCAGGCTGCGGGTTTCGTCCAAGAGTGCAGTCAGGGATTCCGGTGCTTTGCGTAGACCGTCATCATTTGCCAACCGTTCAACGCTGTTAAGCGCGTCAATCGCGCTGGTCATCAGTTCCTCAACCGGCAGGCGGTTGATCCGGTCCAGCACCCCCTCGGCGGTGGCTGCGACATCGGTTATCTTAGAGGCAGTAGACGGCAGTATCGGGTAATTCGTTTCACTGTATTGAACGCTGGCAAGCGGGGCGTCATCAACGATCAACAGCTCAATCCCGAGCGAACCTGACAAGATGTTACCCGTCACCATTCGGGCCCGTAACCCTTTGCCAACCTGATCCTCGACAAAGTTCAAGGCAGTGTTGAGCGAGATGCCTTCGCCTAGCCCCAAACGGCTTGGTTCAATTCCGATATTGGCGCGCAGCCGCACGACCTGTCCTGCACTTGTGTCTTCGACAAAAGCGGACAGTCCGGTGACTTCGCCGATGCGCACACCTTGAAATTGCACCTCCGAGCCTACGGCGAGGCCGCTGACGGAGCGGTCAAACAACACCGACATGTTTAGCAATTCCTGATTGGGTTTGCCAAACAGGCTTGATCGCGCAGAGGGCTCGTCAGTGAACATGTCAAACAATTGACCGTCGCGGACTGGGATGCCACCTGACACTACCGTGTCAAAGGCTATGCCGCCCTCAATCAGTGACGCGAGCGAGCTCACATCTAAAGACACGCCACTGGCGCCCAGATTGATAGAAAAGCCCGATGTGTCCCAGAACCGTGTGTTCGAGGTGATGCGCTTGTCATAAGGCGCGCGAACAAACCCCGTTACAATGACCTCGTTGCCGGTAAATGATAGTTCGGGTTTTTCAAGAAAACCGACTTCGATCCCTTTGTGCAGGATCGGGGCGCCTTCGGCCAGCGCTGTCCCGTCGCGGGTTCGCAGCCGGATCTCGGTTCCCGGACGCCCGTCGCGGGAAATCGGCGCGTCTTCGGTCCCGACAAACTCCTGTTGTGCCACGTCGGGTTCGTCATCCCACGTGCCCTGAATGTAGACACCTGACAGGACCGTGTCCAAACCGGAGATGCCGCGCACAGATACATCTGGTCGAACCACCCAGAATTGGGCGTCATCGTCCAGATAGGGGGCCACATTCTGGGCCACCCGCGCATGAACCAGAACCACAGATAGCCCATCCGAGAACGATACTTTTTCGACCTGTCCAATCGTCACATCGCGATACTTGATGACGGTCTCATGCGCGACCACACCCGCCGCATTTTCAAAGCTGATTTCGATCAGCGTGCCGCGATTTGCAAAGTTTTGCCAAGCGACTAGCAGTGACACGGCAAGCGCAATGACAGGCACGAGCCAAACCAGCGACACCCGTTGCCACAACGGTCGACGGATCGGCGTCACATCCATCTGTGCAATAGTCGGGTCAGTTTCATTCGTCATTGCGGGTCCGTATCCCAAATCAATCGAGGGTCAAAGCTTTGCGCGGCAAGCATGGTAAATACAACCGACAATGCAAAACTGACAGCCGCAATTCCGGGATTAATCGTTGCAAGGCCGCCCAACTGCACCAATGCTGACAAAATTGCGACGACAAACACGTCGATCATAGACCAACGACCGATGAATTCGACGACCTCGTATAGGCGGTGCTTTTGGTGCGGATGCGCGTGTGATTTGGCTTGCACAGAAGCGGCGAGGTAGCCGACCGCGATGAATTTGCCGATAGGGATCAGGATCGACGCAACAAAGACAACAGCCGCAATCCCGTAATTGCCATAATGGACGAGGTCGATGACCCCGCCCACGATGGTGTCTTCGTTGTCCGACAATAGTGTTCTGGTGCGCAACATCGGATAAATGTTTGCTGGCAAATACGCGATCATTCCTGCAATCAGCAGCGCCCAAACCCTTTGCAGGCTGGTATCATCGCGGCTGCGCAATACCCCGTCACAACGCGCGCAACGGCGATCTGTTTGCGGGTGGACTGCGCCACACCGTCTACATGCCACAAGGCCCGCCTGTCTGGCTGTTATCAATGGTCTAGTGCTTGCCATATCGAAAACCTGCACATCAGTTGATCTTTTAGGACGGTGACCAACACCAGTCCGAATAGGGCCCAGAACGCGGGACCCAGCGTGACTTGGGCGATTCCCGAAACTTTGATTAATGCAACGGCAACGCCCACAATAAAGATTTCGGCCATGCTCCACGGGCGCAGGCGTTCGGCTAGGGCAAAGGCGGTCTTGGCGTGGGGGCGCGGTTGCCTGTCGCGCACCAGAGGGCCAATGGCATAAATGATCGCGCAAAGGCGGGTCAGCGGCAGAACCACGATAAACCCGATCACAGCCATGGCCAAAAACACTGCGAACCCGTCTTTGAAGGCGAGCGCCGCCTCGACCACCGAAATGGCCGAGCGATTTCCAGACGCGTTCAGTTCGATGAACGGAAACCAGATCGCGGCAATCATTAGCACAAGGGCTGTCAACGCAAGGCTAAGTACCTGCGCAATTGCCGTGGGCTGCGACGTCGCCAGTACGACACCGCACCGCTGGCATCGGGCCCGCGTCTGGCGCGGCAATGCCGCAGCGTGGTGAAGCGTATCGCACGCAGGACAGGCCAACAGGTCCGGCAATGGAGGCAGATTTTGCATCGTGCGTTTGGTCCCCAGCTATCCGCCAAGCGCGGTCTGGACCCAGTCTAGAATGTAGGCGCCCTTTGCGCCATGGGATAATGATGGGCGGTTCGGTGGTGGCCGGGTCCCGCCGGAAGGTGCCAAGTAACTAGCGTGCGAGACCGTGGGGCCATCGGTATTTTGCTAATGTGTCACGTTAGTTTCCATGCGCAAATAACTGCAAACAAACTATATTACACCTCATAACCTTGTGGATTTGGACTATTTGGCGCGACACAATACCTATATATAGGCAGTTGACCGTTCGGGGGATGAGTGATGCGGAACTATCTGGGCTCAAGTTGGACTGCGACGCGAGCTGTATGGCGGGTGATCTCGGAGAAGCAATTGGGGCTGATCGCCGCTGGCGTCGCATTCTTTGGGATGTTCGGGCTTTTTCCAGGGATTGCGGCCCTGATTTCTATCTTTGGTCTGGTGTCAGATCCGGTCGTGGTGATGGAGCAACTAGAGTTGCTCGAAGGTGTCATCCCTTCCGATGCCTATCAGTTATTCGCAGGGCAGATGCTGCGGCTGTTGCAGGCGCGGTCAGATACGTTGGGGGTGACAACATTCGTGTCGATTGCGGTTGCGCTGTGGTCATCGCGGGCGGGGATTGCTGCATTGATGGGTGGGCTGAATGCCATTTCGGGGGCGCCATCACGCAATGGCCTGTGGCAGGCAGTCGTCGCATTGGGGTTGACCGTGTGCCTCGTTTTGCTGGCCGCCGTCGCGGTGTTAGCGGTTGTGGTCGCCCCTGTCGCATTGGCGCTATTGCCGATCGCGGTGGAAACTGCGTCGCTACTAGAGGCGTTGCGGTGGGTTGTTGTTTTGGTCACTTTGCTCTTGGCTTTGGGGTTGCTCTATCGGTTCGGCCCCTCACCACAGGCCGAGCGGGGGCGGTGGTTCACGGTCGGAGCAGCGGTTGTGATCATTTTGTGGCTCGGGGCCTCGATGGGGTTGTCTTATTACCTGAGCAATTTCGCGTCCTATAACGAAGTGTATGGATCCATCGGTGCGGTGATCGGGCTCTTGTTGTGGTTATATGTCAGTGCGTATCTTGTGCTATTTGGTGCGGTTCTGAATAGTCAGATTCATCGCAAGTCAGTATTATATAGTGCCTCCGCGCAGGAGTGACTCAACCGCCACAGCGCGCAAGTTTAGACAATTATGGCGGGAATTTGTTCGAATAGTGACAGCGAATAGACTAAATTCCCCCTAGAAATTGCAAAGGATCGCATATATTGTGGTCTAAATAACAATAAGCACATGCCAAAAATGGCAGTGATATGAGGCGGAGTGAGTATTATGTCAGCGATTGAGTTCGTTGTTCGCGGTGGTGCGGGCAAATCCGAGTCTGGTTCTGTTGGTGGGGCCGCGGGGGGTAGCATCCTTCTGGGGTCCGGTCAGGACCTTTCATTGAATTTAAACCAAGGCGATGTTCTGTCGTATGTGCGGCAGGGGCAGGCCTTGCAGGTCACGTTGATTGACGGTCAAGTAATTACAATCGAGGGGTTCTTTAGCCCCGAAGGTGTCGCGCAGAACGAGCTGTTTATTTCATCGAACGGTGCGTTGGCTCAGGTTGATCTGGTCGGAGGCGAAGGTAATCTGTTTTACGCGCAATACGTCGAAGCGGACAGCTTTGGTAAGTGGAGCCCCGACGACGATCTTTACTTTGTGCGTGGTTCCGAGGTGCAGGTTGCTGGTGTCGAGGCCGCAGGAGCTGAGGCAGGTATGCTGTATGCGCCGATCATGGGTGGCCTCGGTGGTGTAGGTCTGGGTCTGGCGGGTGCCGGTCTGGGTCTGGCAGCGGTTGCGGCTGGTTCCGGTGAGGGCGACGATACCAACGGTGGCACCGAAGGAGACGGTAATAGTGGCGGCGTTGGTGGTGGGGACGACGAGTTGGTTGTCGAAATTACCAGCGGTACCCAGTCAACGGGTCACATCGTGGATGGTGAGGACTATTCGGATGGC
>CAXIAS010000042.1:0-23385 GCA_964022195.1 uncultured Roseobacteraceae bacterium
GGATGCTGATCTGATCGTGCATGTGCGTGATATCAGCCATGAACAATCCGACGAACAGGCCCGTGACGTCGAGGCGATTCTCGCGTCGCTCGGGGTCGCCGAAGACGCCCCCGTAGTTGAGGTTTGGAACAAAATCGACAGGCTCGAAGGTGACGCCTATGACGCGATTTTGCGGCAGGCCGAGCGGCGGGACGACCTGTTTGCGGTCTCCGCAATCACGGGCGAAGGAATGGATCCGTTGTTGTTGTCCGTGGCCGACAAGCTAAAGGACCCGCGCAGCCAAGAGGACCTAACCCTGACGTTTGCCCAAGGCCGCGAACGGGCATGGCTGTTCGATGCGGGCATCGTCACGCAAGAGGTCCAGACAGATGACGGCTACTCAGTAACCGTGTTCTGGACTGATCTTCAAAAAGCGCGTTTCAACCAGCTTTAGGGCGCTGCTGGCACCAATTGGGTCACTCCGACATTGGCGGCCCGGGCCAGTGCGGGGTCCAGCGACATCGGAATATATTCGCCTCTGCGCCACAGCTCGCCCAGATTGTCATAATAGCGCGACAGAGGATGGCCGGACTGGCCTGTCGCGGTCACAAACACCGAACTGTCAGGGTCGGCAAAGTCATAAACGCCGCGATATCCGGCGGCGTGCACGTTTTCATAAGGGTTCGGGCCGGTGCCCGACGTGCGCCCGCGTTGCAACGTGTTGTCGCCACCGCTGGTGGACTGACGGATATTCACAAACCAGTTAAGCACAGGTGCTTCGCCCAGAACGGGGTGGTCATGGGTCGCTTGGTGCAGGTCGCCCCAACGCAAGGCTTCGATCTGTCCGCCCTTGTTTTCGTCGATCCAGACCAGCGCGTCATCCAGCGCCAAACGGGCAATGTCGGTGCAGGTCTCAACCGGAGCGGACTGTGCGACATCGCACCATTGCGCGGCCCCGTCGATATTGCGAAACACGCGTTCGATAAAGACCGGATCAGCATGGGTGAATTCAGACGCCAGAGGCCCCAGTTCGTCTTTGATCAGCCGGACCTGCAAATGGCGTAGCCACGCGGAATATAACAATGGTTCGGGAAGGTGTTCGTTCATCTCGCCGTTCCACGCGGCCAGCAGGGTCAACGCCTCTTGGCGGCGACGGTCCAAAGTGCCATCAGGCGACGCCTCGCCGGTGAACCAAAGATCGGCACCGATCAGGGGCAACAGCGAGCGGGCGGTATAGCTGACGGTGTCCAGCTGCGCCTCGATAAAGCTCTCTCTGGTGTGGACCGCGCGGCCTTGCATCAAGCGCTGCCAGCGATTGATCCGCTGGGTGTCGCCCCACCTGTAGGACAGGTGATTTGGGAACGGACGGTCTGTCGTTTTGTTGTTGGTGTTGCCAACAATACCGCCTTGGGGGTTCACAAATTCGGGGTTGTCGGCGTAGGGCAGGCGGCCTTGCCACCGGTTGGTTTCGATATATCCGAAACTGGGCAGCCGCCCTTGGCTTTGGTGACCAACGCTGCGGGCCGGAACCGCGCCGATCGTTTTCATCGCAATCTGATTACGATCCACCAAGGTCAGGTTTTGCGACGGTGCAATATAGTTTTCGCCCGCGGCGATAGCTTGCTGCACTGTCTTGGCACCCATCAATGCAATTGCCGAGGACAAGGATGTGTCTTTGTCCGACAGCGCGGTCCAGCCAATTGCGGCCACATGCCCGGGGGGGGTAATCGCCGCCAAATCGTATTGGGTGCCCGACATTATCGGTCCGTTGACGCTCCACCTGAGTTTGAGGGTGATGGCGGGCGCACCTTTGATGTTGATAATACTGTCGCGGGACTGGAATTCGGCCCAACCGGTCGCGGTGCGGTATTGCTCTGGGTTGTCGGGGTTTACCTCTTCGAGAAAAATGTCCTGATCATCCAGATAGCTGCTTGTCAGCCCCCAACCCAAATCCGCGCTACGGCCAGTCAGTATCACAGGAATTCCGGGAATCGTGCCGCCGATCACGCCGCCTGATTGCAATTCAAGCCGTGCCAGATACCAAACCGTCGGCGCGGTTAAACCCAGATGTGGATCATTCGCCATCAGCGTTGCCGCCGCGGCCGCCCGGTTAGGCGCGGCAGCCCATGCGTTGGATGCCCCAGCCAACTCGATCGGCTGATTGGGGTTCAACGGACCATAGGCCAGTCTGGAATTGGGCGTATAGGCCGGAACATCGGGCACCAGTTGGGCATAGGATGGCAATGCGGCGATGCCTTGGCCCGGATCATCCGGCATCAGGTCGCGCAAGCGATCAGGGGCCAACATCAACGACGCGCGCGCGCGCAGGACCTCTGCATCTAGGTGGGATGACAGTTGCAGGGCCATCAGTTTCAGGATCGCCAGACTGTCCGCTGGTTGCCAAGGCGAAACCGCATGGGCAAAGATCCACATCTCAGGGGCACCACGGCCAAGCGCGCTTTGGTTGATTTCGGCGAGCCACGCGTTCACACCCGCGGCGTAGGACGCAAGCGCATCTTGGGTTTGCTGGTCTTGTTCGGCGACCGAGCGCACGGCGAGCGTATATAGATCGTATCGCCGGATCACCTTGTCGATGCCAACAGTGCGCGGGCCAAACAGCTCTGACAGGCGACCTTGTGCCGTGCGGCGTAGCATCGTCATTTGCCACAGACGGTCTTGGGCGTGGGCATAGCCAAGCCCGAAATACACGTCCGCATCATTTTCGCCAAACACATGCGGCACATTGGCGTTGTCACGCACAATTTCGAGAGGGGCATTCAGCCCAAGCGCAGCCGCCTCTGCATTGTAATCGGGCAGGGATCGAGACGCGAAATAATAGGCCAGCGCAAAGCCCGCGATCGTCAGCGCGACCAAGCCTATGACGATGCGAAACAGCCAGCGGAATATCAGCGCCATGTCTTACCCTTTGATGGAACCTGTGTTGGCGCCACTGTATCGTGTTGTGATCCTCGAAGCCACAGACAAGCGCGGTTAGCTGCGCGCCTGTGCGACGGCCAAAGTGGCTTCGGCGGCCGGGGCTGGGGTGGTCAATACCGGCACGCCCAAATTGGCAAGGCGTGGCGCTGCGACCTGCATCGAGGCCTGAGCCAATACAATCGCGTCAAATTGCGTGTTTGCGCAGATCGCATGAATATGACGTACGATTTTATCCGCAAATCCGTCCATGTCGCCGGCCAAAAACGCCGCCCAAGCGTCTGTGCATAAAACAACTGTCGGCTCTAACGGGTCGCCCGCAGCGCAGTCATTTAGCAACGACAATGACGCCATGCGGGTGCTGTCGAGACAGATCGCCAGCATAACTTTGGGACCATGTTTCAAGGCCGCGTTCATCGCTGGACGGTCGATGCGCAACACATGTTCCAGCCCGATCTGATCGACGATCACGCCCAGTGTGGAACAGGTGCATAACACCGCATCCGCTGATGCAAGTTCCGACAAGAGCGCCAACACCTCACCCCCGACACTGTCGACCCCGTCCGCTTGGGCGCGGGTCAACAGATCAGGGCGCACGATATGCCGGATCGCGCGATCCGGCCCGTCCATTAGCGCGCCAAAGGTTGCGACATGGACATCCGCCGTATGCAGGCAGGCGATTTTCACTTCTCGGGCATCAACCCGCGCGGGCTAAACCGCAAGACGAGCAGCAGAACCAATCCCATGGTGAACAGGCGGAAATGGGCCGCGGCGTCTTTCATATGGACCGAGAACCAGTGATCATCGGCAAAGCCTGTCGTGACGACCTGACTGATCCAAACGCCCAACGGCTCGACCATGACCCATAGCCACCAAATCAGGAAACCGCCCAGCACTGCGCCAAAGTTGTTGCCAGATCCGCCGACGATAACCATGACCCAGATCAGGAAGGTAAACCGCAATGGCTGATAGGTGCCCGGCGTCAATTGACCGTCCATTGTCGTCATCATGGCGCCCGCGATGCCGCAAATCGCCGATCCCAGAATAAAGATTTGCAAATGACGTGCGGTGACGTTTTTGCCCATCGCTTCGGCGGCAACCTCATTGTCACGAATGGCGCGCATCATCCGGCCCCAAGGGCTGCTAAGCGCCTTTTGCGCAAGCCACAACAGAACCAGCAGGAACACTGTGAACAAAATGGCATAGCCCGACTTGGTGAACAACGTCGAGGCCGTCACGGGGTCGAGGCCCAGACCGGCCGCGCTCTCGATAAAGCCGGGATCATTTTGAAGATCGATTTCATAGGGCACCGGACGTGGTATACCGATAACGTTCTTGACGCCACGCGACAGCCAGTCTTCGTTCTTGAGGATTGCGATGATGATTTCCGCAATACCAAGCGTGGCGATCGCCAGATAATCAGACCGCAGGCCTAGGGCTGTTTTGCCGATAATCCAAGCCGCACCGGCGGCAAGCAAACCACCCACAGGCCACGCCAGAACGGTCAACCAACCGTAGTCGCGATAGTTTTCGCCGCCCCAGTTCAGGCCGCCCAGATAGCCTGTTGTGGCAGGGCTGATGGCCTCAACTCCGGCAACGCCACCGTCAAACAACGCGCGATAGATAAAGAAACCAGCGATCAAAATTCCAATGCTCACCAGATTTCGGGACTTGGCGGCGGCCATTTTCTGGCGTTGCAGGATCGTCCCAACAATGGTTGCCGCGCCGATAATCAGGCCCATAACGATCTGCCAACCACCGGCCGACCACGCACCGGGCGTGGTTGGCATAGCGATCAAGACCGTCGCCAATCCGCCAAGGGCCACAAACCCCATAACGCCGATATTGAACAGACCGGCAAAGCCCCACTGCAGGTTCACACCCAAGGCCATAATCGCGCTGATCAGAGCAAAATTCAGCATCTTGAGCGCTGAATCCCACGAGCCGGGAAAAATCCAGAAATCGGTTGCGCCGACCAGAATATACAGCGCCGCAACCCCGAAGCCGAGGATCATGTTTCTAGGTGATATGGTCATATGGATTGCCCCTTGAAAAGGCCTGTCGGCTTGAACAGCAGAACGATAATCAAAATCGCAAAGCTGACGGCGAATTTATAGTCGGTCGACAAAAGCTGAACGAGGCTCGTCGGTTCAAGGCTTTCTGGCATAAGATATTTCAGCACCTTTTTGAACGCATATGTGATCGTAACTTCGGAAAAAGCGATCACAAATCCACCGGCAATGGCACCCAACGGATTGCCCAAGCCGCCCACGATGGCAGCGGCAAAGATTGGCAACAACAATTGGAAATACGTGAATGGTTTGAACGATTTATCTAAACCATAGAGCACACCCGCAATTGTCGCCAATGCGGCCACTATCAGCCAAGTGACCATCACAACCCGCTCGGGGTTGATACCCGAGAGCAGGGCAAGATCCTCGTTGTCAGAAAACGCGCGCATCGACTTGCCCGACCGCGTCTTGTTCAAGAACCAAAACAGCAAGGCCACAACAATCACTGCGACGACCAGCGTAATCCCTTGGGTGGTTTTGATTGCCAAACCTTCCCTTAGACCTGTCATCGCTTTGAATTCCTTGACGGAAATGATGAAACGCTCACCATCCGAGAACCGGATATCACGCACCCCGATAATAAAGCGCACAAGCCCGTTCATCACGAACATTACACCCATCGACACGATTACCAGGATCACCGGATCGGCCTTTTTGGCGCGATAGAACTTGTAAACCACGCGATCCGTCAACAGCATCAGGCCCGCCGTCACAGCAATCGCAATCGGCAAGGCAAGCAAGGCAGTGGGCAAGGGGCCAAACGAAATCCCCATGCTTTGGAACCACCACGTCACAAGAATCGCGACCATGGTCCCAAACGCCATGGTGTCACCATGGGCAAAGTTCGAGAACCGCAAGATGCCGTAGATCAGCGTGACACCCAACGCACCGATCGCCAGTTGCGCGCCGTAAGCGGCACCGGGGATCAGGACGAAATTGGAAAAGGCCACAAGGGCATTGAGAAAATCCATCGGTTATCCTCCCAAGAAGCTGCGACGGACTTCTTCGTCCGCCAGCAACTCTTTGCCGGTACCGGTATGGGCGTTGCGGCCCTGAACCAGAACATAGGCTTTGTCAGCAATTTCAAGCGCTTGACGCGCGTTTTGTTCTACCATCAAGATCGGGATGCCGGTGCGGGATACTTCGATAATGCGGTCGAATAATTCGTCCATCACGATCGGGCTGACACCGGCTGTCGGCTCGTCCAGCATCAAGACTTTGGGCTTGGTCATCAAGGCCCGCCCGACGGCGACCTGTTGACGTTGCCCACCTGACAATTCGCCCGCTGCCTGATTGCGCTTATCCTTGAGGATCGGAAACAGATCGTAGATCTGCGCCATCGTATCGCGAAAATCATCGCGGCGGATAAAGGCACCCATTTCCAGATTTTCTTCAACAGTCATCGAGGTAAAGATATTGGATGTCTGCGGCACAAACCCCATGCCCTTTACGACACGTTGTTGTGGGGTCAGGGCGGTGATGTCCTCGCCGTCCAGACGCACGGCGCCTGAATGCACGTTCAACATGCCAAATACGGCCTTCATTGCAGTTGATTTGCCCGCGCCGTTAGGCCCCACGATCACGGCGATTTCGCCTTTGTCTACCGAAACCGTGCAGCCATGCAAGATATCAGGACCCTTGCCGTAGCCGCCGGTCATAGCGTCGCCAATCAAGAACGGTTCAGTCATTGTCCCGCCCCGCTTTGTTCAAAATATTCAATTTCCGTCCCATCATGTCGTCGCCAACTGGTCTTTGTTCTTCAGGCCCGTGCCTAGATAGGCCTCGATCACCTGCTCGTTGGCTTTGATTTCTTCTAGCGTGCCCTCGGCCAGTACCTTGCCTTCGGCCATACAGATTACGGGGTCACATAGCCTGCCAATGAAATCCATGTCGTGTTCGATCACAACGAATGTATAGCCGCGCTCTTTGTTTAGCCGGATAATCGCGTCACCGATTGTGTTCAGCAGGGTGCGGTTCACGCCTGCGCCGACCTCGTCGAGGAACACGATCTTGGCATCGACCATCATTGTGCGGCCCAGCTCTAGCAGTTTTTTCTGGCCGCCCGACAGGTTACCCGCTTTTTCGTCCCGAAGGTGGTCGATAGTCAAAAATTCGAGCACTTCGTCGGCCTTGGCCAACAGGGCGCGTTCTTCGTCTGCAATCCGTTTGCGACCGAACCATGCATTCCATAATGTTTCGCCCGATTGGGCGCCGGGCACCATCATCAGGTTCTCTCGGACTGTCATTGTGCTGAATTCGTGTGCAATCTGGAACGTGCGCAACAAACCTTTGTGGAATAGCTGATGCGGGGGCAGGCCGGTGATATCCTCGCCTGCCATCGTGACGCGTCCTGAATTGGGTTCAAGAACACCTGCTATTGCATTGAAAAGAGTGGTTTTTCCTGCTCCGTTTGGCCCGATAAGTCCGGTAATTGATCCGTCTTTAATCTGTAAGGTTGCACCATCAACTGCGCGAAAACCCCCAAAGGTTTTCACAAGGTTTTCGACCACGATCATATTGTTTCCCCTGCGCACATTAAAAATGTGCCTTATCCTATTGAAATGGCGCGAGAAAACCCGCGCCATTTCGCAACATTCTCGTGAAACCTAGCGGTAGCCGATTGTTGAATATACGCCGTCGGCGAATTCGATTTCCTGATAGTTACCGGCTGATTCACCTGGTCCGATCAGTTCAACCGCGGAGGCGCCGACATAGTCGATTTCGCCGCCGGATGCGAGGATTTCCAGGCCTTTGGCCAGCTCACCCGGGAAGATTTGTTCGCCTGGTGCGTTTGCAACGTCCATAACGTGATCTTTCAGATCAGCAGAGGCAGAAGACCCAGCCGCCTGCATCGCCAGCATGATCAACGCAGCAGCGTCATATGCCTCGGGTGCGAATGCAGATGTGCCATCAAAACCGGCAGCTTCTGCAAGAGCAACGAAATCAGCAGCGCCTTGGCTGTCTGTGCCAGGGTAGGCGCCGTAGGATCCGTTCAGCTCTGCGCCGAAGTTTTCGTTCAGTTTCGCGCCGACCATGCCGTCTGGCATGTAGAATGTGTCGAATGCACCAGTGTCCAGAGCGGAACGGATAACACCGGAACCACCTTGGTCAACATAGCCTGCAACAACCAGAACTTCACCACCAGCGGATGCCAATGCACCAACTTCTGCAGAGTAGTCGGCCTTGCCGTCTTCGTGGGCCGCAGAAATTGTGACTGTGCCGCCAGCTGCTTCGAATGCCGCTTGGAATGCGTCAGCCAAACCTTTGCCGTAGTCGTTGTTTGTGTATGTCAGGGCTACTTCTTCAACGCCGCGATCCTGTAGGATGTTGGTGATGATGACACCCTGGCGCGCGTCGGATGGGGCAGTGCGGAAGAACAGGCCGTTGTCTTCTGCAGTGGACAAGCCAGGGGATGTCGCAGAAGGCGAAATCATCACTGTGCCGTTTGGCAGTGCAACGTTTGCAAGGATCGCACCTGTAACACCGGAACAGTCAGCGCCCATGATGGCGTTCACTTTGTCGGATGTGACCAGACGCTCGGCGGCTGTTGTCGCGGCACCTGCGTCGATACATGTGCTGTCGCCGCGTACGGATGTGACGCTAGAACCGTCTAGCAATGCACCGGATTCGGTGACTTCGGCCATCGCCAGCTCTGCACCAGAGGCCATAGCTGGCGTGATGGATTCCAAAGGACCCGTAAAGCCCAAGATTACACCGATCTTTACGTCTTCTGCAGACGCCGCACCAGATAGCAGTGCCATGGCGGTTGTCGCCATCATAAGTTTTTTCATTGTTTTTCTCCCTATAGGGTTTTCCCTGTCGCGGACCCTAGCAAAGAGGTCGGGGACTGCAAGCAAGATTGCAAAAAAATCAAACAATCATCCGGATTTTTAGGGTTTTTCCCTAAATTGACAGCCGTGCCGCCTGTGTTCCGCGTTCGCGATAGGGGGTTGTGTCATAGTGAGACCGGTAGCATTTTGAAAAATGCGACGGGGATGCAAAGCCACAGGCCAACGCTACGTTGATCACCGTCATATCCGTTTGCATCAGTAGGTTTCTTGCCTTTTGCAGGCGTAATTCCATGTAGTAGCGCTTCGGGCTACGTGACAAATAGCGACGAAACAGACGTTCCAGTTGCCGCGTGGACATGCCCACATCTTTGGCCAGAATGGCGGGGCTGATCGGTTCTTCGATATTGGTTTCCATGATCTGGACGACCTTGGACAGTTTCGGATGACGAACCCCGATGCGGGTCGGAATGGACAGACGTTGCGTGTCCCGATCCGTCCGGATCGAAGAATAGATTAGAATATCCGCAACCGCATTGGCCAATTCCTCTCCGTGGTCGTCGGCGATAATCTTGAGCATCAGATCAATCGAAGCCGTGCCACCCGCCGTGGTGATCCGGTTCCCGTCGACCACAAAAACCGACTTGGTCAGTTCGACCTCGTCGAATTCTTCTATAAAGCTGTCTTGGTTTTCCCAGTGGATTGTGGCCTTTTTCCCGTCCAGCAATCCCGCACGCGCCATAGTATACCCGGCTGTGCAAAGTCCCGCGATCGTGGCGCCGCGGCGGGCCTCTCTTCGGATCCAGTTCAACGTGCGTTTGGTTGTCGCATGTTGCACATTCTCGCCGCCGCACAACATGATTGTATCATCGCGGTCCAATTCGCACAGATCATCCTCGACGTTAAATACGCTGCCGTTTGAACAGGTCGTCGTGCCGCCGCCTTCGCCGATCGTTTTCCAGATATACAGTTGTTTTCCTGCTGTGCGATTTGCAATCCGCAAGCTTTCGATCGCGGAGGCAAAGCAGAGCATGGTAAAGTTGTCCATCAATACAAACACAAAACGGCGCGGTTTGACTGTGTGGTTGATGTCTGCAGTTTGGGGTTGGTTTCGCATGATTGGATTCTTTTCTGATCGACGTAAAATAACCACATCAGCTTTACGTGTCAGCGGCAAGCCCTATTGCGTATCCGAACCTGAACGGGAGAGGTTGCATTTCCCTTAATTTGTATGCCTTCTGGCATTGGCCTTTTGAAGATCAATAGGTATACCCGCAATGCTACCGCTAACGGGGCGGAAAATCAAAATACTGGAGCAAGACGATGACTGACTGGCAAAAATCTGACTGGCGCAACAAGCCGCGGGTTCAGATGCCTGAGTATACGGATACTGCGGCACTGAACGCTGTAGAAGGCCGCCTGTCATCCTATCCACCTTTGGTATTCGCAGGCGAGGCACGCAAGCTGCGGTCCAAATTGGCCGATGTCAGCCGTGGTGACGCCTTTTTGTTGCAAGGCGGTGATTGCGCCGAAAGCTTTGCAGAGTTTTCCGCAGACGGGATCCGCGATACATTTAAAGTGATGCTACAGATGGCGATGGTTTTGACCTATGGTGCCAAGGTGCCGGTGGTCAAAGTGGGCCGGATGGCGGGGCAGATGGCCAAACCGCGTTCGGCTCCGACTGAAACCGTCGAGGGAACAGAGCTACCCAGCTACCGTGGCGACATCATTAACGGCTTCGATTTTACGCCGGAATCCCGCATTCCGGACCCAACACGCATGGAACAGGCCTATTTGCAGGCCGCGGCAACATTGAACCTGTTGCGCGCGTTCTCGACTGGTGGCTATGCCGATGTGCGCAAGGTCCATGCTTGGACGCTCGGCTTTACGGGCGCACCTGAGGCGCAAAAATACCGTGAATTGGCTGAACGCATCAGCGACACATTGGATTTCATGGAAGCCGCAGGCATTCGTGATGAAGCGTCGCACGCAATGCAAACGGTCGATTTCTACACCAGTCACGAGGCGTTGTTGCTGGAATACGAAGAGGCGCTGACGCGCGTCGATTCCACATCCGGCAAATGGCTGGCTGGGTCCGGTCACATGATCTGGATCGGCGACCGCACCCGTCAACCCGATGGCGCGCATGTTGAATTCTGCAAAGGTGTGCAAAACCCCATCGGGCTGAAATGCGGCCCCTCGATGACATCTGGCCACCTCAAATCCCTGATGGCGACGTTGAATCCTGAAAACGAACCAGGTCGCCTGACGTTGATCAACCGTTTCGGCGCTGGTTCGGTTGGCGAACATCTGCCGCGCCTGATCAAGGCCGTCGAGGAAGAGGGCGCCAATGTCGTGTGGACCTGTGACGCGATGCACGGCAACACGATCAAATCGACTACCGGCTACAAGACGCGACCATTTGAAAGCGTCCTGCGCGAAGTGCGAGAATTCTTTGCGATCCATAACGCCGAAGGGACAGTGCCCGGCGGTGTGCATTTCGAAATGACAGGCGCGGATGTGACCGAATGCACCGGTGGTGTGCGGGCCGTCACTGACGAAGACCTGTCAGACCGGTATCATACCGCTTGTGATCCGCGTTTGAACGCCAGCCAGTCTCTGGAACTGGCGTTCTTGGTCGCAGAAGAGTTGTCAGATCGGCGCGCGGCCAAGGCCCAAGCCAAGGCTGGCTAGATTTTTGGCTATCGGTTGTTAACAACCAAACGAAGGGCCGGACGTCGCGAGGTGTCCGGTCCGTTTTTTGTTGTCTGGAGTTGTGTCGTCGCCGACAGCGGCTCGTTCCGGATCGGAAGCTTGTGTTCAATCGCAAACTTGCGCCCCTTCAACGGGGCCGCTTTATCGCAAACCAGCGCACCCAAAACTCGGGTAATTTCCCCGTCGCTGTCAGACAAGGGCAAAAACAGGATCGTGGCATCTATCGGTGCGCGCAGCAGGCTTCCGGGTGCGGTGAGGGGCAATGCCACCAATGCGGGATCTTCGATGACCGATAATAATGCGCCGGCCAAAGCGTCTTGGTCTTCAGGATGAAAGAAAGCCCCGATCATCATGCCGCGCGGGTCCATGTCGGTCATATCATGCAGTTTTTGGCCCGCTACGCGAATACGGGCCGTGCCGTTCGGATTGGCCTGAAGCATAAACGTCCATGGCAAAGCGGTGTCAATCGCACAAGGGTCGATGCGGCTGCGCGCAGGGGCGGCACTGCCCAAACGTAGCGTCCGCCAATATGTTTCCAATACATCCAGCACCGGATGCTTAGGGTCGCTCACCCGGCGCCCGGAAAATGGGAACTTGGTTAGATTAGACATCTCACTTACCTCTTTTTACGCCAGCGCTCCCTCGCGGTGAGCGTCAAAATGCGTCCAGTCTTTTCTTATCTGTTTTGTGTTTTTAGCAAATCTTAAGGATCTATTCACTAAATGAAGTGTTAACAGGTTAACGATGCGCCGCTCTTGCCCTGCGTGGCGGTTTTCCCTAAGCCCGTAGAGGACAAATCAAGACGACGGGTAGGGCACCTAAATGATCAATTCGATGACCGCATTCGCGAACCGTTCCGGCAGCTCGGGGTCTGCCAGCTGGACATGGGAAATGCGGGGGGTCAACGCACGCGGGCTGGACTTGCGGCTGCGGGTCCCTGACGGCGTCGACGGGTTAGAAATATCTCTGCGGGCGGCCATGGCCAAAGCACTGCATCGCGGCAACGTCAATCTGGTGCTCCGGCTCACCCGAGAGGATGGAACCCGCAAGATGGATGTCGATGCAGCCCAACTGGATATGGTGTTGCGTGCGCTGGATCAGGTTCAGGATCGCGCGTTCGAGATGGGTGTCACGCTGGCCCAGCCAACGGCTGCGGATGTGCTGGCGCAACGCGGCGTCATGGTCGCGACCACGGTCGAAACTGATCAAGACGATCTGGCCGCGGTTCTGGTGGCCGATTTTGCTCCTCTATTGGCAGATTTCACCGCGATGCGCGCCGCCGAGGGCCGCGCATTGGGCACGGTGATCGCTGCGCAAATCGATCAAATCGACGCCTTGGTCGCCAAGGCCGCCCTTGCGGCAGACGCCCGCAAGCCGCAAGTTGCCGAAAACCTGCGCCGCGCGATGCAAAAGGTTGTGGACGGGATCACCGAGATAGATGAAGACCGGATCGCCCAAGAGTTGGCCATGTTGGCCACAAAATCCGACGTGACCGAAGAAATCGACCGTTTGCAAGCCCATGTGGCCGCTGCGCGTGATTTGCTGATGTCGGACAAGCCTGTAGGTCGCAAGCTGGACTTTTTGGCGCAGGAATTTAACCGAGAGGCCAATACACTGTGTTCCAAGGCAAACGCGGCAGAGCTGACGGCTGCCGGGTTAGATTTAAAATCTGTAATCGACCAGATGCGTGAACAGATCCAAAACGTGGAGTAATACAATGCCAAGACGCGGCCTTTTGATCATTCTGTCCTCGCCATCGGGCGCTGGTAAATCGACGCTGGCTGCACGCCTGCGCAAATGGGACGAAACGCTGCGATTTTCGGTCTCGGCCACAACCCGCGCTCCGCGCTCGGGCGAGGTGGACGGCAAGGACTATTTCTTTGTCTCGACCGAGATATTCCAGAAACAAGTGGCAGAAGGCGACATGCTGGAACACGCACGTGTTTTCGGGAACTATTACGGGTCGCCACGTGGACCCGTGCAAGGGGCGATTGATGCAGGCCGCGATGTCTTGTTCGACATTGACTGGCAAGGGGCGCAACAAATCGCGAAATCCGCGTTACAGCAACATGTCTTGTCGATTTTTATCCTGCCGCCATCCATTACCGAATTGCACCGCCGTCTTGTCACCCGCGCCCAAGACGATGCTGATGTGATTGAACAGCGGATGCAAAAAAGCTGGGACGAGATCAGCCACTGGGATGGCTATGATTACGTGATGATCAACGATGACCTTGACGCAACCGAAGAGCGTTTGAAAACCATCATCAGCGCCGAACGTATGCGCGCCAGCCAACAGCCTGAATTGATGGACCATGTGCGGGAATTGCAGTCGCAATTCGAGGAACGGTCATGATTTATGCGTTAGGCGAAAAAACTCCGGTGATCGATCCTGACGCTTGGGTGGCGCCGGGTTGCCATATGATTGGCTCGGTCGAACTGGCGAAGGAATCGTCGGTCTGGTTTGGCAGCACCCTGCGCGGCGACAACGAATTGATCCGCCTTGGTGAGGGCAGCAATGTGCAGGAAAACTGTGTTTTGCATACGGACATGGGGTATCCACTGACAATTGGTGCGGGCTGCACAATCGGGCACAAAGCGATGCTGCACGGCTGCACAATCGGAACCAACAGCCTGATTGGAATGGGGGCAACCGTGCTAAACGGGGCCGTGATCGGCGACAATTGCCTGATCGGGGCAGGGGCATTGGTCACCGAAGGCAAAGTGATCCCGGACGGGTCCTTGGTCATGGGCACACCGGGCAAGGTTGTGCGCCAGTTGGACGCCGCCGCGATCGAAGGGCTGCGTGCTTCGGCCCGCAACTACATCATGAACGCGGCTCGTTTCCGTCGTGATTTGAAAGAAATCCAAGAATGACCCAGCCACCCAAGTCCATTGTGCGTCGCACTGTCTGGCCGTCGTCTGTGTCGCGACCTGTCGTGACCCCGTTACAGCCGTCTGTGGTCTACGCATCACCCGATCCCGATGCGTTGGATGCGCAATACGACGGGGGGGCTTCCGGTTATACCTATGCGCGCGAAGGGCACCCGAACGCCACGGTCCTCGCCTCGAAAATTGACATGTTAGAGGGCGTCAGCGGCGGGATCATCACGGGATCTGGCATGTCTGCAATTTCGGCCACGTTTCTGGGCTGTCTGAACGCGGGCGACCATGTGTTGGGGGGCGATCAGCTTTATGGTCGCAGCTTGCGGCTGATGACCCAAGACCTGCCCTGATTCGGGATTGTAACCTCGCTCGCCGATCCGACCGATATTATGGCGATGCGGGCGGCGGTGCAGCCCAACACCAAAATGATTCTGGTCGAAGTCGTCTCAAATCCCACGATCCGCGTCGCGGATATGGATGCGATTGCCGTGCTTGCCAATGAAATCGGTGCGCTTTTGGTGGTCGACAACACATTTACCACGCCGCGCAGTTACCGGCCCTTTGACCACGGGGCGGACGTTGTGATCCATTCGGTGACCAAACTGCTGGCAGGGCATTCGGATGCCACCTTGGGCTATGTCGTGGCCCGCGACCCTGACCTGATGCTGGCGATCAACGATGCCAATGTCACATGGGGCCTGACGCCCAGCCCGTTTGACTGCTGGCTGGCTGAACGCGGCTTGCATTCGTTTGAACTACGGTTCGACCGTGCGCAGGAAAATGCCGCTAAGCTGGCCGAGGCCCTTTCAGGGCACAAAGCGATCAAAAAAGTGGTCTACCCGACCCGACCCGATCACCCTGATCACAACCGCGCAGTATCGATGTTGAACGGCAAGGGCGGCAATATGTTGTCGTTCGAGCTGCACGGCGGCCGCGCCTCGGCCAATGCGTTTACACGCGCAGCCCCCGAAGTGGCGTTCGCGCCGACATTGGGGGATATCGGCACCACGTTGTCCCATCCACCATCGTCGTCGCACCGTGGTCTAACCCCCGAAGGGCGCAGTGCCTTGGGGATCAGCGAAGGGTTCTTTCGGGTGTCGGTCGGGGTCGAGGACATCGACTTGTTGATCGCCGAGTTTCTGGCCGCGGCAGATGCCACGCTCTAGGTTGGTGTCGCGGGCATAACAATCAAATCAACATCCAGAAACGGTCCCGCTGCGGTCAGTTCCCTGCGGATCAGATCGGGTTTTATGATCGGTCCGGTGATGGCCCGATACGGACCGTCATAGCGGCAGGCACATAATGCCTCGACCATATCCAAGGCATCGAAATTGTCGCCGATCAACGGCGACAACACCACCTCGGGTTTGATTCTGCGTAGCAGATCGATTGTCACATCAGGAAACTGTGCAAAAACATATTCAACAGTAGATGTGGTTTCCCGCCCTTCGGCGGTCCAACGTTCTATGTCTCCGACGATCAAGGTCGATGAAGATTGTGACGTGAGTATCCCCTTGAACGACTGCAAACCGCCCTTCATGCAATGATAAGACATAGCGCCCCTCTTGCTGGTAGGGCGCAGAACCCTCGGGGCCCACGCAGCGAGACACGAGTTGGGCTAGGATTGTTCCGGCTTGGATGACACAATAGGAGGTGCAATTAGGTAACCCTTTTCAAAGAGGCGATTTGGTTTGTTAGAGTCAGTCAGGGCAACAGTGCCGGAAATCGTTCGCGCGATCAATCATGCCGCGACATGGATTGATAATGAGCAACGTCTGGTCGCCCTGAATGATCCGATGTTGCGTCTGACAGGCGCCGCTATGGCGGGGCGGCATTTCGTGACGGCTTTTCGCGATCCGGCGGTCGTAGACGCAATAGAACAAGGGTTCCACGCCCCGACGACAGCTCAGTGGCAGCACACGGCTGCCGCCCGCCAGAAACCGGTCATATTCGATCTTTCGGCGCGTCCCTTGTTTGGCGGTGTGTTGATTATTCTAACCGACCGCACTGCCGCCAATGAAGCGGATCAAATGCGCCGCGATTTCATCGCCAATGTCAGCCACGAACTACGGACACCTGTCACGGCCATCAGCGGATTCGTGGAAACCTTGCAAGGTGCCGCGCGGGATGATGCCACCGCCCGAGAGCGTTTCTTGAAGATCATGGAGCAAGAAGCCAAGCGCATGACCCGACTGGTCGATGATTTGATGGCATTGAGCCGGCTAGAGGGGCAAGAACGCAAACGTCCGACGGAAACCGTCGATCTGGGGCAGGTGGTTGCACAGGCGGTTGGTGCAATGGAACCGGTTGCCAAGGCCGCATCAACTGACATCGTCATCACAGCTGCGCAATCGCCCGCAAATGTCCGCGGTGATGCTGCGCAATTGCAGCAAGTGATTGCCAATCTTCTTGAGAATGCGTTGAAATATGGCCGTCGCGGGGGTGTTGTGTCCATTTCCATTGGGCCAACCCAACGACAGGCCAGATTGCGTGCCCAAGGCGTCGTTCTGGAAGTCAGTGATGACGGGGACGGCATCGCCGAGCATCATATCGCCCGCCTGACCGAACGTTTCTACCGCGTTGACAGCCATAGATCCCGCGAGGTGGGGGGCACGGGGCTGGGACTGGCCATCGTCAAACACATCATTAGCCGCCACCGCGGCCGGTTGACCATCAAAAGCGAAAAGGGCAAGGGCGCAACGTTTCGGGTCATCCTGCCGACATAATATTTAACTTGTCATAAAACTTTTACATCACTGTCACAAAAGCTTAGCCGAGCGGGTTCAGAACGGGCCACAGAAGGCAAGGCATCCGGTTCTTGTCTGATAGACAATTCAGGAGTGACAGATGTCTTTCACCAAATTGACAACAACAGCGATCGTAACTGTTTTTGCGGCCAGCACGGCGACTGCCCGTGACAACGTGCAAGTTGCAGGATCGTCAACCGTTCTACCCTATGCCGCCATCGTGGCCGAGCTGTTTGGCGAAAACTTTGACTATCCAACACCGGTGATTGAATCAGGCGGCTCTTCTGCAGGGCTCACGAGGTTCTGCGAAGGTGTGGGCGAAAAAACAATCCACCTCGCCAATGCGTCGCGCCGGATCAAAGACCGCGAAGTCGCGGCTTGTGCTGATGCAGGTGTGACGGACATCATCGAGGTGCGGATCGGATACGACGGGATCGTTTTTGCGTCGGACATCAACGGAGAGGCGTTCGCCTTTACCCCGACGGATTGGTATCGTGCACTTTCGGCGCAGGTCGTGGTCGATGGCGCGTTGGTTCCGAATACCGTGCAAACCTGGGATCAAGTTAATCCCGCATTTCCCGCCCAGCCGATCCAGGCCTTTATTCCGGGTACCAAACACGGCACACGTGAAGTCTTTGAAGCAAAAGTCATCCTTGCCGGATGTGAGGCCAGCGGCGCGCCGGAGGCGATCGAGACCCTCAACGGCGTCGATCCCAAAGCTGCCGAAGCGACTTGTATGGCGATCCGCACCGATGGGTTATCGGTTGATATTGACGGTGACTACACCGAAACCCTTGCTCGGATCGAGGCAGACGCAAACGGGATCGGCGTTTTCGGATTGTCGTTTTATGAAAACAACACCGACACCCTAAAGGTTGCAACTATCGACGGCGTCGTGCCGACAACCGACAGCATCGCGTCTGGCGACTATCCAGTGTCGCGCCCGCTGTATTTCTATATCAAAGCGGCGCATCTGGACATGATCGACGGGCTGCAGGACTTTGCCGAGTTCTTTGTTTCGGACGATGTGGCTGGACCGGACGGTCCGTTGGCGGACTATGGTCTGGTATCGGACCCTGAACTGGCGGATGTGCAAGCCACCGTCGCCAATCAGGACGCGATGTAAACATACCAACCGGTGCGCGCGGGGCGGTTCTGCCTCGCGCGTGTCAGTCAGTTTTTGGCGGGACAAATGACAGTTTTGTTTTTCACAATTGCGGTGACGTTGCTCGCGGGTTTTGCGTTCAAAGCAGCACAGCTACGCGCAAACGCAGATGCCGCATCGACAAAGCGACGCTTGGCTGCCTTGCCGCGTCACTATGGTTTAAACGGTCTATTGTCCGTTGTTGTGCCTGCGATAGTCGCGGCGCTGATCTGCGCGACCGCGGCTGTGCCTTATGGCGGCTGGTGTGTTGTCGCGGTTGGGGCTGTTGGCGGATGTATCGCGGTGATCCGGTCCAGATCCGATTTTTCTGCCCGCAATGCGGCTGAACGTTGGATCATGGGATTGCTGATCAGTGCGTCGGGCGTCGCAATCCTGACCACCGTGGGCATCGTCGCCTCGATGCTGTTTGAAACCAGATCCTTTTTCGACCAATATGACTGGCGGGCATTTTTCCTATCAAGCGAATGGTCGCCGAACTTTCGGGGCGGATCTTCGCTTGGGATTTTGCCGCTCCTTTGGGGCACGTTATACATCAGCGCGATCGCGCTTGCTTGTGCTGTGCCGGTCGGTGTGTTTGCGGCGATTTATCTATCCGAATATGCCACGTCCAGAACCCGCAGCCTGATCAAACCCGCGGTAGAGATCCTCGCGGGGATTCCAACAATCGTCTATGGGCTGTTTGCACTGATCACAGTCGGGCCAATGTTGCGCGACAGTTTTGCGCAACCGTTGGGATTGGGCGACAGCGCATCCAGTGTGATGACGGCCGGTTTGGTGATGGGGATCATGCTGATCCCGTTTGTATCTTCCTTGTCGGATGACATCATCAATGCCGTGCCGCAGTCGTTGCGCGATGGTGCTTTGGGTCTGGGCGCGACCAAATCGGAAACGATCCGGCAGGTCGTGGTGCCCGCAGCATTGCCGGGTATTGTGGGGGCAATACTGCTCGCTGCGTCACGCGCCATCGGCGAGACAATGATCGTTGTATTAGGGGCAGGGGCCGCTGCCCGATTGTCGCTAAATCCATTCGAAGCGATGACCACCGTCACAGTTAAAATTGTCAGCCAACTGACCGGCGATACTGACTTTGCCAGCCCTGAAACACTCGTCGCGTTCGCCTTGGGGCTGACGTTGTTTGTGCTGACTTTGGGGTTGAATGTTGTGGCATTGATTGTCGTGCGCAAATATCGGGAACAGTACGAATGACGCAAAGATCCCTTTTGGTTGCTGACGACCGCACAAAGCGCAGAAATGCAGCAGAGGCGCGGTTCAAGGCCTACGGTCGTGTGGCCATCGCGGTGACGTTGCTCGCGCTGGCGGCGCTGTTGACGTCTGTTGTGGGCACCGGCGTTGGAGCGTTCAAACAAACCTATGCGACGGTTTCCGTGCCGCTGGATCGGGCGGTTCTGGACAAATCGGGAGTAGGCGACCCCGCTGCCCTGAAAAAGGTCACAACACTGGGCTATAGCAAGGTGTTAAAACGCGGGTTGCTGGACAGTATCGCAGGCGCAGGCATTACAACGGATGTGCGTGACAAGCACCTGATCAAACTGTTGTCCAAAGAGGCAGCTGCAACTGTGCGCAACGCGGTTTTGGGCAATCCTGACCTGATCGGGCAAACGGTAGAATTTGATCTGTTGATGAACGGGCGGATCGACGGATTTTTCAAAGGCCGCGTGACAATGGAGAGCGCCGCGTTGGATAAAAATACGTCGCCCGAATTGTTGACCTTGGCACAGGATATGGCCGATGCAGGTCTGGTCGAGACGCGATTGAACTGGCGGCTCCTGACTTTGCCCGATGCATCAGATCAACGCCCCGAGGCCGCAGGTCTGGGCGTGGCAATCCTTGGGTCCGCTTACATGATGATAATCGTGTTGGTGTTGGCCTTGCCGATCGGGGTCGGCGCCTCGATTTACCTCGAGGAATTTGCCCCCAAGAACCGGCTGACGGACGTGATCGAGGTCAACATTGCCAATCTCGCGGCTGTGCCCTCGATCGTGTATGGTATTTTGGGGCTCGCGATCTTTATCAATTTTGCACAGCTCAACCAGTCTTCGCCGTTGGTCGGCGGGCTCGTGCTGACATTGATGACCCTGCCTACGATCATCATCTCGACCCGTGCCGCCCTAAAGGCGGTGCCGCCATCGATCCGCGATGCGGCTTTGGGGGTCGGCGCGTCCAAGA
Source organism: uncultured Roseobacteraceae bacterium (assembly GCA_964022195.1). GTDB lineage: Bacteria > Pseudomonadota > Alphaproteobacteria > Rhodobacterales > Rhodobacteraceae > Yoonia. The sequence continues at coordinate 20,474 of CAXIAS010000042.1, forward strand.
TGCAGTCGGTGTTTCACCATGTCTTGCCATTGGCTGCGCCGGGCATTTTGACAGGCACAATCATCGGTTTGGCTCAAGCTTTGGGCGAAACCGCACCGCTATTGTTGATCGGTATGGTGGCCTTTGTGCGTGAATACCCCGCAGCCTACAGCGCCGATGCCGGCCTGTTCGGCGAGGCGGCAACTGCGCTTCCTGTGCAGATTTTCAACTGGACCCAACGTTCCGATCCGGCCTTTGTCGAACGGGCGTCAGGGGCTATCATCACCTTGCTTGTGTTCTTGTTGATCATGAACGCCGCAGCCATTTTCTTGCGTCGCAAGTTTGAACGACGCTGGTAGGAGCACCGCCATGACAATCAAAATCTCAGCTAGGGACGTGAACGTCCATTATGGCGATGCCCACGCGATCAAAGACGTGAACGTCGACATCCAATCCAACACGGTCACCGCGTTTATCGGCCCGTCCGGATGTGGCAAGTCGACGTTTCTGCGCTGTCTGAACCGGATGAACGACACGATCGACATCTGCCGCGTCTCGGGCGACATCCGATTGGACGCAGAAGACATCTACGACGCCAAGGTCGATCCGGTGCAGCTGCGCGCAAAGGTAGGGATGGTGTTCCAAAAACCCAACCCGTTCCCCAAATCGATCTACGACAACGTGGCCTACGGTCCCAAAATCCACGGGCTGGCCCGGACCAAGGCTGAATTGGACGAAATTGTCGAAACGGCCTTGCGGCGCGGGGCGATTTGGGACGAGGTCAAGGACCGTCTTGATGCACCAGGCACAGGCCTGTCGGGCGGGCAACAACAGCGGTTGTGCATCGCACGCGCGGTGGCCACGCAGCCCGATGTGCTGTTGATGGACGAGCCGTGTTCGGCGCTGGATCCGATTGCAACAGCGCAAGTCGAAGAACTGATCGACGAGCTGCGCCAGTCCTATACCGTGGTTATTGTGACCCATTCCATGCAACAAGCCGCCCGCGTCAGTCAGAAAACCGCATTCTTCCATCTGGGTGACCTTGTGGAATACGATGACACGGATAAGATTTTCACAAACCCGACAGACCCAAGAACCGAGAGCTATATCTCGGGCCGTATTGGGTAGGAGCACCGCCATGAACGATCATATTCTTTCAGCCTATGACCGCGATCTAGATGCCATTCAGACCAATGTACTAAAAATGGGTGGTATGGTCGAAGAGGCGATAACACGCGCCATCACCGCACTGGAAACCAAAGACATCGAGCTGGCCCAACAGGTCCGCGCGGCAGACAAGGCGATTGACGCGCTCGAGCTGGAGATCAACGAAGAAGCCGCTCGCGTGATTGCGCTTCGGGCGCCTGTTTCCAAAGATTTGCGGTCGATCCTGATTGTGATGAAGATCACGGCCAGTCTGGAACGGATCGGCGATTATGCCAAGAACATTGCCAAACGCACAGCAACTCTGACCGACATGGAGCCGATCAGCGGGGCGACATCGGCCCTGCGCCGTATGGCAAAAGAGGTGCAGTCGATGCTGTGCGATCTGCTGGATGCTTATCTGCGCAATGATATCGAAGCCGCCGATGAAGTTCGCGAGCGCGACCATGACGTCGATCAGATGTATAACGCCCTGTTTCGTGAATTCCTGACATTCATGATGGAAGATCCGCGCAATATAACTGCCTGTATGCATTTCCACTTTATGGCCAAAAACATCGAACGGATGGGCGATCTGGTGACAAATATGGCCGAGCAGGTGATCTATCTGGTGACTGGTGAGATGCCTGACGATCTACGACCCAAAGGCGATCAAACCGCCTATGTTGCGGGATTGGACTAATCAATGCAGCAAGCACATGTCCTGATCGTCGAAGACGAAGCGGCGCAACGCGAGGTCTTGGGCTATAACCTTGAGGCGGCAGGTCATCGCGTCAGCACGGCCATGGATGGCGAAGAAGGCTTGCTGCTGGTGTCCGAGGACCCGCCAGATGTGATTGTTTTGGATTGGATGATGCCGAATTTGTCAGGCATCGAAGTCTGCCGCAGATTAAAGCTGCGTCCTGAAACCAGCCAAATACCGGTCATTTTGTTATCCGCCCGCGCCGAAGAGGTCGACAAAGTACGGGGTCTGGACACGGGCGCGGACGACTATGTGGTCAAACCCTATTCTGTCTCCGAACTAATGGCACGGGTTCAGGCGCAATTGCGGCGGTCACGTCCTGCGGCGGCCGGGGTTGTCCTGAACTACGAAGACATCACGCTTGATACACAAACCCACCGTGCCGAACGCGCCGGTGAGCTGCTAAAACTGGGGCCGACAGAATTTAAACTGCTGGCCACATTTATGGAGCGACCTTCGCGCGTCTTTGCGCGGGATTACCTGCTCGACAGGGTCTGGGGACGCGATGTCTACGTCGACACGCGCACCGTGGATGTGCACGTCGGACGCCTGCGCAAGGCGTTGACCAAAAATGGCGGGTCCGATCCACTACGCACCGTGCGCGGTGCCGGCTACGCGCTAGGCTAGATCACGGGGGCAGGGGGGCGGCAGGCAGGCTAGCGACTGGCCGCCCATGGCCCGTGTTGATTGGTCCGCCCATCGAACCGTGCAAAGCCGTGATTGCCGAAGTAATCCCGTTGGCCTTGGATCATATTGGCCGTGCCCCGCGCCGTTCGTATCGCATCAAAATACGCTAGCCCAGAAGCCAACGCAGGCATCGCGATGCCGTTCAACGCGCCATGTGCCACAACCTTGCGCAGGCCAATGTGGTTATCTGTCAGCAATTGAGCAAAATGCGGGGCGAACATCAGATTGCGCGACGGGTCGTCGTCAAATGCGTCCGCCATATCATCCAGCATTGCGGACCGGATAATACATCCGGCGCGCCAGACTTTTGCGATAGCGGGCAGGGGCATGGCCCAGCCAA
>CAXIAS010000043.1:0-23294 GCA_964022195.1 uncultured Roseobacteraceae bacterium
AACCCAAGCCACCCTGCGCTGGGTTCTGGACCAAGCCCTGATCATGCTGCACCCAATCATGCCCTTCATCACCGAGGAACTCTGGGGCACCGCCGACACCCGCGCCAAAATGCTGGTCCACGCCGATTGGCCAATCTATGGCACCGAATTGGTAGATCCCGACGCCGATGCGGAAATGAACTGGACGATCGACCTGATCGAAACCGTGCGGTCCAACCGCGCCCAGGTCCACGTGCCTGCGGGGGCCAAAGTGCCGTTGGTCTTTACCGATCTGGACGCCAAGGGTCAGGCTGCATGGGACAACAACCACGTCCTTATCCAGCGCCTTGCCCGCATTGAGAGCCTGACAAAGGTTGATGATTTGCCCAAGGGCTGCGTCACTATCCCCATGCCTGGCGGCACCTTCGGCCTACCGCTTGAGGGGCTAATCGACGTGCCCTCAGAAATCGCGCGTCTGGAAAAATCGCTGCAAAAACTGGGCAAGGAACTGGGCGGGTTGCGCGGGCGCCTGAACAATCCCAAATTTGCAGCCTCTGCCCCGGCCGACGTGCTGGCAGAGACCAAAGCCAACCTCGCCTTGCGCGAAGAAGAAGAGGCCCAGCTCAAAGCTGCGATCGCACGGCTGCAAGAACTCGGCTAACGTCGTCATCTTGAGCAATAACTACCGCCGGAGGCTTTTATGATGGTCACCGGCGGCATTGGTTGATGCCCCCGATAACAGCGCATATCGCGCATTGAATGGATTGCGCCCGTGGCGCGCAATTGCCTTAGGGGACAACGCGTTCTACGGCGCGCATCATGCCTAGACCCTTGTCGTAAACCAGCGTCAGGATACGGCGCCCGCCGGGGCGCGCCAGTGTCGGCGCCACACGGGCCACGGCGGCGGCTCCGGTTGCGGCCAAAAATCCTCGTCTGCTCAATTCCATGGTGCCACTCCCTTTTGTTGCGAACTATTCTCATGTATGATCGAATTTCTGGATTGCAACCCTTGGCCCGCCGCGTTTAGGTGCGCCCATGACCAATGATCCCCGCCTGACCCCGCTCGCCGCTTCACTGCCCGCCACCGTCCCCTTTGTCGGACCCGAGGCGCAAGAGCGCAGCCTCGGGGTGCCGTTCACCGCCCGACTTGGCGCGAACGAGCTTGGGTTTGGCCCCTCGCAGCAGGCGATCAAGGCGATGCAGGATGCGGCCAATGGCGCGTGGATGTATGCCGATCCCGAAAATCACGACCTGCGACAGGCGCTTGCGGCCCATCACAACATCGATGCGTCCCACATCATGATCGACGCAGGCATCGATACGCTGCTGGGGTCGCTCGTGCGGTTGACCATCACCCAAGGCTGCGCTGTCGTGACCAGCGCGGGCGCCTATCCGACCTTTAACTACCACGTGACAGGCTTTGGTGGCACGCTGCACACGGTTCCCTACACAGGCGACCATGAGGACCCCGAGCGTCTGATTGCCAAAGCCGTCGAAACCGGCGCCAAGCTGATCTATATCGCCAACCCCGACAATCCGATGGGCACATACCACCGCGCAGACGTGATCGAACGCATGGTCCAAGCCGTCCCCGAAGGCGCGCTGTTGATCCTTGACGAAGCCTATATCGAATGCGCGCCTTTGGACGCGGTCCCGAACATCGCGGCGGATGACCCTAGGGTTATCCGGATGCGCACCTTCTCCAAGGCTTATGGCCTTGCAGGCGCGCGGGTGGGATATGCCATCGGGCATCCGGTTTTGATCGACGCTTTCAATAGGGTCCGCAACCATTTTGGCATGAACCGGATATCGCAGGCCGGTGCATTGGCGGCGCTGGCGGATCGTGATCACCTGCGACACACGTTGGCGCAGATCAGCGCCTCGCGCGACCGGATCGCGGCGATTGCATCTGACAACGACATGACCGCCCTGCCATCGGCCACTAATTTCGTTTGCGTCGATACAGGCCGCGACGGCGATTACGCCAAGGAACTGGTCGGGGCACTGGCGGCCGAAGGCATTTTTGTCCGGATGCCGTTTGTTGCGCCGCAAAACCGCTGCATTCGGGTCAGTTGTGGTCCAAAGACTGACATGGATGCGCTAGCCGCAGCATTGCCCCGCGCCCTTGGACGGCTCGCAACCGCCGGATGACGCCGCCTGTGTTGCGATCATGCGCGCCGCCGCATCAACCGCGCCGGTGCCATGCGGGATATCCAACGCGCATAGCCCTGCCTCGATCGTGCCAAGCACACCTAGGATCATATGGGCATTCACATGCCCCATATGGCCGATCCGGAAATAGGCATCCGCAGGCGTACGCCCCAGCCCTATGCCAAGCGTCAGCCCCGCCTGATGTTCGCACCACTGGCGCAGGCGGTCCCCATGGGGCGAACCTGCAACGACGGATGTGACCGCATGTGATCGTTTGGCCGGATCGGTAATGTTCAGGCGCATGGGCCCCTCGATCGACCACGAGTCAAATGCCGCCCAGATTGTGCGGGCCAGACCTTTGTGCCGGTCCCAAACTGCATCCAGCCCTTCGGCCTTGATCATATCAAGCGCGGTGCGCAGCCCGTATAGGTGGTGCGTCGGGGCGGTCCCGTTGAAATACTGAAAATACATCTCTGGGTCCGTGCGCAAGCGCCAGTCCCAGTAGCGGGTCACCAGATCGCCGCGGGCGGCGTCTGCTTTGGCGTTATACCAGACAAAACAAATGCCTGCGGGCGTCATCAACCCTTTTTGGCAGGCCGAAACCATCACATCGACGCCCCATGCGTCCATTTCGAACCTGTCGCACCCCAATGAGGCGATGCAATCGGCCATCAACAGCGCGGGGTGGCCCACGTCATCCATGGCTTTGCGCAGCCCTGCGATGTCATTCTTGACGCTGGTTGATGTGTCCACATGCACAGCCAGAACCGCCTTGATCTTGCGGCGGGTATCGGCGCGCAGGGTCTCGGCCACTTTGTTCAGGTCGATGTCGTTTTCTTCACCGTAGTCGATGGTGGTGACTTTGATCCCGCGTGCGCCCGCTATCTCACCCCAGCCTTTGCAAAACAGACCGGTGGCCAGCACCAAGACCTCGTCGCCCGCCGACAGGCAGTTTGAAATCGCAGCCTCCCATGCGGCATGGCCGTTGCCGATATATATCGCCACATGGGCGTTGGTCCGCGCCACTGATTTGAGGTCGGGGATCAGGCTGTCTGTCAGCTCGTGCAATTCGCCTTCGTAGATATTGGGCGAGGCACGGTGCATCGCTTGCAAAACCGCATCAGGCATGACCGATGGACCGGGAATGGCGAGGTAGGCGCGACCGTTGGCAAGGGGCATCTGTGCGGGCTTTCTGATTGGGTTTTACCGGACCCTAACAATCGTGAATCTGGCGTCAACCACCACTGCTTGCCCCGCAGGTGCAATTGGCGATAGACCAAGGGCAACCGGTTTAACCCCAGCAAGGACCACGATGTCGGACACCCCCGCGAATATTTCGGCCACCGCGTTGTTTGGCTGGCTCTGGCGTGACTATTTGCGCCCGCAGAAATGGGTATTGTTTGCAGCCTTGCTGTTCATGGCCCTAGAGGGGTCGATGCTGGGCGCACTAAGCTGGATGATCCAGCCGATGTTCGACAATGTGTTCGTGCAAGGCGAAGTGGACACGCTGTCGTTCGTGGCCTTTGGCATTCTGACCCTGTTTTGTATCCGCGCCGTGGCCGCCACGGCCCAACAGATCCTGATGGTGCGGGTCAGCCAGCGGGCGGCGGCAGGCATGCGCAGCCGTCTGTTGGCTCATATCATGGCGCTCGATAGCAGTTTTCACCAAACCAACCCGCCGGGACAGTTGATTGAACGGGTCCAAGGCGATGTGACCGTCATCAACCAGATTTGGGCGGCCATCATGCTGGGTCTGGGCCGCGATTTGATTGCGGTCGTTTTCTTGTTTTCTGTGGCCCTATCGGTCGACTGGGTCTGGACCGCTGTGGCCTTGATCGGGATTCCGTTTCTGGTGCTGCCGTCGCTATTGGCCCAAGCTTATGTACGGTCACGGTCCGGCAATGCCCGCGATTTGGCGGGGGGCATGGCCACCCGTCTGGATGAGGTGTTCCATGGCATCAATGCGATCAAGCTGAACGCGTTGGAGCGGTATCAGCTGCGCCGCTATGACGCCCTAAGCCGCGAACGTGTCACTGCCGAAGTGCGCGCCGCCAGCGGCCAAGCCGCCGTGCCTGCCCTGATCGACATCATGACCGGTGTCGGGTTCATGTTTGTCCTGCTGTATGGTGGCGCCGAGATTATCGCCGGCGACAAAACCGTGGGTCAGTTCATGTCCTTCTTTACCGCCATGTCGCTGACATTCGAGCCACTGCGCCGCCTTGGCCTGATGTCGGGCCAATGGCAGATGGCCGCCGCCAGCATCGAACGTATACAAGACGTCCTGAGCCGGACACCGTCATTGACCAGCCCAGCCGTCAGCAAGGCAAAACCCGTCGCAGCCCCGACGGTCCAGTTGCACGATGTGTCGCTGAATTACGGCGACCTGCCTGTATTGCGCGGCACGGGGTTCACAGCTGCCGCGGGGCAGACCACGGCCTTGGTCGGCGCGTCCGGCGCGGGTAAAAGCACCGTGTTCAACGTCCTGACCCGTCTGATCGACCCTGCGTCGGGCACAGTCACACTGGACGGCACCGATACCCGCGACATGGCGCTGGCCGACCTGCGATCGCTGTTTTCGGTTGTGTCCCAAGATGCCGCATTATTCGACGAAAGCCTGCGCGACAACATCCTTCTGGACAGCGCGGATGTCCCCGATGCGGTTCTAAAACAAGCGCTGGACGCCGCCCATGTCAGTGATTTCTTGCCGCAACTGCCCCACGGATTGGACAGCGCCGCGGGTCCGCGCGGATCTAATCTGTCCGGTGGCCAGCGCCAGCGCGTGGCCATCGCCCGTGCCCTGTTGCGCGACACGCCGATCCTGCTGCTGGACGAGGCCACCAGCGCATTGGACACCAAGTCCGAAGCTATCGTTCAATCGGCGCTGGAACAGCTCAGCGCGGGCCGCACGACCCTCGTTATCGCGCACCGTTTGTCGACCGTCCGAAATGCCCATTCCATTGTGGTGATGGACCAAGGCCGCGTCGTGGACCAAGGCACCCACGACGAGCTGCTTGAACGCGGCGGCATCTATGCCGATCTATACAACCTGCAATTCAAACAAAGGCGAGACGCATGACCGACCGCACCGTTCTGAAACTGACCGGATCCGACAGGGTCGGTTTTCTGCAAGGGCTGGTCACCAATGACGTGGCCCGTGCGGATGGATCGATCATCTATACCGCCTTGCTGACACCACAGGGCAAATTCATCGCGGATTTCTTTGTGATCGGGGGCGCGGACCATCTGTTGCTAGACGTAGCGTCCAGCCACGCGCCGGCGCTGGCCCAGCGGTTGAACATGTATCGTTTGCGTGCAGATGTGCAGATTGACCCATCAGATTTGATCGTCTCGCGCGGGATCGGGGACGGGCCATCAGGCAGTCACGCCGACCCGCGCCACGCGGCGCTGGGTTGGCGGCTGTATTCCGACGCGGACCAAAACCAAGCCGTCGACTGGGACGCGCTGCGGGTCCAACATCTGGTCCCGCAAACCGGCGTCGAACTGACCGCCGACAGCTACATTCTTGAATGTAATTTCGAGGCCCTGAACGGCGTCGATTTCAAAAAAGGGTGTTTTGTCGGACAAGAGATCGTCGCGCGGATGAAGCACAAGACGACCCTGAAAAAGGGGTTGGCGCGGGTGGCCATCGATGGACCTGCGCAGGCAGGTCAGGACATCTCATCAAACGGCAAACCGGTGGGCGTGTTGCACACAGTGAGCGGTGACCACGGGCTTGCCTATCTGCGGTTCGACAGATCGGACGATATGCAAACGCAAACGGCCAGCCTGCGGTTGGCAGACTGACCGTTCCATGTTCAGCGGGCTGAATGATTACGCGCGCTCGGAATACTCAAACGACAATGTGTCCACGACGATGTCTTCGTCTTGGCCTACAAACGGCGGGATCATAACGCGCACGCCATTGTCTAATGTCGCAGGCTTAAAGCTGTTGGCCGCGGTCTGGCCTTTGACGACAGGCTCGGTCTCGACGACTTTGCAAACAACCTTTTGCGGAACCGTGACGTTCAACGCCTCGTCGCCGTAGTATTCGATTTTGACTGTCATCCCGTCCTGCAAGAACGGGCGGCGATCGCCCAGAATATCGGCAGGCAGGGCAATCTGCTCATAGGTTTCGGTATCCATGAACGTCAGCATGTCGTCGGCTTCGAACAGGAACTGTTGGTCCTTTTGGTCCAGACGCACACGCTCGACTTTGTCAGCAGAACGGAACCGTTCGTTCAGTTTGCGACCATCGCGCAGGTTCTTTAGCTCGACCTGAGCAAAGGCGCCGCCCTTGCCCGGTTTGACATGGTCAACCTTTACAGCGGCCCAAAGGCCGTTTTCATGTTCCAGCACATTGCCGGGGCGAATCTCGTTTCCGTTGATTTTTGGCATGGGTCACTTCTTGTCAAAATTAAGGCAAAACTTGCCTTTTGCTTAGCTGTGCCTATATATTGGACGTCCCGCTGTGGCAAGCGGACTAAATGTAGGGGGGGTGGCCGCCGAGCTATGCGATTAGTGCATAGCTGCTATTCCAAAAGAGAGCCCCCGAATCGATTTAGATGCTGCATATTCGCGGCTACGCCAGAATGACAAGAGCAATTATCAAGGAGCTCACATGAGAGACTTCGTCGACGGATCTGCCTTTAATAACGAACAGGGCAACCGCGCCCGCAAACTGTTTGCCGCCGTTGTGCTGGCTGCATTGGATGACGCCATTGCAGATGACAAGAAATACGGAAACGGCCCCGAGCAGATTGCACGTTGGGCACGGTCACGCGATGGCCGCGAGGTTCTGTCATGCGCAGGCATCGACCCGAACGAACGTGTGGTCACCGGCCTGATGGATTTTGTTGGCAAAGGGGTGCGCACATCCGTGGCCTTGTCACGCGAAGAAAGTGAACGCCGCAACGCTGCCGAAGCCGAGGCGCGCGCTGCTTAGTTGATGTAGTCCGCAGGCACTATCAGAATTCCAGAACGCGGTCCGACCATCGGGCCGCGTTTTTTCATGGGCTATGATCTTTCCCTAGTCGCGCGGGCGCACTACACATTGGCGGCAAGGGGGGCGCTATGGCCAAAGCGATCATGATACAAGGTGCGGGGTCCAACGTCGGCAAGTCGATGTTGGTCGCAGGCATTGCGCGGGCGATGGTCCGGCGCGGCCTGTCTGTTGCCCCGTTCAAACCGCAGAACATGTCCAACAACGCCGCCGTCACCGCCGACGGGGGTGAAATCGGGCGCGCGCAGGCCTTACAGGCCCGCGCCTGCGGCCTAGATCCTGTTGTTGATATGAACCCTGTTTTGCTAAAGCCCGAATCCGACGTCGGCGCGCAGGTGATCGTGCAGGGTAAACGCTTTGCCACGATGAAGGCCCGCGACTATGGCAAGCAAAAGGAAACCCTGCTGCCCGCTGTTCTGGACAGCTTCAACCGTCTCGCGCAGGCCTACGACCTGATTGTTGTCGAGGGCGCAGGCAGCCCCGCCGAAGTGAACCTGCGGACGGGCGATATTGCCAATATGGGGTTTGCTGCAGCGGCGGGTGTGCCGGTTGTATTGATCGGTGATATTGACCGCGGCGGGGTCATTGCCCAGCTGGTGGGCACACATGTTGTCCTGCCCGACGATGACCGCGCCTTGATCCGCGGCTTTGGCGTGAACAAATTTCGCGGCGACCCCAGCCTGTTCCATTCCGGCATGGATATCATTGAAGACCGCACCGGTTGGGCGCCGCTGGGGATCATCCCGTGGTTCAAAGATGCATGGAAACTGCCCGCCGAGGATGTGATGGACGTGGCATCAACCACTGGCGGTCCAATCAAAATCGCGGTGCCCAAGCTGAACCGGATCGCCAATTTCGACGATTTGGACCCGCTGTCAGCCACCCCTGAAGTATCCGTCGAGATCGTCCCCGAAGGCCGCCCCCTGCCCTGCGACGCCGATCTGGTGCTGATCCCCGGATCAAAATCCACCATCGCCGATCTGGCCCATTTCCGCGCCCAAGGTTGGGACATCGACCTGAACGCCCATGTGCGGCGCGGCGGGCGCGTGTTGGGCATTTGTGGCGGCTACCAGATGCTGGGCCGCCGGATCATCGACGATGACGGGATCGAGGGCGCGCCGTCCCGCGTGGACGGATTAGGCCTGTTGGACATCGAAACGGTGATGAAACCCCATAAACGCCTGACCTTGTCCCAAGCGACCTATCTGCCGACCGGCGCCCCTGTCGAGGGCTATGAGATCCACATCGGCGAAACGACTGGACCCGATTGCGACCGCGCGTGGCTATCGCTGGACGGGCGTGGCGAAGGCGCGGCAACTGCCGATGGTCGCATCAAGGGCTGCTATCTGCACGGCCTGTTCACCGCGGACACGTTCCGACAACAATTTCTAGCGGAATTGGGCACGGTGCTGCCTGTTTCGGACTATGGCCAAGGCGTAGAGGACACGCTGGACGCGCTGGCGAACCATCTAGAAGAAAACATGGATCTGGACGCGCTCTTGGCGCTGGCGGGTGACGTTTAATCGACGCCTTGGGTCTGTAGCGCGCGCAGCACCTCGCGACGGACCATTTTGCGCACGTTGCGGGTGATCCGTTCGCCCAACTCACCACGCAATTCATCGCGCACAACATCGACAATCAACTGACGCAGTTCAGCGTCCTTCATCGCGACGCCGCCTGCGATATAGGCCGCGATAGTTTCATCCAGATCATCCGGCAACGGCATACCATCACTGTCGTCGGCACGAAGCTCGTCACCGTGATCGGCGGTGTGGTCATCCGCGGGGATGTGACGGAACGTAGGTTCAGCGTCGATCTGCCCTTCAAAACCCTCAACGTCCAGCACCGGCGGGATCGTTTCGGCGTCCTGCATTTCGGGGGCGCTATCGCTATGGATTGGCGGCTCGAAAATCGGGGATTGCGCCTCTTGGGCAGCAGCAAGAGCGTCGAACGCGTCTTTCTTCTGATAGGGGGCGCGCGCCATCTTCGATCAAATCGTCGGCCTCGACGGCAGGGGCGGCAACAGGCCCATCGGCTGTGCCCAAATCGTCAAACATTTCGGCCAGATGGTTTGTTTGTGTGACTTCGCTACCGTCAGGTTCCCAATCGGGCTGCGGTGTCGCGCCGACGGCTTCTTCCAGCTGGGCGATTTTCGCCTCGAGCGTGGCGCGGTCCTCGTCTGACATCGCGTCATGGATCAACGGCACATCGGCCTGTGCGTCAGGCGTAAGCAACAGCGGCGACGGGGCGACGAATGTGGCCGCGTCTTCGAATTGGGCCTCGTCCAATTCGGCGCCGGATTCCTGTGCCGCCGTATTGTCATTATCGCCAATCTCGTCCACCGGATCCGCGTCAAACGACACATCAACCGGATCATCAATATCAGCCGCAAGGTCCGCAGGTTCGGGGTCATCCGCGATTCGCAAGGATGGGGTCAGCACGAAACGGTTGTCAGTTGCAGTCGTGTGATCGTTGCCACCCGCATCAGCTGCGGTATTCGCCCCGTCAGACACAAGCCTGCGGATGGATGACAAGACATCCTCGATCTCGACGTTGGTCACCGGGTCGGACATTTTACTACCTGCGTTAGCCTCGGGCCGACTGTAACCGCAAAAACGGGTTCAAAACAATAAGGCCGTGACGATTTGAGCTATTTCCCGATTGCCTGCAACACTCGGTCTAACGCCTGCCCCTGTTCGGACAGGGCCGAGGGGGCGTCTTTTACCAGATTGTAATAGGCGGCGGGGTCGTATTGTTGCACGGGCAAATTCAGGTGGTCGGCGGTCAGCAGACCCATTGCGGACAACAACGAATAAGAGGCGACGACCTCGTCGGCTTGGGCGGAAATGGCGTTGGCGCGCGCATCCAAAAGCTCTTGCTCGGCGTTGAGCACATCCAGCGTTGTGCGGGTGCCAAGGGTTGCCTCTTCTCGGACACCGCGAAACGCCACTGAAGCGGCACGGATTTGTTGATCAGCGGCCTGACGCGCGGCACGCGCAACCTCAAGGAAACTATAGGCATTGGCGACCTGTTGTTCGATCCCGTGTTTGGTCAGATGCAACCCCGCGCGGGCCTGATCGCGACGGGCCATGAGCTGGCGGACCTGACTGGACAAGCGGCCACCGGCGTAAATCGGGCCAGAGGCGTTGATGCCGACACGCTGGCCAAAGTTGCCGTTCTGGTCGATCCCGTATTCCCCGTTCAGGGTCACTGTCGGTTTGGTCGCGGCCTGACCGCGCCGGATCGACAATTCAGCGGCGGACACAGAATGCTGCGCCTCGCGCATTTGTGGGTGATTGCGATGGGCAAAGGCGACCGCATTGGCCAACGACCGCGACACGGGCGCGGGGTTTGCCGCGCGTAGGTTGTTGGGCTTGCGGCCAACTGCGTTTTTGAATTCCGCCTGACTACGCGCAAGGCTGCCTTGGGCGGACGCCAGCAGGCTGCGGGCCGCGGCAAGCCGCGCCTCGGCCAGTGACACATCCGTGCGGGTCACTTCGCCCACGTCAAACCGGTCCTGGGCGGCACGGAATTCTTGGGTGATCAGCCGGACATTTGATTGGCGCAGCGCCAGAAATTCGCTATCGCGGCGCACGTTCATATAGGCCTGAACCGCCCCGAACAGCACCTGCTGTTCGACGTTAATCAACGATTGGCGGGTGCCCAGCACCAGTTCTTTTTGGGCCTCGACGGCCAGTTGACTGGCGCCCGCGTCATAGATTGTAAGCGCGGCAGTGATCCTAATTGTGGCTTCGATCAGGTCCGCACCCGCTGCGCGGGGATTTGACACGGATGCGTTGGCCGCCCAATTCACAATCGGTTGCGTTGCGGCAACCGCTTGGGCAACATCCTCGTCCGCGGCGCGTAGCAGCGCACGGTTTTGATCCAGCAAACCGGAATGGGAATAGGCGTGAACCAAAGCATCAGCCAAAGTTTCCGCCCGTGTGGCCTGCCCCGCCCCCAGCGACACGACCGCCGCTATAACCGCAATTCCATAACGCAGCCGCATGGCCATTCCCCTCATTACACTTCGAATGGCGCGCTTGCGGCCTTTACAGTGCGAAATTATTGTCTTTTTCAAATCCGGCAAGCACAGGCGCGCCGGCGTTAAATGCGTAGCGCCAATTTACGACCCCGTCGATCTTGTGCCCGATACGGACAACGCCTAGCGCGCCTTCGGCAAAGATCGCCGCGATCCGACCACCATCCTTGAGCTGTTCTAGCAGTGCATCGGGCACCTCTTGCACGGCGCCTTGCACGGTGATCACGTCATAGGGCGCCGATTTGGCCGCGCCTTGCGACAGTGGCGCGGTCATCACAACAGCATTGTCCACACCCTGCGCGGACAAAATCTCTTCGGCCGTAGCGACCCGATCCGCGTCATCCTCGACCGCGACGACAAAGTCGCACATATGCGCCAGAACAGCCGCCGAATAGCCCAGCCCACACGCCAGATCGAGCGTCACATCCGTCGACCGAATATCCAATGCGTCCAACATCTTGGCAAAGGTCCGCGGCTCTAGCATCGTGCGGCCACCGCCCAAGTCCATGTTTTCACCGACATAAGCCGCCTCGCGCAGCCGCGCAGGGACATAGTCCTCTCGCGGGACCGATAGCATTGCGTCGATAATCGGGAACTTGGTCACGTCAGACGGGCGCACTTGCGTGTCAACCATCATGGTGCGGCGGTCAGTAAAGTCGGTCACGCTGGGGCACTCTTTTCGGTTCAGATTCTAGTCCACTTAATGACATATCCAACGCAGGTGGGCAACGGCCCATTGGCGCCTTCAATTTAACCTTGGCCCGAACCCGTTTCGCCGCTTGCGCGGGTTCCAAGGTTGGTATATCCCGCCACCTGCACCATAGGCGGCGAGTTGGCGGAGTGGTGACGCAGCGGATTGCAAATCCGTGTACAGGAGTTCGATTCTCCTACTCGCCTCCAATAAAATCAATGGGTTACGAATTTCTCTGCTCATTGGGTATCACCTCTGGTATCAGTTTCACGTTCTGTGCCTGTTCTGTTCGGGGTCATTTGCGTTTCGCTACTGCCTGTCGCGCCCGCATGATTTGTCGCGCCTCCCCCGCATATTTGATGATCATCTCTTTGGAAGTGTGGCCGCTGTAGCTGGCGATTTCATCGTCAGTGCAGCCTGCCCACGCCAATTCCATCACGCCGCGATACCTCAAGGCGTGTTGGTCATGGGCCATAAGGTCCAACCGCTTACGTTCACGCACCATCACGCGAGCCATCGCGTGATAGTCCATCTTTGAGCCATCAGCGCGCGTCAGGATGTGACGCGATGGATGGGGCGCGAACCCCAGATCGGCCTTCGCTCCGTCCAGTGCGGCCTTGAGCGCAATCGTGCAGGGCAGTGAGAGGACTGTGTCGGTCTTGTTCTGGCGCAGCTTGAGGGTATCGCCGTCATAGTCGCCCCATTGAAAGTCCACCCAGTCACCGGGGCGCTGCACACTGCCGACGCCAATCTCGAAAATCAGGCGAGGCAATGGCTCCCCCTCTTCCCGCATCTTTTCGACCGCCCAGTCGGTCCACGGCAAATGCGGTTTCTTGCGGTCCTTCGGAACTTTCAACGGCTCGATATCAATCGCGGGATTGTCGTTGCGCCAGCGCTTCCGGACCGCCATTTTGGATAACATACTGATCGCGGTCGGGATGTAGTTGGCAAACCGCACGCGATGCCGGTTCTTCTCCATGGCGTCATAAATGTCGGCTTGCGTCAGGCGTGCGACGTCAGCGCGCCCAATCTTTTCGGTCAAATATTCAAAGACTTTTTCAAGGTCGCGCCGATAGCGGGGCGAAAAATCTCTCCATTTGTCGGTCTCACGCAGAGCGTCAATCAAAACACCCCACGATGTCTTGGAGACGGCTTTCTTCCCGCTGACAATCTCCCAATACTGCTGGTCGAACTCTGCCGTGCCTTCTTCCGCCGTGATCCGCCCCAGATAGAACATTTTGCCGTTTACGCTTTTGCGCACATACCAACGGCCCGACGGATGCCGCCAAAGGTATTGCTTTCTTCGGCCTACCACTGAATTTGATCCCATAATCCTGTCACATCCCCACCTGAAATTCGCTTGAGCGTCTCAGTATCCCAACGAACAACGCCGGGCGCAATTTCATGCCCCGGCGGTAGGTGGCCCTTATCGACCAAAGCTTTGAATTCGTTCGTGCGCAGATCGAGCAAGCGTGCGGCGGTCGTTTCACTGGCCATGATGGGTGTATGCCGCGTCATTTTTCAGCCCCCATTTCTTGGCCTTCTCTGCATCGCGTCGGCTGTTGCGCTTTGACTGTGAATTGAGACACATACTTCTCCCAAGCCCCGCTCGGAATCTTGGGGTTACGCTGCCCCGGCGCGGTGAAGATATGATCCAGCATGTCTTCACGGATCAGATATCGGATGTTGGTCACGGGCAGACCTACGCGCTCGGCCAGCTCCTTTGGTGTTTCGAGAGGTTTGGTCACGGCTCACCTTTCCGTTGGATTTCAGTTGAAAACACTGCAAGAGTGAACAGGATCGCCCAAATCACTCTGAAAGTGCACATATGGGTGAATTAATAACTCATAGGTGCATCTTGTCAACGGACTTGAGCGGAATTGGCCTTCGTTTGCGAGAAATTCGCAAAATAAACGATATTACTCAGCCCGTTATGGCTGCGGCCATCGACGTGTCTGACCGCGCGTATAAGAACTATGAGCAAGAAAAACGGGATTTGCCCGCGCTAACAGCTCTGAACATCAGTGAGGCGTTCAGAGTGAATCTTGACTGGCTGCTGGCGGGGCGCGGCAAGATCCACAAAAGTGACGATCCCGAACTGGCTGAGGCAAGCGCAATCGCCGTTTTGTCCGAATCTGACCGGCGCGGAACAAACCTGCCTATCGCAAAGCTCGGCAAGATCATCGGTTTTGTGGCAACGCAGGCCGCACAGACAGGCGAAAGCCCCGCGCAGATCGCCAACCACTACTTTGAAACCCTTTAATCAGGAGACCGCCATGACCGACACATATCATCCGCAGAAATCCTCAAAGTCAGACTTGGACCCGTGCGACCAAGAGATACTAACCTTTGCACGGCAAGTCGGCATTTCAGGCGCGTTCTTGTTTTTTGGCGGTGTGATTGCTCTGATCGCAACGGCAAACCAAACAACTTGGGACATTGCGCGCTCCCTTTACGTTGTCATGGTTGTTCTTGGCCCTATCGGCATTGTCGTCGCGCAAAGGCTTCTGCGCATACTGATGAAGCATAGGCGCAAAGAGCTTTCCATTTTTGAGAACCAGTAGCGCCGAAGCTCGAAACGCATTGTTTAGGTTGAATCGCTAACCTACAAAGGCGTCAAAAATACAAAGGTTGAAGGCATGGTTGAGCAAGAACTGAATTCGATGAATACTGGCTTGACCGCAGCTAAGTCGGCCAAGAAAGATGAATTTTATACTCAGTACGTTGATATCCAGAAAGAAGTGGAAGCGTATCTCGAATTTGACCCTGATACATTCCGCGACAAGACTGTTTACTGCAACTGCGACGACCCGTTTGAGAGCAACTTCTTCAAGTATTTTGCCGCAAACTTCAATCGTCTAGGCCTGCGCAAGTTGATTAGCACCAGTTACGATGGGTCCTCGATCGCTGGCGAGCAAATCACATTTGATGAATACACCGAAGGAAATGGCGAACGCGAAAAGCCGAAGGCGGTTTGCGTAGAAATCGAAGAAGTGACTGACCTAGATGGCGATGGCGCGGTTGGTATCGAAGATGTGAAGCTTTTTCTTGAACGGAACCCGCACTCTCGGACACCACTAGCTGGTGGCGGAGATTTTCGCAGCAATGAATGTGTTGAGTTGCTGAAAGAAGCGGACATAGTTGTGACCAATCCACCATTCTCGCTGTTTCGTGACTTCGTGGCACTGCTAATGAAGCATCAAACGCGTTTTTTGGTCATCGGGAACACAAATGCTATTACCTACAAGGAAATTTTTCACCTCATAAAGACCGACAAACTTTGGCTTGGTAGCACGAACTTCAATGTGGGAATGTTCTTTGAAGTTCCGGACGCTTGGGAAAGGTTCCATAGCATCAATGAGGAGACCGGTAGAAAAATGGTCCGTGTTTCAACCTCTTGTTGGTATACCAATTTGGACCACGGACGCCGACACGATCCGCTAAGCCTCATGACAGAGGCTGACAATCTAAAATTTAGCAAAAATTTGCGCGCGAAAGGGGCTTACGAGCGATACGATAACTATGATGCTATCGAAGTAAGCACGTACAAAGAAATCCCAAGCGACTACCAAGGGATAATGGGTGTGCCCATCACATTCCTCGACAAGTACAGTCCTGAACAGTTTGAAATCCTTGGCTGGACAAGAGGCGCGATAGAATTTGAAGCGCATCCAACCAAGCGATACGTGAATGCCAAACAAATGAAACCCAATGGAACGATCTCCAATGGCGGCAAGGTAAACACAGGGCCGAATATTATTCGTAAGACTAAACCTGAGAAAACCTACTACGTCGCAGACAATGCAGATGGCTATATCGAACAACTTTATATGCGAATCTTAATTCGTCATCGATGCCCAAGCATCTAAAAGGAAATGAATTTTTGAAAACTAAGCTAGAAACTGATATTAGTGTTGCCAAGATTTGCGAAGGCTTCGTTTACAACCAACTCGAAGGCAAAGGTCTCTTCGGCTTGTCGGGCAAGCTCACGATCCAGCCTGAGTATCAGCGCAATTACATCTATGCTGAAGACAATGGCAAACGCGAACAGGCCGTCATTGCGTCCTTGTTGAAGGGGTATCCGCTGGGGCTGATTTACTTCAACAAAGTCGGCGACGAAAAATTCGAGGTTCTGGACGGTCAACAGCGCATCACCAGCATTGGGCGGTTCGTCACCAACAAGTTTGCCATCATGGATGGCGGCAACCCCAAGCTCTTTGACAGCCTTCCCAAAGATCAGCAGGCTTTGATTCTAGATGCAAAGATGCTGATCTATGTCTGCGAAGGCACAGAGACCCAGATTAAGCAGTGGTTTGAGACCATCAACATCGCGGGCGTTCCGCTCAAACCTCAAGAACTGCTGAATGCAATCTATTCCGGCCCGTTCGTGACACTCGCCAAGGCCGAATTCAGCAATAGCCAGAACGCAAATATTCAAAAATGGTCGGCCTATATCAAGGGAAGCGCCAATCGGCAGGACTACCTTGAACGCGCTTTGGATTGGGTGAGCAAGGGCGATATCGGCACCTACATGAGCGGCCACAGGACTGACCAGAACATCACTGAGTTGAAGAACTATTTCGATAGCGTCATCGACTGGGTGTCCAGCGTCTTTACCGATGTAGAGAAGGAGATGCAGGGGTTGGAATGGGGGCGGCTGTATGAAAGCTACCACAAGACATCCTATGACCCTGCCGCCGTTTCCGCAGAGGTAGTGGAACTGTATGGCGACCCTTTTGTTAATAAGCGGGCCGGTGTGTTTGAGTACGTCTTGGGAGGCTCTCAGGATGCCAAGCTGTTGGACGTAAGGGTCTTCAACGAGGCAACGAAAAGGTCTGTTTACGACAAGCAAACCAAAGCTGCGAAGGCAAAGAATACGTCAAACTGCTCTCTCTGCGCGATAGGCCATGACGCCAACAAAGCCAAGATATGGGCCATGAAAGATATGGAAGCCGACCATGTTTCCGCCTGGAGCAAAGGCGGGGCGACCTCCGCATCAAATTGCGAAATGCTATGCAAGACGCACAACCGCGCCAAGGGCAACCGGTGAACTGGAGCGGATGTTTAGCCTTGGCATCTGTTGGATTAAGTCAAAGATGAATCGTTCTAGCTCAGCGGTCAAGCTGGCTGAGGTCAACATATGACGCGGCATGTAGTAGGTCCTGACGGCACGCTGACCGACACCAGCGGCGCGGCTGTGACGCCGCAGGTAATCGAAAGCACCGGCCTGCACGTCCCACACCTCGCGCCGCATATCCTGACGGTCGATTTGCCCAAAGGCGACCGGGTGAACATCCTTGTCGAATATTCCTGCCACTGCTGGACTAGAACCTTTGATCCCGCCGCCCATGCGGGCCAGATGCAAATCATGGACGGTACACGCCCACGCGCGTTTTGCCGACTGCGGTTTGCCGCGTCGGTTGATCTTGCCACGCTGCTCGGCACCCTTCCCCAGAACCGCCTTTATCTGACACCATCGGATCGTAACTACGGCACTTACAACGCGACGATGATGTTGGCCGACGGAACGGCCTACACCGCCTTTTTCACCCTGCGGCCCCACAAGGGCAGATTCGACGGAATCCGCCACAAACTGCGCCTTTACGTCGAAAGCGCCCACCATCGCCCCCAGCCCGAAAACGGGCAAAAGGTGAAAATCGCAGTTGTGATCGGCCAAGCTCTGATGGGAAAAAAGGTCAAATATTTCAGGCGCTAAAACGACCGAAGGAGCCACCTTTGCAGGCAACTCCTTGGTTATCTCGACGCTCTCTTCGGCCTAAGCCTTATCCACTATTCCAGTTGGACAACTCGCGTTGCGGAAGGAACCTCACAGTCGATCTGGTGTCCTTATGAAGAGAGATATAGGCATATGGGGGTTAAGAGTCAATGAATACAGGTTCACTGGCGAGCCGTGCTGGCCAACAATGTACCGCATCAGAAAAGGAAAAGTGACCTACCCAGCCGTCTTTTTAGCGTCCTGCTGTTCTTCAAAACGTAGTTCTGCAACATCGTCTGTGAAGTCCGTAAAAAGGTTCAATTGAGCATCCTGTGGGTGAACTTTATTCATTCGCTCGGTATCACAGACGGCACGGTATACATGATCAGCAATCGCTGTTCGCCGCTGTTTCACAGATTTTTGCCGCAAAGATGGCGACCCGCCTCTATCTGTATCAAAATAGTGTTTTCGTGCCTCGCCTCCCTCAAAAAGCGTAACCGATTGGCGGGCACGATATGTGAAGCCACCTTCCTCATCAAAGCGCTTTGCTTGCCGCAGCGATTGGGTGACCTGTCGGCGAACCATGCGTTTAACATCTTGGGGATGCGGAACCAAACTCTTGTTCGACATAGCCCAGTCGACAAACTCATCAGGGTCACCGGAGACTTGACCCGTCTCCAGCATCCATTCATCCCAAAGCTCGTTCACGTGATCATTGTATTTCGACATTTTGGGGCCTCACAATTCCGTCTTTGCAACAATTTTCCAACCATCAACGAATGGCCATTCTAACAATGACTTTCGAATGCTCTTTGAGTACTTCCAAAGCCAGTTGTGCTTGCCCGTTTTATGCCTGATCTGACCAACTGCCACGCTAGGGCTGATCTCGACCATCGCTGAGAACCGAAGTAGGTCTTTTTCAGAAATGTATGGGGCTTTTCTAAGGATGAATGAGCTAAGCACTTGCTGAGGAACGCAGAACTCAGCGGCGGCGGCATTTGCCAGTTTCTCGCAATCATCAATAGTATCTTCAAACGCACCGGCATCGAAAACATCAATCGGCGCGAACGCTTCCTCCATGCCGTCCCCGTTCAAAATATGTTCGATTTCATGTCTCAGGACAAAGCACAGATTATCTAACCTATCCAGACGGTTAGTAATGCCAATAACAGGTTGATCCTTCAACCAAAGACAAACTCCATCAATCTTAGCACCGGGAATAGCTTCTACTAGGACCAAGCGAACACCACATCGCAAAAGCAAATTCGGGATGTGCACAAGGTCGTCCTTGTCAAGAAAGTGTGCTCTCAGGGTCGGCAACATATCTCGCAAAGCTGCAGCGTCAAAAGTAGGTGCATCAATTGTTTGGGCGACCTGTTTAACTCGATGTAGCCAAACATACTGAAGCGGTGAAACCTCCTCATATGAGGCTGACTTTTTTGCCGCATGTGCAAAAACTGGTGCGCCACTAACGAAAGGAACTTCATCACGGGATGACTTCCCAAAGAAACGAACCATCTGGAGCTCCAACAAGTCGCTCTTTCCGTCATCGATCCAACCGCGTTTTATCATTTCGCGTACGGGAAAAGCGGTCGCCCAATTGGCACGCAGCTTCACTCCGGGGTCCGCCTGTTCGGCACGACCCAAATCGTACATCCGCTGTAGATTAACAAAGAACTCCGCAGGAACGTCAAAAGCATCTTCCAGCAACAACGCCGTCTTTGCAGAGACGCCATCCAAGCCCGTCATCACACGGTTGAGTTGGCTGGCATCCCAATCCATAACAAATGCAAGATCAGCTTGAGTCCAACCCCTTGCCTCTAGTTCTTCAGCTATAAAAACACCGGGATGTTCAGCTGGCAGCATTTCAATTTTTGCCATTAGTGATAATCCTCGATTCCTAGTATTGTGACGGTCAGCGGATCGGTTTCTTTATTAAGCAATAGGACCAATCGAAACTGGTCATTCAGCCTTATTGAACGCTGTCCTTCACGTCCTCCCTTGAGTTTTTCGTAATGAAGGCTCTTCCAAGATCGCAATGTTCGTTCATCGGGCGCGGCCCTAAGAACAGTTAACTTGCGGCGTGCAGACTTGATGACACCTACCGGCAAGCGCGTTTCACCTGCCCGGTTTGTTTCGATCAAAGCCAACGACGCATCTGTGAATTCAACCTTCATACAGTGCGTATACTGACCGCCGCACAAGCTGACAATAGGTGAATTGATGAAAATAGTCAATTACAACTCAATCATTATATTTTACAGGGTTTTTTGCCCCTAGGGCCAGCTCGCGCTCTACCGACTCGCACCCTTTCCCGTTGCCTTCACGCTGTTGAAACGTATGGTTGAAACTGGAAAGTCTGCCCCACTTCAATCTGCTTTGCGTCGATATTGAGCTCTTTCACAATGTAGCCGGCATCACCCCATCGTCGGATGTTTCGCAAGTACCGATTACCTTCACCATCTTCAAACAAGCAGCGGATGTTGACGTAGTCTCCCCAAACGCCCGCAATGGCCGTAACGGTTATATCAGACGGCAGGCAATCAACTTTTTCATAGTCCCGATAGTCAATCCCAATGTCGCGGGCTTGGGCAAAGCTCATTGTGAAATTCTCATGGTCTAGGCGCATTTTTTATCCTCTCAATCTACAGTCCATATCCGTGGCTAAGATCAGCCTCCCGTTCGCGGGCGGCATTTAGGTCTCGCTCAACTGCGTCTCGGCGGCCTTCACTAATTTCAAGCTGGTCTCGAGTTGCCTCCGCAGATTCCCGTAATTCGAGCCTTCGTTCAGTAAGCCGTGCAACGCAGCCACGGACGCCACTTGCGATTGAATGAGCACCGACACGCAGGCGGCCAATCCATCCATCTGGCTCTGCATCCTGTTCGTCGAGCGTTCCTCTAAACCGCTCAATTCCTTTGCTGAGACCTCGCAGGCCGTCACCAACCGCTCGACGCAGGCGAGCAAGTCGCGTTCCAAGGCTGTCAGGGGTGTCGTCATCTAATTCTCCTCGATCTTGATGCAGGTCACTGATCTGCCGCCCAGTGTGCAGGTCCTCAGGCGCGTCTTGGTCGGGTCCAGTACCAGCCATGTCGCGTCCTCCCTGTCGATCCGCGTCAGGCCCAGTTCCGTCAGTTCCGAGCGCGTCAGTTGGACCGTCCAAAGCCAACTCGCGACCATCATCAAGGCAATCCCCGTCACGATGATCCCCGTGACGATCCACGGCGAGAATGTCATCCAATTCTTGATCAGTTCGATCCGTTCCTCGAACAAGTTCCTGTTGTGAAACAGAAAGTGCGCCGTATCGTTCTTCATTGTATTCTGCGCGTCGTTCAACATGGTCTGCGAGGTCTGTACGAAGGCTGTCATGTGAGATGCCATCAAGTCTTGTTGTTCGGTTTGCATCTGCGCCAGTTTCATACTCAGCCGCGATTTCTGCGTGTCGGGTTGTTGACCAGTTTTCATGAGTGAGAACGCCTTCGAGTTTGAACGGTTTTGCAAATTCAGGATCGCGGACACTGATTGATTTTGCGGCTTGGCGCGTGACCTCGAACCCTATTTCCTCAAAGAACGCGACCATGGAAGCGCGGTCAGTGATCAGGCCTGCGTCGATTTGATCATAAAGCGCGGAAACGATGACCTGACGGGCCTCGGCGCGGTCGGCGCTCTCGCGCACTAGTTTGAAGTCACGGGCAAGGTAAGGCTCCAACGGGTCGGCCCAACCGTGGGTCTTGTTCAACACGTCTCGCAACGTGCTGAACGCCGCCTCATGCCCCGGCGGGGCGATGTTCAATGCCCTGCCCGTCGCCAGCTCCAAGCGTGGGGTGCAAAAGTGCAGCTCGACATTGCCTTCATGCACATGGCGCACCCAAAGACAGTCGTATTGATCCGCCTCAAGCCCCGCAAAGGCCAGAGCCTCAAATAGCTCAATGGCCTCTTGCTGGGCGTCCTCAGAGGGCTGATCGCTGTCCGCGAAGCTGACCACGCCAGCGGTGTAGCTCCATTTGTTCGCGCTGGCGTCGATCAAATCCCGCGTGCGGTCGGGATTGCCATGCAGCACTTCGGGAAGCGGGTCGCGGATTTTCGTTTGCGGCTGGCCGTCGTCGTCGCGGATCAAATTGCGGTTTTCGTCGTAAGCCAAAACTTCGCGGGCAGTCAGGTAGTCAACTGGGGCCGCGCCGCCGCCCGTGCCAGACGAAAAGAACGAGATGATCATCGCTGGCCCTCGCTATGCTGGCCGATGATCTGCGCAAGCTGGCGCTCAATCGTGACAAGCCGCGCGCTGACCTTGAGGACGTCGATGTGGCTCGCGCGGCCAGATTTGACGGCCCCGTTGATCCAGCGGGACAGTTGGTTGAGGTTCCCGCCGACACGGGCAACGGCCAATGTCAGCGAAGGATCAACACGCGGCACGGGCTTGCGCCGTCGCGCTTGGACCAGCCCCAAGGCCTCGCGCATCAGCGTGGCGTTAGGCAGTCCAGCCGCGTCTGCCTTGGCGACAAGCGCGGCCTTTTCCGCAACGGTGCATCGAAAGATCACGGTCTCGGAAAGGCCTTCTTTGACGCGCCCGTCGCGCGTCTGGTTGGGGTTTGAAGGGGAGGCACGCCGCCCCTCACAAGTCCCGCCGATGTAATCGGTGGGTAACCTTGCTGTTTGCTCTGTGGTCGGATCGGTAGCGGTCATGCTCTGAGACCTGCGGCTTGGATTTGCGTCTTTGTCACCAGCTTTGAGGCAAGCAAAGCCGTGACTTGGTTGCCGGTGATATGTTTGCACATCGGGCTGCGGTCGCTGATCCAGCAGGCCAGCCGCGCATGGTGATCAGCCCGCAATGCTTCCGCCTTTTCTCGGTCTTCCGCTTGCTTCTCGACATAGGCCTGCCAGCGCCGTGACTGGAACCAGTTGTCGGAAAAGCAAACTTTGGTACGGGTGAACCCTGCACTGTCAGTGGCGTAGGCTTGGACGGCTTGCAGCAAGTCCTCCGGTGCAATCCCTTTCTTCATGGCCTCTTCGATCTGGGCAAGGCACGCCGCCTTGTTCCGCAGTCGGTCGGGTGGATATGCTGCCAAAATCTTCTCAGCTTCTTCATCCTCCGCAGCCTCGCGCTTGCGCGAAGGAGGTTCTTTTACAGGTTCAATGGTAAGGTTCCTGTCCCGATTTGAGACTACCCCCGTCTCAACGCTGGGACTTTTCCCCCGCTTTTTTGAGACGTTTCCCCCCGTCTCATTTTGAGACACAACCCCACTAGGACCGCTGCCCCCGGCCTTTGGGCGTGCGCTTGGACCAAGGGAAATATCGAGGTGCAACTCATACTGATTGGACCCGCGCCCGCCGTCACCATCGCCACGGGCATGGCGTGTGACGAGGCCGCACTCCTCCAAAGTGCTCATGTGCCGAAACAGCGTCGCGCGGCCCATCTCACATTCGTCCGCCAACCGCTGGGCGCTTGGATTGCACTGACCGGTTTCCTTGTTGTGAAAATCAGCTAGTTGAATCAGGACGATCTTGGCTGCGGGCTTCAACCCTTTGACGTTCGCGGCCCAAATCAAAGCCATGCCGCTCATGGCTTTAGGCCTGCCAGAACGCGGGTATCAGGTTCGTTTATTGTTCGGCAAATGTCCTGATACTTTTTTAGCCCTAAGGGTTTGTTTTTTTGACGAAATACACTGGATTGCAAATCCGTGTACACCGGTTCGATTCCGGTACTCGCCTCCATTTACT
>CAXIAS010000044.1:0-22721 GCA_964022195.1 uncultured Roseobacteraceae bacterium
AAGGAGTTGACCCCAATTGCCCCAATCGAAACCCAAAAGTTGGCTCAGGCGCGGCTTAATCAGCGTCACTGTTTTGGCCGCGGCTTGTGTGGCGGTGGGTGTCTTTCTTGATCAGCGGTATTTTTATGATGCGCCACCTGTCGATGTGTCGTGGCAGATCGAAAACGACGCGGTTTCATCGCTGGCAGCGAGTATCGTCGCAGACGTAAATGCCAATCCGCTCCGGATTGCCGCCGGATTGCATGTCATCGCTCCGAGTATCGGCATGGATCAGACATTTGTCGCGGGTCTTGCCGATCCTGCATCCGCAGACCCGATGCGCGTCGATCACCAGCTTCGCATTGCGAGCATCACCAAACCCTATGTCGCGGCAACAGCGCTTGTTCTGGTTGAGCGGGGAATCATGGCGCTGGATGCACCCCTGCGCGATATCGTGGCGCCTGACTATATCGCCGCGCTGGGCGCCGATGGGTATAACGTCGACCTGATCACGTTAGAGCATCTGATCGCGCATCGGTCCGGCATTCCTGACTACGCGCTACACCCGAGGTATCTGCTGCAATTGGTCAGCAACGACCTGTTTGGAACCCAAACGATTTGGACGCGTCAGGCGCAGGTCGATTTTGCCATTACGCATGAGGACCCATTGTTCCAAGCTGGACAAGACCATAGCTATTCGGACACAGGATACATCCTGTTGGGCGACGCGATCGAGCGCGCAACAGGTCAGGATTTGCCCACCGCTGTCCGGACTGTGTTGGACTTTGACAGGCTCGGCCTCAAGAACACGTGGTGGGAAAAGCTGGAACCCCGCCCCGACGGCGCCCGTCGCGCCCATCAGTTCTGGGGCCGGTTTGATACAAGCGGGATGGATCCAACGGTCGACTTGTTCGGGGGCGGCGGGTTGGTTGCGGATCAACGTGACCTCGCACATGCGATGCGCGCGATCGTCATCGGCAAGGTGTTCGCAAATCAAGGCAGCATAGCCTTTATGAAAACGCCAACCCATGAACCGGCTTTGGTCGGGGATCATGCCTATGGGAACGGGTTGTATATCTACCGTTTCCCCCAAGAGACATGTTTCGGCCATGACGGGTTTTGGGGTTTGATTGCTGTTCATTGCCCAGACAGTGATCTGACGATTGCCCTGAGCTATACGCAGGTCAACAATGGCGGCACCGAACGGAATCTGGAATTGATCCACCGCGCATTGGTCCAGCATTTGAACACGCAATAGACCGGCATCGATACCAACGCGACTGCGACTGTGCCTCGTGGGCCGAGGCCAATTTTCAAATAGCCAGAGTCAAATGTCCTGCCGTTGGGTAGGCAAATGTTAGTTTTCGTCTGTCAGGGTGATCCGAATACGTGTTGATTGTTTTAATAGGTGTCAAATGTATCGGGTTTATGCCTGTCTAACCCAAGAACACTCTTATGGCCTTGTGCTGGCGGCGGCGCTTGCTTGCGTTGTTGGCGCCTGCCTGTCTGCGATCATGGCACAGCGACTGCTGAATCCGAAGGGGCGGGGGCGGTTAATCCACATCTTACTGGCCGGAATAATTGCCGGTGCGACGATCTGGGCGACGCATTTTATCGCGATGCTGGCCTACGATACAGGGGTCGAACACTGGTTTGAAACGCAGGAAACCGTGTTGTCGCTGATCGTAGCCGTTGTCGGAATGTCGATTTCGTTTGGTATCCTGTCCTTTAGCGTCAATCGGCGCCTTTATATCCTGAGCGGGGCAGTTTTCGGCGTGACCGTTTCGTGCATGCATTATGTCGGTATGGCGGGTTTTTTGTTACCCGGCGTCCTGATCTGGAACGTCCCGATGCAGGTCGCGTCGGTCGTGTTGGGAATGTCGCTGGGGGTCGCCGCGCATCGCAGTTTGGTCCGGTCGGTAGACACGCGCGCCCGTTGGACGGTTGGCGCCGTGATGACGGTTCTGGCGATTTGCAGCATGCATTTCACAGGGATGGCCGCGTTTGAATTGCGCCTCGATTCCTCAATCGTGGTGCCCCCTGTGTTAATATCGGACAGTGTTCTGGCGTTGATCATCGGCGGCGTGACTGCCGTGATCTACCTGATCGGCTTTGCGACGGTCAGCATCGAAATGAATTTGGAACAAGAGGCCCGTTGCGAGCTGACCTATGCCGCGAACCATGATGCCCTGACCCAATTGCCCAATCGTATGAAACTGGACGGGCATTTGGATGCGCTGCAATTGTCCCTGAATGACGGCCGGACGGGGCGTGTGGCGGTTGCGGGTATCGATCTGAACCTGTTCAAGGAAATCAACGATAGTCTGGGCCACGAAGCCGGTGATGTGGTCCTGATCGCCGTGGCCAAGCGAATGACAAAGGCGCTGCAAGCGGGTGAATTCATCGCCCGCACTGGCGGCGACGAATTCGTCGCGATCAAGACCGACTTCCGCCGGATCGAAGAAATCAACGCCTTTGCGGAACGCCTGCATGGATGCATCGTGGAACCCATCGTTATCGATGGCAGCACGGTAGCTGTGGGTGCGGCCATCGGGATCGCAACGACCATTGATGACGGGGACAATCTGCGCGACCTGTTCCACAAGGCGGATCTGGCGATGTACCGCGCCAAGGCGGACAATGGCGCGCATATTTGCCACTACAATGTTAAGATCGGCCAACAAAGTGAGGACAGGCTGGCACTGATCAAGGATCTGCGCGAGGCATTGGCCAGCGATCAGTTCGAACTGGCGTATCAATTCCAAAACAACGTCAAAACCAACGAAGTTGTCGGGTTTGAGGCGTTGTTGCGCTGGAACCACCCGACCCGCGGACGCGTATCGCCAGCGGATTTCATTCCACTGGCCGAGGAAACGGGCCTGATCCGCGAGATCGGGCTATGGGTTTTACGCGCCGCTTGTGTCGAAGCGGCAAGCTGGCCGGAGCCGTATACGATCGCAGTCAATGTCGCACCACAACAACTGGTCAGCCCCTCATTCGGCGAAGCTGTTGCAGACATCTTGCTGGATACAGGGCTGAACCCCAACCGGCTGGAGTTAGAAGTCACCGAGGCAAGCATCATCGACGATCAGACCCATACCCTAAATGTCATGCGGGAATTGCAAGAGATGGGTGTCGGAATTGCAATGGACGATTTCGGGACCGGTTATTCGTCCCTCGCTATGCTGCAGGCGTTTCCGTTTAATAAGATCAAGATCGATCGCAGCTTTGTTTCAGACGTGCACATCATGCCCAAACGCGGGGCGATTGTTCGATCGACCCTATTGCTGGCCGAAGCGTTTGGCATTCAGGTTATCGCTGAGGGTGTCGAAAAACTGGAAGAACTGAACTTCTTGCGTCAAAATAATTGCGATGCGGTGCAAGGGTTCTACTTTGGGATGCCTATGGATATGGACGAACTGAAGGCGGCGGTTGGTCCGTTAAGAACGGAAATTGCATCGTAACCCCGCGCCAGGCGGCTAGTGCAGATCGGCATAGGCAGCCTTGAGCAATGCCTCGCCGTATTCGTCGTCGCCTTGGCTGTCGTGCACCACCCCGCCGCCGACATTCAAGCGCACCGACCCGTCATCAAAACAGGTCAGCGTGCGGATCGGCACGTTGAACGACATCGCACCATCAGGGGCAATCCATCCGATAGCGCCGCAATAGGCCCCGCGCGGCGTGGTCTCTAACTCTTCGATGATTTGCATCGCCCGAATTTTCGGGGCGCCGGTGATCGAGCCGCAGGGAAACAACGCTTCAAAGATATCCGTCAGCGTGACGTCGCAGCGCAGCTTGGCCGTGATGGTCGATGTCATCTGATGCACGGTGGCATAGGTTTCGACATCGAACAGTTTGGGCACCTTGACGCTACCAATTTCGGAAATCCGGCTCATATCGTTGCGCAGCAGGTCCACGATCATCAAATTCTCGGCGCGGTTCTTGACCGAAGCCTGCAGCCAGTCGGACAGCGCGCGGTCCTCTTGGGGCGTGTCGCCGCGCGGCGCGGTGCCTTTCATAGGGCGCGCATGCAGGGTGCGATCGGCATCAATGCGAAAGAACAGCTCGGGGGATCGCGACAGCAACACCGGCCCGCCCAGATCGACAAACGCCCCGTGTGGCACCGACTGGCGCGCCCGCAACGCCGCATAAAGCGCCTCGGGCGAGCCTGTGCGTTGTGCTGACATCGGGAATGTCAGGTTCGCCTGATAGATATCCCCCGCCGCGATATAGTCTTTGACCCGCGCGTAGGCGGCTTCGTATTCGGCCAGACCCCATGCGGGGTGCGGGGCCGAGAGGGTCGCAGTGTCGGTAGGCGCCCGCGACAGGTCGGGGCCAGGTTCTTCGAACACACCAAAATGCAGCAGCGGGGTATCGCGCTGAGCAGGCATCAGGTCGCGCAGTTTGGGGGTGAACAGATAGCCCAACTCGTAGCTGGCATAACCGGCAAGCCACTGGCCGTTCGCCTGTGCCTCGGTTAGTGCCGCCAGCGCGTCATAGACGTCCGCAGGATGGTCGGCGCGGATCACGCGGTGGGGTTTTGTGAACACAGTCGGCCCGTCCAGCGGGCCTTGGTCAAAAATGACGCGATGTGTGCTGATGTCAGTCACGCCGGTCGCACCCCGTCCTAAAAGTCGGCAGCGATCCGCAAGTCCCGCAAAGGCCGGACCACTGTGATCGCATGGGCATAGATCGGATCCGCCTTGTAGGCGGCCAGCGCGGCATCGTTCGCGAATTCGGCGTAGACCACGACA
The DNA here is from genome assembly GCA_964022195.1 of uncultured Roseobacteraceae bacterium. GTDB lineage: Bacteria > Pseudomonadota > Alphaproteobacteria > Rhodobacterales > Rhodobacteraceae > Yoonia. Next base: position 4,734 of record CAXIAS010000044.1, read on the forward strand.
TCAACTTCGCTGGACCAAGCATCACCTTTGGTGTTCTCGCGCACTTCGAACACGTCTGAATGCGGAATTTTTCCTAACTCGGACAGGCCGGCCACGATTGTTGGCAGGTCGGCAGGGTCTTTTGCAGAGAAAAACACGATATGGCGGATGGTTGTGCGGTCGGTCACGGGCTTGGGCCTTTGGTCAGATTGCACCGCGCACAAATCACATTCGCCTGTGGCTGGCAAGGCGATCATGCACCGCTGACACGGCTTGATATGGTCGCGCGCGCCGCTTACATGACTGAAAAAGGAGCCGCAGATGTTTGTCAAACTCAGGTCGTCGTTGGTCGCCAGCTTGTTAGGCGCGGTTCCGTCCGGTGCCCAGGCCGATCCGGTGCAGGTGGCTGAACGGTTTGCGGCTGCGGCCCAGCAAGCGCCGAAATACGCAACCGCACTGGCCTATGCTGTGGCTGACGGGCCAGTGACTATACACGTGTCCGGCCCGACCGAGCGGACCGGTGACACAGCGGTCAGTGATGATGCGCTATGGCACATCGGATCAATCAGTAAATCGTTTACCGCGGCGCTGGTGATGCAGATGGTCGAGGCTGGCAGACTGGATCTGGATACGCCGATCAAGGACTATTTGCCCAGAAACGCGGCCCAGATGCACGACGGTTGGCAGCGGCTGACCCTGCGCCAGCTGTTGTCCCATACCAGTGGGTTGGCCGCCAATGCGGGGGTATCGACACTCGTTTCGCAAACAGACCCCGACCCGCGCGCAGCCCGCGGTCAGATCCTGTCGAAATACTGGACCCAAGCGCCCAAAGCACCCGTTGGCGCCTTTGTATATTCCAATCTGGGCTACGTCCTAGCGGGCCATATTCTGGAAGAACTCACCGACACAGCATGGGAGGATTTGGTGCTGGACCGGATTGCGGGGCCGTTGGGGTTGTCGTCGCTAGGGTTTGGTGCGCCTGACGGGCAAACCACACCATTGGGGCACCGCCGTATATTAGGGATGTTTCCCAAAGCGATGTCGCCGGTTGGGACGATGGCGGACAACCCCGCGTGGATGGGCCCTGCTGGAACGATCCATATGAATTTGGCTGATTTGGTGGCATGGGGGCGGTTCCATCTGGCCGCCTGCGCGGGGCAGGCCCCCGAGCTGCTGTCGCGTGACGCGTGCGAGTTGATGAAAACCGCAGGCTCGGACCAATACGGGTTGGGTTGGGTTGTATCGCCAGACAACGGGCAGGGGCCGGTCATTTGGCACAACGGATCAAACACGATGTGGTATGCAGTGCTGGCCTGGATGCCGGATCGCGCGCTGGTTGTCGCGGCGACCACTAATGTGGGCGGCCACGACCGTCTGGACGCATGGGGTCGCGATGGGCCCCCCATGATCTTGGACGAGGCCGGCCAAGGCGGCTAGCGCAGCTTGAACGACGCGCTTTCGCCTTGGCCTTGGTCAGAGGTAAAGCGCAGCTCACGGTTGTCGCGTGTTTCGACAAGCTGGCAGTTGTAGGGCAATGCATCGCCGCCCCACGTCATGTCACGGCAGAAAAACCCGTTCTTCCACGTCCAATTGCCGGTGACGTCCCAGCCCAACGCCTCACCCGTGATCACGCCCGACGGCGATACCGTCAAGCTGATCTGATACAGGCGGTTCGACAGTGTTTTGTCACTGATCAACGTCAAAAATGCCGTTCGGTTTGTGACACGGTCAAAGGCGGCTGCGGGTGTCGCGATCAGCAGGGCAAAGAGCAAGGCGAGGCGAGGCATGGGGCGTTCCAACATCTGGATGTTACATGATGGTTACGCGCGGTGCGCGGGTTCGGTTCACTTTTCCTGATTAAACGTCAGATCGGGCAACCAGTTTTCGCGCGCTTGCGTCCAGCTTTCGTAAGTTGGGGTGAACTGACTGGAGGCGTCCAACGCGCCCAGATGCACCTCGATCTCGGGGCCGGATCGGGCAAAAACGGACGACCCGCAGGTCGGACAGAAATGGCGGCCCTTGTAGCTGCGGGTGTCGCCAGTGACCATCACTGCGGCCGCAGGAAATATCGCTGCCGCATAAAACACCGCCCCATGGTGTTTGCGGCAGTCGAGGCAGTGGCAAATGCCGACCCGTAGCGGGTCACCCGTGGCGATCAGGCGGACCAGTCCACAAGAACACCCACCGGTGGTCACAGACCCAGCACGTCCATCATGTCATAGTGGCCGGGCCCTTTGTCCTGACCCCACAGCGCGGCCTTGAGGGCACCACGCGCGAATACCGCCCGATCGGTGGCCACATGCCGCAGGGTGATCCGTTCGCCTGCGGCTGCAAACAGCACGTCGTGTTCGCCGACAATGTCGCCGCCCCGAATCGCGGTAAAGCCGATGTCGCCCCGTCGCCGTGCGCCGGTTATTCCGTCGCGCCCGCTATCGGTGACGTCTTTTAGGTCGACACCACGCCCTGCGGCGGCGGCCTCGCCCAGCATCAGGGCGGTGCCCGAGGGTGCGTCGACCTTTTGGTTGTGGTGGGCCTCGATGATTTCGATGTCGAAGTCGTCATCCAGCGCGGCGGCGACTTTTTGCGTCAGTTTGGTCAACAGGTTGACCCCCAGCGACATGTTTCCCGCCCGCACAATCACGGCGTGGCGTGCCGCTGCGTCAATCGCGGTGATGTCATGTTCCGTCAGACCCGTGGTGCCGATCACATGCACGGCGCGGGCTTGGGCCGCCAATCCGGCAAAGGCCACAGTCGCGGCAGGTGCGGTAAAGTCGATCACGGCTTGGGCTTTGGCAAATACCGCAAGCGGGTCATCGCTGACGGTTACGCCTGCGTCAGCGCCGCCCATGGCTGCCCCGACATCGCGCCCGATCCAATCGTGCCCTGTCCGTTCCAGCACCCCCGCAAGCGTGCATTTGTCCGAGGCAAGCACGGATTTGATCAACATCTGCCCCATGCGGCCAGAGGCGCCGGTGATTACAATGCCGGGTTTGGTGGTCATGGGTTCATCCTAATTTTGGTTCTGTCATCTTTAGCGGTCGATTGCCGGCTCGCAAACCCCTGCTTGGCAAATTGCAACAAACCCCCTACATGCCCCTTTATGGCTAAGAACACACCAAGAGACGGGCGCGCGCCCACGCAACGTATGCTGAAGGTCGGCGAGATGATCCGCCGCGACCTGTCGTCGATCCTGCAACGTGGCGAAGTCCACGATCCTGATCTGGCGCGGTTCATGATTACAGTCGGCGAAGTGCGCATGTCCCCCGACCTGCGCGTCGCGACAGCGTTTGTGCTGCCGCTGGGCGGCAATCAAAAGGTCGAGGCGCTGGATGCTTTGCGCCGCAACCGCCACGAGATCCGCCATCTGGTTGTCAAAGGCGGCACGATGAAACACGCCCCCGAACTGCGGTTTGAAATCGACGGCACATTTGATCAGATGGACGCGACCGCCGCGTTGCTGGAAACCGATCATGTAAAGCAGGATCTGGGCGACTGATGCGGGCCGTTTTGGCCCTATTGTGTATTTGGGCCGCGCCGGTTTGGGCGGTCTCATGCGAGGATATCACCCACCACGGGCGCAGCTACACCGCCTGCACAGTTGATGCCACAGTCGAGGATTTGCGCCTGTTTTTGCGCGACGGCGACGGGCATGTTCTGGGGAATTTTGTGAATATCAACGCGACCCTTGCGGGTGGCAAACTGACGTTCGCGATGAATGCGGGCATGTATCACGATGACAGGCGTCCGGTCGGGCATTACGTTGAGCAGGGCCGCGAACAGATGCGGGTGGTTCCTAACGCGGGTCCGGGGAACTTTGGTCTGCTGCCAAACGGAATTTTGTGCATCACAGACGACAGCGCGCAGGTCTACGAGACTCTGGCCTATGTCGCGGCCCGTCCGGCGTGCCGCGACGCAACGCAGTCGGGCCCGATGTTGGTGATCGACGGGGCGTTGCACCCGAAGTTTTTGCCAAACAGCACATCGCGGTTCATTCGCAACGGGGTCGGGGCGACGGCGCAGGGTGATCTGGCGGTGTTTGTGGTCGCAAACCAGCCGGTGACGTTTCACGAGTTCGGCGTGCTGTTTCGGGACCTGTTGGGCCTGCCCAATGCGTTGTATTTCGACGGAAATATCTCGCGTTTGCATGCCCCTGCGATGGGGCGCTCTGATCCGGGGTTCCGGCTGGGCCCGATTGTTGGTGTCGTCGAGTAGTTGACGCGGCCCCGCGACGCAGGTAGCTGGCGCGAATTCAAAACAAAGGGTGAGCCATGGGACGCAAGCGTAAGGGTCGCGACATTTCGGGGTGGTTGGTGATCGACAAGCCGGCAGGCATCACGTCGACTGCCGTGGTCAACAAGATCCGCTGGGCGCTTGAGGCCAAAAAGGCAGGTCACGCAGGCACCCTTGACCCCGAGGCGACAGGGGTTCTGGCCGTGGCGCTGGGTGAGGCAACCAAAACGGTGCCCTATATCACCGACGCGATGAAGGCTTATACGTTCACCGTCCGGTTGGGACAGTCGACGAATACCGATGACGCTGAGGGCGAGGTGATCGCGGCCTCGGACCTGCGGCCAACCGACGATCAGATCAAAGAGGCGCTGGGCCAGTTTGTCGGCGACATCATGCAGGTCCCGCCGCAGTTTTCGGCAGTCAAAGTCGACGGTGTGCGCGCCTACAAAAAGGCCCGAGACGGCGAGGACATGGATTTGGCCGCCCGCCCGCTGTGGGTCGAAGAGCTGGTTTTGGTGGATCGTCCCGATCCAGACCATGTGGTTCTGGAAATGACCTGCGGCAAGGGCGGCTATGTCCGGTCGATCGCGCGCGATTTGGGTGCGGCCTTGGGGTGCCATGGCCACGTGTTGTCGTTGCGCCGTGTCTGGTCCGGCCCGTTCGAGGTCGACGCCGGAGTGACGATGGACCAAGTCGAAGCGCTGGCCCGCACGCCAGAGCTGGACGCGCTGTTGCAACCGTTAGAGGTGGGTTTGGACGAGTTGGCTCAAGTGACCTGTCCTGCCGAAAGTGTCATCAAATTGCGCAACGGAAATCCGGCCACGGTGGTGGCAAGCGGGTTGGACTATGATGAGCTGGTCTGGGCGTCCCATCAGGGGCGCGCGATTGCGGTGGGTCATTACCGGTCGGGTGAATTGCATCCTATCCGCGTCTTTGCCGCGGACGGGGCCATGGGCTGAAGCCCATGGAACAAAGGCAGCACGGTCTGTATCATAAGTCACGGGACAGGAGGGTGACGTGATGATCACTCGCCACCACCAGAGTGAGGCCAGCACGTCGACGGCGATCTATTCCGATTGCGAGCGGTATCGCTATGCGTTGACCCGCGTCTGGGATGCGTCTTTGCCCAAGTTGGGATATATAATGCTGAACCCGTCCAAGGCGACGGAAATGCAGAACGACCCGACGGTCGAGCGTTGCGAACGTCGCGCCCGTGCCTTGGGGTATGGGGCGTTCAGGGTGACCAACATCTTCGGCTGGCGTGAAACCGACCCGCACAAAATGCGAAAAGTCGCTGATCCGGTGGGTCCGCAAAACGACACTGCTTTGACCGATTTGATGACATGGGCTGATCTGGTGATCGCGGGCTGGGGCACACATGGCGTGCATTTGGAGCAAGGCCCCAAAGCAGGGCGTTTGTTACATGCGACAGGGCGTCCTATCTACTGCTTTGGTTTGACCAAGGACGGGCATCCGCGCCATCCGCTATATGTGGCATACCGGCAAGAACCTGTGATCTGGTCGGACCCGATCCGTTAACCACATCGGTAGAATTAAGAGGATATTCAGTGTAGGGTGTGTTAATACTCTGACTGGGTCGGGGTGATCTATTCAGTGGAGCATCGGTATGCTTTCCATTTTTGCACTTTTGGGGCTGGCTTTGTCGGCTTTCGTTGTAGCCGGACCAGGGGGTGACCTGTTCTCGGACGATTCGGACGCGGATGCGCCGCCTGAAGGCGACGATCTGGTCGAGGGTGAGGATATTTTGACCTCTGAAGGCTTTATGGCCGATCAAGGGGCCGCGCCCGATAACGTCGAAGGCTACCTTTCGGATGAAGGCCAAGCGGGCACATCCGGTGATGCAGGCAATAATGTGATGTTCGGGACCGACGCGGCCGATTCGATGTATGCGTTGGATGGCGACGATTACCTGCACGGCGAGGATGGCGACGATATTCTGTCCGGTGGCGCAGGTGTAGATGAAATCCACGGAGGCCGCGGTCAGGACCAGTTATACGGTGAAGCGGGCGATGATTTCGTCTTTGGGCACACTGGTGACGACATTTTGGATGGCGGCGATGGTAACGACAACATGGATGGCGGCGACGGTCACGATACATTGATCGGTGGCGCGGGTGATGATCGGTTGTCGGGCAATCTGGGCGATGATGTCCTGAACGGCGGCATCGGATCTGACACGCTGTTCGGCGGGCTGGGCGATGATGTCATCGACGGTCGCGGCGACCACGAGCAGGATTTCTTGAACGGCGGTGCGGGCGACGACACGTTGATGATCGGTGACGGCGACATTGCCAGCGGCGGCGACGGGGCTGATACGTTTGCATTTGACGATACTCAGTCGGCGTTTGTGTCGGACTTTAATCCTGACGAAGACAAGATCGAACTGGCCTATGACGCGGATTCTAGTGAGCCGGTCGTAAGTTTCACCGAAACCGACGCAGGTGTGACCCTATTCGCTGACGGTGAAGAGGTCGCGGTGTTTGCCGGATTGACAGCACTGGATATGGTCGGCGTGCCGGTTGTCCTGATGCCAGCGTAACTTGGGACTTTCCTTTTTCGCCGATTTCACCTAAACGCAGCCATCCGCTCAGGGAATCCCCCTCGGGCGGATACTCCATGGGCCTTTCTGGACGACATCCCGGATCGCGCCATCAACCCTTTAGATAAGGAGACCCCGATGTCGATTACTGCTGAAGAAAAAGCACGCGTCATGAAAGAATTCGCAACCAAAGAGGGTGACACCGGTTCCCCCGAAGTTCAGGTTGCTATCCTTTCGTCCCGCATCGCCACCCTGACTGAGCACTTTAAGACCCACAAGAAAGACAACCACGGTCGTCGCGGTCTGCTTAAGATGGTTGCGCTGCGCCGCAAGCTGCTGGACTACACCCGTGGCAAAGATGAGGCCCGCTATCAGGACCTGATCAAACGTCTGGGTCTGCGCCGCTAACTGCTGCACAGAAACTAGAATACCTAAACGCCCGCCAATTTGGTGGGCGTTTTTGTTTTTGGCGGCGATCTGATAACAGGGCGCTATGTCTCGGCTTCGTGCATATTCGCGCAACGCATTTGTCAAAGCGGTGTTTTTGTCGGCCCTAACGGGCTGGGCAGCGATCGGGTCAGTCGTGTTCTGGGCCGACGGAAATCCGGCCACGTCATTGGAAATGGTATTGTGGTTCTGGATGACTGCGCTTTTTATCGCGCTTTTGTCGGCTTGGGTGTTTGTCGCGCCGGTCTTGTGGCTGGCGATGCGCAAGCCCATCAGCTGGACCCGCGCCGCGATTCTGGGCGCGGCCGTCTTGGTCTGCCCGATGTTGATCTTCGTTGCGGTATTTAGCCCGCAAGGTCAGCCCTACACCGTGGAACTGGGGTTGGTCTTGGGGGTGCTGGGCGCGCTGATGGCAACCTTGGTCAGGGCCGTTATCGGACCGGGCGACGCGCCCTAGGGGGCAATCGGCCCCAAGGACCCGCGCATCTGGATCGCACTATCAAGCGCGACGGGTTTTACCGTGGTCTTGTTTTCGATCATATCGACCAACGCGGTCGCCGCAAGCGACCCCATATGCGCATGGGGCACGTGCACTGTGGTCAGTTTCGGCGTCACAAGCGAGGCAATTTCGATGTCGTCAAACCCTGTGATCGACACATCATCGGGGACGCGGATCCCCATCTGCTGGGCGCGTTGGATTGCGCCCGCTGCCAGCACGTCATTGATACACAGCACAGCGGTTGGCCGCTTGCGGCCTTGCATCAGGTCCGCAAACGCGGCGGCGCCGTCTTCGATGGTATAATCCACCTCGATCAAGGGCGCGGTCTGCGGGTTCACCCCTGCTTGGGCCAGTCCCATATGAATACCTTTGACCCTGTCAACGGCACGGTCGTTGCCATCCCTGATACCGGAAATGATTGCAACGTCCGTGTGCCCCATTTCCAAGACAAGCTTGGTCAGCTCCATCATTGATTGGCAATTGTCAAATCCGATGGCGGGGTGGGGTTCGTCGCTTCGATAGGCCCAAGACAACAAAAACGGCACGTTGCGGGCTTGCAAGAAATCGTAGGTGGCCGCATCCCGATCGTATCCGATCAACAGCAAGCCATCGGCCCCGCGCGCAAGCAGGGTTCTGATCTGTTCGGCCTCCTTGCGGGGGTCATATCCGGTGCTGGACACCAATAGGGTATATCCGTGTTCATTCAGGGTTTCCTGAAACGCCTGCAACCCGCGCGCAAAGATCGAATTCGCCATCGTCGGAATGACGGCCCCGATTGTTAGCGTCCGCTTTGCAGCCAGCGCCCGCGCGCCAAAATTCGGGGTGTAGCCCAGCGCTTCGACGGCGGACATAACACGTTCGCGGGTTTTTTCGCTGACCTTGCCCGACCGGTTCAGACACCGCGACACGGTTGCGGTGGACACATTCGCCTGTCGTGCCACGTCATCCAATGTTGGCGCGTTGTGCGGCGTTGTTTCGGGCATTGCGGTCTCCTTGGTCTGGACGCAGCTTGAACTATAGCGCGAAGCACCGTGCGGTGAAAGCGCTTGCATTGTGATAATGTAAGCGCTTACTATTTGTCAAAGGCACGCCGTCGGCCGTTGATTCCGCGGTTGACCCAAACTCAGACACAAGGTCCCCGCAACATGGCAAGAGAATACCTGAAAAAAGCAACACTGACGTCAACGTCTGATGCGTCCGACGTGCATGATACGGTCGTTTCGATCCTGAATGATATCGAGGCAGGGGGCGACGCCAAGGCACAAGAATACGCCGCCAAGTTTGACCGGTATGACGGCAACGTCCTGTTGACCCCCGCCGAAATCGAGGCCGCAATTGCATTGGTTCCCGAGAAGCTAAAGGCAGACATCCGGTTCGCCCATGACAACGTCAAGCGTTTCGCCGAGTTACAAAAAAGCACGGTCGCGGATGTTGAAATGGAAATCCAGCCCGGCTTTGTCGCGGGTCAAAAGGCGATACCGGTGGATGCCGCGGGCTGTTACGTGCCCGGCGGGCGCTATAGCCATATTGCATCGGCCATCATGACGGTGACCACTGCCAAGGTCGCCGGTTGCAAACACATCACCGCCTGTTCCCCGCCGCGCGCGGGCGTCGGTGTTGCCCCCGCGATCATCTATGCGGCCCATATTTGTGGTGCCGATGACATTCTGGCAATGGGCGGTGTCCAAGGCGTCGCGGCGATGACATTCGGTCTGTTTGGCCTGCCAAAGGCGAATATCCTTGTCGGGCCGGGAAACCAGTTCGTCGCCGAAGCCAAGCGGATCCTGTTCGGTCGTGTCGGTATCGACATGATCGCAGGGCCTACCGACAGTCTGATCCTAGCGGACAAGGACGCGGATGCGCATATCGTCGCCACCGATTTGGTCAGTCAGGCCGAGCACGGCTATAATTCACCTGTCTGGCTGGTCACCGATGATCGTGCGCTAGCCGAGGATGTGATGGCTCGTATCCCCGCCCTGATCGACGACCTGCCGCAGTTGAACGGTGACAATGCCCGCGCGGCATGGCGTGACTATGCCGAGGTGATCGTGTGCGACAACCGCGAGGACATGGCCGCCTGTTCGGATGAATACGCACCGGAACATTTGACCGTCCAAGCGGCTGACACGGATTGGTGGCTGGAACGTTTGACCTGCTACGGCTCGTTGTTTTTGGGCGAAGAAACCACGGTGTCTTATGGCGACAAGGCGGCGGGCACAAACCATGTGCTGCCAACGTCGGGCGCGGCCAGCTATACGGGTGGCCTAAGCATCCATAAGTTCATGAAAATCGTTACATGGCAGAAATCCACCCCCGAGGCGTCAAAAGAGATCGCGATCGCCACCGCACGGATCAGCCGACTGGAAGGGATGGAGGGCCACGCGAGGGCCGCCGATGTTCGTTTGGCCAAGTATTTCCCCGATCAGGAATTCGACCTGACGGCGGCGGAATAGCACATGGGACATCCGCGCGATCTGTTTGATCTGACGGGCAAGGTGGCATGTGTCACGGGTGCCAGTTCCGGCCTTGGCCGGCAGGCGGCACTGACGCTGGCGGCGGCGGGTGCCCGTGTCGTCGGGGTCGCGCGTCGCGCTGATGCCTTGGCGTCACTGGTCGATCAGGATGCAGATGCGATTGCGGCGGTCACCGCTGATGTCGCAGACCGGTCGCGCATCGACCGATTGGCGGCCGAGATATCAGACCCCTTTGGTGCGCCTGATATTGTCGTGCATGCAGCGGGCGTAAACACCCGCGAGGCGGCCGACGATGTGACGAATGACGGCTGGGATCAGACCCTTGCGTTGAACCTGTCCGCGCCGTTCTTTTTGTCCCGCGCATTTGTGCCGAAAATGACGTCCAAGGGCTGGGGCCGGATCGTGAACTTTGCATCGTTGCAGACCACCCGCGCCTTTCCGGGCGGGATCGCCTATGGTGCGTCCAAAGCCGGTGTCGGCCAGTTAACCCGTGCCATGGCCGAAGCATGGTCGCCCCAAGGGATCACCGCAAACGCCATCGGGCCGGGTTTCTTTCCGACCGAATTGACCGCAGCTGTGTTCGATGATCCTGACCGTGCGATGCGCAACGCGCAACAGACCTGTCTAAAACGAAACGGAACGTTGAAGGACATGGACGGCCCGTTGCTGTTCTTGTGTTCCGACGCGTCCAGCTACGTGACAGGACAGGTCCTGATGGTTGACGGGGGGTTTACCGCAAAATGAAGGCTTTGGTTTACGACGGCGTGCAACAGCTTGGGTTCCGCGATGTGCCCGATCCCGTGGTTGGCGAGGGCGACCATCTGATCCGCGTCGAAGCGGTCGGGATTTGCGGGTCGGACATGCACGCCTATCTGGGTCACGACGCGCGCCGACCCGCCCCGTTGATCCTAGGCCACGAGGCGGCAGGCACGGTCATCGGCGGCCCGCGTGACGGCACCCGCGTGACAATCAATCCGTTGGTCAATTGCACCAAATGCGATGCCTGCGTGACAGGTCGCGAAAATCTGTGCCCTGACCGTCAGATCATCTCGATGATGCCGCGCGAGGGGGCATTCGCCCAGTTCGTAGCGATGCCCGACCGTAACCTTGTGGCGGTCCCTGATGATGTCCCGACGCACAAGGCCGCGCTGGCCGAACCCTTGGCCGTCAGCTGGCATTCTGCCCGGCTGGGCCTTGCGGCGCTGCATCCGGCGATGGACCGATCCGCATTGGTCATCGGAGGCGGCGCAATCGGTTTGGCCGCTGCACTGGCCTTGCGGGCGATGGGTGTCACAGACATTCAGGTGGTCGAGCCGAACGCGCCGCGTCGCGCCTATCTGAACGACCGCTGCGATGTCACCGCAATAGCAAAATCGAACGACAGCTATTCCATCGTTGTGGATGCCGTCGGCTATGCTGCGACCCGCGCCGAGGCGTCGGCCCGTGCGATGGCCGGAGGTGTCATTGTGCACATCGGGCTGGGCGAGGACACCGGCGGCTTGGACATTCGCCGCCTCACCTTGCAAGAGATCACGTTCATCGGCACCTACACCTATACCGCGCAAGACTTTCGAGATACGGCGCACGCGATTTTTGATGGCAAGCTTGGGCCGCTGGATTGGACAGAGCGGCGCGCTCTCGGGGATGGCCATGCCGCATTCCAAGACCTGCGCGCAGGCCGTGTCGCCAGCCCCAAGATAATTCTCGACCCGTGGGCCTGACAGACCTATGGAAAAGACAACTCAAACAAACGAGCGCACCCGCGCACCAAACCGAAAGGCAAACGACCGATGAATATCGACAAGAGGATCACAGATGATCTTGTTGCCAATGACGTCTCATTTGTGACCACTGTGCCCTGCAAACAGCTAGCTGGTGTGATCGAAGAGATCGACGCGCACAAAGACATCATGCATGTCCCGTCCAACAAGGAAGACGAAGGCATGGGCCTATGTGCAGGCGCGCATATGGCGGGCAAACGCCCTGCGATCATCATGCAGAACACGGCGATTGGGGTCACAATCAATACGCTGGCGACGCTGACGCAATACTACCGCATGCCGCTGCCGATGATCATTTCCTACCGTGGCGAGCTGCGCGAACCTGTGGCCTGTCAGGTTGAAATGGCTGTCCACACCAAAGCGCTTTTGCAGCAGTTGAACATTCCGACCTATCACTTTCACTGGCAAAAAGACGTCGAGGAATTCGACAACATCCTGAAATACACATTCATGTGCAACAAGCCGGTCGCGATCCTGACCGACGCCAATTTCTGGGGAGGCTACGGCGACCAATGATCCGTTCAGAAATCCTGCGCGACATCGCGCCAATCATCCGTGACCACCTTGTGGTTTGTAACATCGGCCTGCCCAGCCAAGAGCTGCATATGATCGACGACCAGCCGACCAACTTTTACATGCTCGGCACTATGGGCCTGTCATCATCCATCGGTTTTGGTCTGGCGTTGAACCAAGACAAACCTGTCATTTCCATCGACGGTGACGGCTCGGTTCTGACCAACCTCGGCACCTTGCCCACAATCGCGAACAACGCGACAGGCAATTACACGCTGTTGATCATCGACAACGGGTCCTATGGCTCTACTGGTGACCAGCCGACATATGCAGGGCAGAAAACATCGCTGACAGCCGTGGCCCGTGCATGTGGCTGTGACAATGTGATCGAGGTGCAAGACAAAGACTTGGGCCCCGTTCTGCAATCGGCCATCGACAGCGACGAGATGACAATCATTGTTTGCAAATGCGACAGCGGCAACATCAAACTGCCCGTCATTACGATGGACCCGGTTGTAATCAAACACCGCTTTATGGAAGCAGTGAAGGCCTAAAATGTTGTCAGCCGCCGCGCATATTCATTCCTCGGATGACGCGCGGCGGCTGGCGAAACGACGCCTGCCGTGGATGATATTCGATTACATCGACGGCGCGGCTGGGGCGGAAACGGGGGCTGTGCGCAACCGTGCGGCCCTAGATGCGATCACCCTGCGCCCGCGCGTTTTGCGCGATGTCAGCGAACGGTCGCTCGCTACCCAGATCTTTGATGCGCCTGCCGACCGCCCGTTCGGGATCGCGCCGATGGGCATGTGCAACCTGTCTGGTGCGGGGGCCGACCTGATGCTGGCGCGGCTTGCGGCCCGTCACAAGGTCCCGCATGGGGTGTCCACCGTTGCTTCTACCCCGATGGAAAAGATTATCGAGGTGGCGCAGGGCCATGCGTGGTTCCAATTGTATTTCAGCGGCGACGGGGTAGGGACGTTCAAGCTGGTTGAACGGGCAAAGGTTGCTGGGTATCAGACCCTTGTGCTAACCGCCGACGTGCCCGAGGTCGGGCGCAGGCCCCGCGAGCTGCGTCACGAATTCAAGATGCCGTTCCGGATCGGGCCGCGGCAATTCGTCGACTTTGCCATGCACCCGCAGTGGTCCCTGACGTCGCTGTTCGCGGGCAAGCCGCGTTTGGCGAATTTCGACATGGATGGCTATGATTTTGACCGCTCTGAGAGCCGCGCGCGCGCCGACTGGGACACACTGGCCCGCCTTCGTGACGCGTGGCCCGGCAAGCTGGTCGTCAAAGGCGTGTTGGATCCTGACGACGCCGTAAGCTGTCAAAAAGCGGGCGTTGATGCAGTCCAAGTGTCCAGCCACGGCGCCCGCCAACTAGAAAGCGCACCTGCGCCAATCATTCAAATGAGCAAAATTCGCGAAGCCGTAGGCCCCGACTATCCGCTATTTTTCGACAGTGGTTTGCGGACTGGCGAAGACGTTTTGAAGGCGCTGTGCGCGGGCGCGGATTTCACGTTCCTTGGGCGCATCCTGCAATTCGCCATCGCGGCAGGCGGAGAAGACGGGCTGACCCGATTGTGGGATGTCATCACCCAAGAGCTGTCGATTGCCATGGCGCAGACCGGCATGGTCCGCGTGCCTACGCGCGGTGGCGCCGGGATGTCAGACTGAACGCCCCGTTGCATCACCGGTTTCGAACAACGCATCGCTAAGTTGGCGCGACGCCTGCTGCAGGCGCGGCAGTTCCGACAGGGACTTTTCGATCGAAATGCGCTGGGTCGGTCCGTGAAACGACACGGCCCCGATATAGTGGCCGTCTTTGGAATAAATCGGCACGGCAATCGCAACCATTTCCTTGATGAATTCTTCTTGGTCCAGCGCATAGCCTTGCTTGCGCACGCGCTTGACCTCGGACAGCAGATCATCGGCGGTGATCAGGGTGGCGTCGGTTTGTCGGGACAGGTCAAGCGACGCGATCAATGTCTTGCATTGCGACGGTGGCAGGCTGGCCAGAAACGTCTTGCCGCTAGCGGTGCAGTGGAACGGCACGCGGCTACCGATGGGCAATTGCACGCGAAATGCCCAATCGGTTTCGACCCTGTCGATATAGCTCATCCCGCCCGAATGCGGGACGGCATAGTTCACGGTTTCGCCCACGGCGCGGGCCACGTTTTCCAGAATTTGGTGACGGATCACATGCAGGTTCGAATGCGCCAATAGCCCCGCGCCCAATTCGCGCAGCCGTCGTGCTGCGTGATAACGCATCGAGCCGCCGGAACGGGTGATGAACCCCTCTTCCTCTAGCGTGTTGCATAGCCTGTGCATGGATTGTTTCGGCAGTCCGATTTCCGCGTTGATTTCGGTCGCGGTCATCGCGCGGTCCGCGCGGCTAAGGACCTCGAGGATCAGCAGACAGCGCAGGTTGGTCGGAATGCGTTCCTCGGATGGATCAGACAAAGCGGCGCCCCTCTACACTTTTTTGTTGCGTTTAAAAGGAATCTCAATACGGTCATTAACAGACAATTAATGGAACCAAAAGTCCCATTTTTTGACAAAGTAGGGAAAAATAGTGGAATTCGACTTTATCGTCATAGGAGCAGGGTCCGCCGGATGCGCAGTTGCGAACCGTCTGTCGGCCTGTGGGCGATACCAAGTCGCGTTGCTGGAGGCGGGTCCAAAGGACACCAATCCGTGGATTCACGTGCCCGTCGGATACTTTCGTACGATGGGCAACCCAAAGTCGGACTGGCGCTACAAGACGGAATCTGATCCGGGCCTAGCGGGGCGGTCGATCAACTGGCCTCGGGGTCGTGTTTTGGGCGGGTCAAGTTCGATCAACGGGCTGCTATACGTGCGCGGCCAAGCACAGGACTACGACGGTTGGGCGCAGATGGGCTGCACCGGATGGTCATGGGACGACGTGCTGCCCTTGTTCAAACGGGCCGAGGCTTGGGAAGGGTCGAACCCCGACGGCCTGCGCGGCACTGACGGGCCGCTGTCTGTTCAAAACTCGCGCCTGACCCGCGATGTTGTCGATTTATGGGTCGACGCCGCCGAGCAAGCGGGTCATCGCCGCAATCCCGATTATAACGGTGCCGATCAAGAAGGTGTCGGCCACTTCCAATTGACAATGAAGGGCGGCCGTCGCTGTTCCTCTGCGGTGGCATATCTGGCACCGGCGCGTGGCCGCCGCAACCTGACGGTCATCACCAACACCCAAACCGAAAAACTGATCTTGGACGGATCGCGCGTTATTGGTGTGCGGGCCCATACTAACGGGGTGCCCAAAACCTATAAGGCGCGTCGCGAAGTGATCTTGTCGGCGGGGGCCATCGGGTCGCCGCAGATATTGATGTTGTCGGGGATCGGTCACCCCGACGAATTGGCCAAGCACGGGATCACGGTTCAGGCGGCGTTAAAAGGGGTCGGCAAGAATTTGCAGGACCATTTGCAGGCCCGCCCGATTTTTAAGACCGACCTGTCGACGATCAACATCGAGACAAACAACATGATCAAGCAGGCGATGATCGGGTTGCAGTATATCCTGACCCAAAAGGGCGCGATGACGATGGCCGCCAGCCTAGGGACCGCGTTTCTGAAAACCGATCCACGGTTGGAAACGCCCGACATCCAGTTCCACATCCAGCCGTTCAGCGCAGACACCCCTGCTGAAGGTGCGCACAAGTTTTCGGCCTTTACCGCGTCGGTTCTGCAAATGCGCCCCGAAAGCGCGGGCCATCTAGAACTGCAATCCGCCAACATGAATGATCACCCGAAAATTCATCCCAACTATCTGGCGACCCAGACCGACTGTGACACGTTGGTCAAAGGCATCCAGATTGCGCGCACCATTGCGCAGCATGACCCGATCAAGGCGCATATCTCAGAGGAATACGCGCCGGGTGCTGGTGTTGCATTTGATGATGTAGACGGGACGCTTGATTGGGCCCGCCGCACGGCTGTCACGATTTATCACCCCACGGGCACATGCAAGATGGGCATCGATGACATGGCCGTGGTCGACCCGCGCCTAAAGGTGCGCGGCATCACAGGCCTGCGTGTGGCGGATGCGTCCATCATGCCACGGATCGTCAGCGGCAACACAAACGCCCCTGCCATAATGATCGGAGAAAAAGTCAGCGACATGGTGTTGGAGGACGCCCTCGCATGACCCGCACTCAGGTTCGAACAACAAGGATTACCACCGCAACGGGGCCATGAGTGTTCCGACGCAAAACAGGTCCAAATGCCGCCCTCTCACGCGGATCTGAAGACACAAAACTGAGGGTAACAGATAAGGGAGGTTATCTATGTTTAATCTTAAAACGCTCACTATGGGTGCCGCAGCACTGGCCCTGACTGCATCCGCTGCGATGGCAGAGAAAGTGCTGCGCATTCAATCCGTTTTGCCAAACACGGCCGACGAAGTGTTCATGCTGAATGAATTCGGCAAGGACGTGGCCGCGCTGACAGGCGGGTCGCTGACGATCGAAGTTCTGCCGGCGGGTGCCATCGTTGGCCCACGCGACATTCTGGACGCGGTTGATGCCGGTCTGGTCGAAGGCGGCTTTGCTTGGACCCACTATTGGGGCGGCAAGCACGTGGCAGCCAACCTGTTTGGCGCACCTGTTGCCGGTGCCGGTGTCGGCATGGACAACATCGCGTTCCTGAGCTGGTTCCAGTATGGCGGCGGCAAAGAGCTGTATGACCAGCTGTGGGACGAGATGGGCGTAAACGTCAAAGGCTTTATGCTTCAGCCGGTTGGCCCAGAGGCATTGGGTTGGTTCCCAGAGCCGATCACATCCATGGATGATTTCCGTCAGATGCGTTTCCGCGCGCCTCCGGGTATGGTTGGTGCGGCCTATGCCGACGTCGGTGTTCCTGCGGTTGCAATGGGCGGCGGCGACATCCTGCCAGCGCTGGAAAAAGGCACAATCGACGCGGCTGAATGGTGCTGCCCAAAGCCTGACTCAGTCTTTGGTTTCCAGAAGGTGCTAAAGCACTACTACCTGCAAGGTCTGCACCAGGTCGTGGTTAACGCTGACATGTATGTCAACGGCGACTTCTACGATGGTCTGTCCGACGTTGAAAAAATGGCGCTGGAAGTGGCGGCAAACGCGTCCCTGTCCAAGTCCATGTCCTACCGTATCTATGAGAACGGTAAGGCGCTCAAGGATCTGACCGAAAACCACGGTGTTATCCTCGAGGACACACCTGCCGATTACTTTACCGAGTATATGGCAGCGGCCAAAAACGCGCTTCAGGCTGCGGCGGACGGCGACGAGTTCTTTGCAGAAGTCTGGCAGTCCCAAAAGGATTTTGCTGACGTAGCGGTTCCGTTCTGGGCCGGTGCGCAGACATCCAACGCCAACTTGGGTCGCGCGCACGCCGACACATTGAAGTAAGCCGATATTGCGCGGGGCCGGTTGCGGCCCCGCGTTTCATTTTTCGACAAGGGCCCTCACCCTTTTCCAAGAATGAAGCGGCCAAAGACGCCAA
>CAXIAS010000045.1:0-22690 GCA_964022195.1 uncultured Roseobacteraceae bacterium
CCTTCCAACAGATAGGGGGATGCGGCCGTAGCGCCCATCTTACGGACCAGACGGGTCGTGCCGCCCATGCCCGGAAAAATACCAACTAGAATTTCCGGCAGGCCGATTTTTGCCTTGGGGTTATCCGCGACAAAAATACGGTGGCAGGCCAGCGGGATTTCAAACCCGATGCCCAACCCCGTGCCCTGCATGGCACAGGCAATCGGCTTGCCGCCCTTGTTGGTCTTGGGGTCCATGCCCGCGCGTTCAATCTTGCGCAGCACGGCGTGGCTGGCCATCAGACCGTCCATCAAGCCGCGTGCAGGATCGTCGCCCGCGCTGTCCTTCATCTTGGAAATGATGTTCAGATCCATGCCGCCCGCAAAGGTGCCATCCTTGCCGGATGTGATGATGATGCCTTTCACGGTATCATCCGCCAGCGCCTGATCGACCAGCGCGTCAAGGTCAACAAACCCTTGCTGGTTCAAGACGTTCATGGATTTGCCAACAGTGTCCCATGTAATTGTGGCAACGCCGTCAGCGTCTGTTTTCATTGTAAAGTCAGTCATTAGCTGTCTCCCTTTTTGGGGTATTTTGTCCCGTCCAGACGGGTGTAGCCATCTGGCGTCGCCAGCATGTCCAGTCCGGGGTAATTGCAAATATTTTCAGGATCGCGTGTCCCGATGATCAAATAGGTCGCATCCGCATCCGTATGATTGCGCAATTGGTGGGCCACTTTGGTATTGGCCTTCCATGCGCAGGCGTCGCCGCTTGTGATGATTGTCTCAACACCGTCCTCGACCACGGTCAACTCACCACTCAGCATATAGAGAAATTCGTCTTCACGATCTTCCCAGTGCATTTGTGAACTGATTGCGCCCGCGTGCAGTGTTTCGAGCGAGACACCATATTGCGACAATCCGCCAGCGTCGCCCAATGCTTGCCACATCATACGGCCAGCAGGTAGCGTGTAAGGCGCTGGATAAGTGCCTTGAGATATGGTTGGTGCGACGCTGTCTTTGCGTATGATCATGATTAGACCCGTTCGATGATCGTGGCGGCGCCCATACCGGAGGCCACGCAAAGTGTGGCAAGGCCTGTGCCCTGACCTGTGCGCTCAAGCTCGTCCAGCAGCGTGCCGATGATGATCGCACCGGTGGCCCCCAGCGGGTGACCCATCGCGATCGAGCCGCCGTTCACGTTCACCTTGGACGGGTCAACGTTGAACGCCTGCTGGAAGCGCAGAACGACGGATGCAAAGGCCTCATTGACCTCAAACAGATCAATGTCGCCGATGTTCATGCCGCTGTCGGCAAGGATTTTTTCGGTCACAGGCACGGGGCCCGTCAACATGATCGTCGGATCGGTGCCGATCTTGGCCGTGTGCTTGATGATGGCGCGGGGCTTTAGGCCCATTGCCTCGCCCCATTCCTTGGAGCCCACGAGAACACCAGCCGAGCCGTCCACGATGCCTGACGAATTGCCCGCGTGGTGGATGTGGTTGATTTTTTCCAGATGCGGATACTTCATCAACGCGACTTTATCAAAGCCGGGCATGACCTCGCCCATGTCTTTGAATGCAGGGTTCAGACCACCTAGCGATTGCATGTCCGTCTGGGGGCGCAAATATTCATCACGATCCAGAATGGTCAGGCCGTTGACGTCTTTGACCGCGACAATTGAGCCGTCAAACCGGTTGTCGGCCCAAGCGGCGGCGGCGCGCTTTTGGCTCTCAACAGCCAGCATATCCGCGTCGTCGCGGCTAAAGCCGTATTCAGTTGCGATGATATCAGCCGAGATGCCTTGCGGCACAAAATACGTATCCATCGCGATGGAGGGGTCCACTGCAATTGCCGCGCCATCACTACCCATCGGCACACGGCTCATCATCTCAACGCCGCCTGCGATATAGGCACCGCCAGCACCGCCGCGCACTTGGTTGGCGGCGATGTTCACGGCTTCCATGCCGGACGCACAGAAACGGTTGATCGACAGACCGGGAATGGACTGATCCAGATCGGACGCAAGCACCGCGGTGCGGGCTAGACAGCCGCCCTGTTCCTTCACTTGGGTGGCATTGCCCCAGATTACGTCCTCAACGGCGTGACCTTCTAGATTGTTACGGTCTTTGAGCGCGTTCAACACACCTGCGGACAGGCGAGCGGCTGTCACCTCGTGCAGGCTGCCGTCCTTGCGGCCCTTGCCGCGCGGGGTGCGCACGGCGTCGTAGATATAGGCTTCGGTCATTTGTCTCTCCTTTAGGCGCGGTCCGCTGGGGACCCGGGCATTAGATCATAGGGGTGCTGCCAGCCCGGTTGGGCGGCAAGCTGGTCAAGCCAGCGGTTGATGTTGGGATAATCAGCCCGATCGAACGTGAACGGCTCGGGGTAATAGAGGTATCCGGCACAAGCGATATCGGCGATGGTGACATGATCAGCCGCAACCCAATCGCGGCCATCAAGATGGCCATCAAGCACCTTCAACGCCGAGCGCAGGCGCATGGCGGTGAAGTTGATCACATCCGCATTGCGCTTATCCTCGGGCAAGAAGTTCATCTGAAACCGCAACATACCAGCCACGCCCGACAGCTTGTGATTGTCAAAGAACATCCATCGCAAGACTTCGCGACACTCGGCGGCTGACTGACCACCCAGTTTGCCGGTCTTGGAACTGATATAATCCTGCATGACACCGGATTGGGTCAGCACCAGATCACCATCTTCCATCACAGGCACTTCGCCCATCACATTAAGTGCGCGAAACTCCGGCGTGCGGGTGGCGCCATTAAAAAAGTCGACGAAAACAGGGTTCCACGACGTCTCGGACAAGGCCAAAGTCAGCGCGACCTTATAGGCATTCCCGCTCTCGCCAAAGCAATGCAGCTTGATTGTCATCTCTCACATCTCCCCGAATGTGGCGCACGCGGCAGGTGCTAGGTTTTGATTTTTTTACCAAAATGAAGGAACGCCGATACTCCTTCATAAATTGTTAACTTTGTGTGCAGATGCTGAACCCGTGTGATTAGTTAAAGAGCGATTTTGCGTCCAAGGTGAAACCCCCGACCATCGTGTCGGGGTGGAATTCTTATGCTTCATCCTGGTTTGCAAACGCCCCCCAAGAGGGCCGTTTTGCTACTTCTTTCGCGCGTCCAGTTCGCTTTGAAACATCCGCAAGCGTTGGCCAAACGTATCCTCGTTGATCACGCTGTTAAAGTTCTCGAACAAAAACGATAGCGCCTCCCCTTCCTCCAGATTGCTGTCTTTTGCAAAGCGCTTGAGCCGCCGGTAGCCGTCCTCCGACATTGCGACAGGGAAACGGCGGGTGAGGCGTAGGCGCTTTGGCATGTTTTGCTCCGAACTGGGTTACGATGGGCTTTAGCCCATCGCTACCTTAGAACTGTCCCGCCTCCAGCGCCATGACCGTATCGGCGCCCGTGTTGATACGGGCCAGATGCATGGTTGTCGCAGGCAATTGGCGGGCCATGTAATACCGGCCCGTTGCTATTTTCGTCTCGTAGAACGTGGTGTCAGACGCGCCGCCATCCAGCGCCTCTTGCGCTGCTTTTGCGCTGCGCGCCCACATCAAACCCAGACAAACATGACCCATCATGTGCATGAAATCATATGACCCCGCCAAGGCGTTGTTGGGATTGGTCATGCCGTTTTGCATGAAATACATGCCCGCGGCCTGCAGATCCTTGCTCGCCGCCTTCAATGGGTCGAGAAAGTCGGCCTTTAGCGCCTCGTTGCCCTCGTTTTCCTTGATAAATGTCTTCACCATCTCAAAGAAGGCCATCACATGTTTGCCGCCGTCTTGCGCCAGCTTGCGCCCCACCAGATCAAGCGCTTGCACACCGTTGGCGCCTTCATAGATCATCGCAATGCGAGCATCTCGGGCAAACTGGGACATGCCGTGTTCTTCGATGTACCCGTGGCCGCCATAAACCTGCTGTGCTGCAACGGCCGTTTCAAAGCCCTTGTCGGTCAGGAACCCCTTTAGGACCGGCGTCATTAGCGAAATCAGGCCGTCGGCCTCTGCGTCGTTATTCTTGTGGGCGCGGTCGATCAGGTTTGCCCCCCAATAGGTGAACGCGCGCGCACCTTCGACAAACGACTTTTGGTCCATCAGGTTACGACGGATGTCAGGGTGCACGATCAGCGGGTCGGCAGGGCCGTCGGGGTTCTTGACCCCTGTGACGTCGCGCCCTTGCAGGCGGTCATTGGCATAGGCGACCGCGTTTTGATAGGCGGCTTCGGCTTGGGCATAGCCTTGCAGGCCAACGCCCAAACGGGCCTCGTTCATCATTGTGAACATGGCGCGCATGCCTTTGTGCATCTCACCCAGCAAATAGCCGGTCGCCCCGTCATAGTTCATCACACAGGTCGAGTTGCCGTGGATGCCCATCTTTTCTTCGATCGCGCCGACGCTTACGCCGTTGCGGTCGCCCAGATTGCCGTCGTCATCAACCAGAACCTTGGGCACGATGAACAAGGACACGCCCTTGATCCCCTCGGGGCCGCCAGGAATTTTGGCCAGCACGAGGTGGACAATATTCTCGGCCATGTCGTGGTCACCCGACGAGATAAAGATTTTTTGGCCACTGATCGCATAGCTGCCATCGTCTTGGGGCTCGGCCTTGGTGCGCATCAGGCCCAGATCGGTGCCGCAATGCGGCTCGGTCAGGTTCATGGTGCCTGTCCATTCACACGTGACCATCTTGGGCAGCCATTTCGCCTTTTGCGCGTCCGTGCCATGGGCGTGGATCGCGGAATAGGCCCCGTGGGTCAGGCCCTGATACATTTGGAACGCCATATTCGCGGATACGAACGGCTCCATCGCGGCAGAGTTCATGATGTATGGCAGACCCTGTCCGCCGTATTCAGGATCGCAGTCCATCGCCGTCCAGCCGCCATCGCGCATCATGTTGAATGCGTCCAGGAACCCTTTGGGTGTGCGCACGACGCCATTTTCCAATACACAGCCCTGTGTGTCACCTACAACGTTCAACGGTGCCAGAACCTCTGACGCGAGCTTGCCTGCCTCTTCGACAACAGCAGAGGTAAAATCGCGGTCCAGATCCTCATATCCGGGGATGTCTTGCTCGGATATTTTCAACAGGTCGTGCAGAACAAATTGAATGTCTTTGGCGGGGGCGTTGTAAATCGGCATTGGGCTCTCACTCTTGCGGTTAGGTCGGTTGGCCGATCTCGGCGAGCTTGCACTCGCCCCAGGCCATTTGTTGCTTTAGCTCGTCAATGGCCTCGTCCAGCTCGGCCTTTTGGGCCTCCATGTCGGACAGGTGTTTTTTGGCCATTTCATAGGATTTGTTCAGTTGGGCCAACTTGCCATCTTTGAGATGATACAAGTCCAGCAGCTGACGAATTTCTTCTAGGCTGAAGCCAAAACGTTTGCCGCGCAAAATCAGTTTCAGGCGGGCGCGGTCGCGTTTGGTGAACAGGCGTTTTTGCCCGTCACGGATTGGGAACAGCAGTTCCTTGGCTTCATAAAAGCGCAATGTGCGGGGGGTGACATCGAATGTGGCACACATATCCCGAATGTTCATTGTGTCGGTTGTCATTGTTCAGATCCATTTTGGTGGTGGCAAGATGCCAGAACCTGTCGCGCTTCATTTGGGCAGCTTACAACTAAATTTGACGTTAACGTAAACAGAACGCTACGTCACAAATAGGTTGACGAAAGGTCAGTAAAGATGATGGTGAAACGGCGCAATCTTTGCAAAAACGCCATGCATCATATATGACGTCAAAGCTGAGAAATTCCCCGTAAAATAAGGGAACAAAGCCGTCGCGCGGCGGGGATTGCCCGATAGTCTAGCCCAGCGAATTCTTAGTCAGATCGCGCAATTTTTTCAACTCGCCCAGAGTTTCGTCCAGCTGTGCGCGCTGTTCTTGCAGCTCGACCATCTGGCGATCGGCGAGTTCAACCCATTGGCGCATCTGTGCCTCGGTGCCTTCGTGTTCATAGATCAGCAACCATTGGCGGATGTCTTCTAGGCTGAATCCGAACCTGCGCCCGCGCATGATGAGGGTCATGCGCGCGAGTTCTTTGGAACCATAGAACCGCGACCGCCCCTCGCGTTCGGGGGACAAAAGCTCGATGTATTCGTAATAGCGCAAGGTGCGCGGCGTTACGTCGAACTTGGCGCACATTTCTTTGAATGACAGGCGTGGTTCAGTCATCGCGTTCTCCCCTGCGGCCAGCTTAGCGGCTGGGCGCAGGGCGGGCAACGGGTCAGTTCATGAAGCCGGGCGCAAGGAAATAGAACCCGTAAGCGAGGATCATCGCAGGGATCGTAGAATACAACGTGGCCCAAACCGCAGCTTTGGGGTTCAGGGCAATCGCCGGAAACAGCGCGTCGCCATCGTTGGAAATCGCATTACCCATCAGTGCGGCAAACGGGATCAGCCCGTTTACATATAGCGTCGCGACCAGAACCTGTGGGCCACATCCGGGCACAAGGCCGATCAACACGCCTATCAGCGGCAAAAGGGGCGCGACGGTGCTAAACATCGCCTCAAGGTCAACACCGCCAAATTCGACCACATAGTCATAGGCCAGATAGGCGGCGATGACCCATATGCTGATAAACGCGGTTTCTTCGGCCATACGGGTCAAAGGACTGTCGGCGGCGTTGGTCATGGCCTGCACGCGGCTGGCGGCCCAGACGAACAGGGCCACAACCGTGCCTGCCAAACCGACCCATGTGACGGCCGCGCCGTAAACCTCGAAGACATCCGCGCCTGTCAGCTGGGTGACACCAATAACCAGACCGGGGGCTACGTGGGCTGCAAACAGGTAATCGCGCGCACGGGTTGGTCCAATAACGGGGGCCAGTTCGCACTGCTGCGAAGTGTCCACTGCCATCCTATTCCCCACGAGGGCGTCGACGATCCAGCCGGACGCGATACCAACTGCAAACGATAAGGGCAGCACAACAAGCGCGGCATCGGGGCGGGTCGCGATCAGCAAAAACGCCGCATCGCCCATCGTCGCCGTCAGTGTGGCGACCACCGCGCCAAAGCCTACGTTGCCTGACGAATAGGCCGCAACCACGACCACAGCGCCGCCGCAGCCCGGCGTGGCACCCAGCAATGCCGCCAAGGGGACTTGGAACCCTTTGGCGTTCTTTAACGCCTCACCGATGTTAAAGTTGAACAACCGCTCGGCGCCGTAAAACAGCAACAATGTTGCTGCAACAAACGCCGAGACCTGCACATAGGCATCAACCATCAAGCCGCGCGTCAACTCACCCAAAACGCCGGGTGCTATGGCCAAGGCAAGCAAAGCAAGGGCGATCACCAATCGCTTGGGGCGGAATGGTCCGATCCGGCGTTCCGTGGCGATCGGATCAATGTTTGTTACGGCGTCCACGACAGTTTCCTTACTTTGAGAATAATTCGCAATTGCAGATATAACACTTGCACAGCGGCTGACAAGAGACAAGTTTGGGCGCAATCAAACGAGGTGCCAATGACCGACGAAACACGCGACCGCCAAGCCTTGCTCGCGCGGGCCTTTATCGAGGCGATCCCGCATGCCCAAGCGCTGGGCATGAAGCTGCAAGACATCGGTGACGGGCGGGCCGAAATTGTCATGGACTACGATGAACGCATGATCGGGGATCCGGCAACAGGGGTGATCCACGGCGGGGCTGTGTCGGCACTGATGGACACCTGCAGTGGGGCGGCTGTTATGGCGCATCCTTCGCACCCTATGGGAACCGCGACAATTGACCTGCGGATCGACTATATGCGCCCCGCCAAGCCCGGCGACGCGATCAAGGCCGTTGCCGAATGCTATCACGTCACGCGGTCCGTGGCCTTTGTGCGCGCCACGGCCATGGACGCGGATGAAGACCGCCCCGTTGCGACCGCCACCGGTGCCTTTACCATTGAAACAGGGGGCAAGTGATGAAGATCAAGAAACGCCCCGAACCTGTGCAAAAGGTCAAACAAAGGCGCGACGGTGTGCTGCAAAGCCTTGTGACAGGCGTGCCCTACATCCAGTTCCTTGGCATTCAGTTCGACCGTTTGGGCGATGAGCTGACAGCCGTGCTGCCCTATGATGACAAATTGATCGGCAATCCGATGCTGCCCGCCCTGCATGGTGGCGTGACGGCCGCCTTCTTAGAGGTCACCGCAATTATCGAACTTAGCTGGGCCATGGCCTGGGCTGATATGGAGGCGGGCAAACTGGACGAGGAAAGCCCCAACATCCGCCTTCCCAAGACGATCGATTTCACGGTGGATTACCTGCGGTCCGGCCTGCCACGTGACGCCTATGCACGTGCGCGGGTGAACCGGTCTGGGCGGCGCTATGCGTCAGTGCATGTCGAAGGCTGGCAGGACAACCGCAGCCGTATGTTTGCCCAAGCGACGGGCCATTTCTTGATGCCGCAACGCGATGACTAAAGACGCGCTGACCCATTCTAGGGTCCTGCAAATCGCGATCCCTATTGTGTTGTCGAATGCGACAGTGCCAATCCTCGGGGTCGTTGATACAGGCGTCGTTGGGCAATTGGGCGAGGCAGCACCAATTGGCGCTGTGGGGATTGGCGCGATCATCCTGACGGCGATCTACTGGATTTTCGGGTTCTTGCGGATGGGCACGGCTGGACTGACTGCGCAAGCGGACGGCGCTGAGGACCGTGCCGAGGTCTCGGCGCTGCTGACGCGCGGTCTGTTGATCGGATTTGCCGCGGGCGCCGCGATTATCGCGCTGCAGGTGCCGCTGTTTTGGTTGGCGTTCCAAGTATCCCCCGCCAGTGCCGAAGTCGAAGGACTGGCACGGCAATATATGGGCATCCGGATCTGGTCTGCGCCAGCGATGATCGGGCTATATGCGGTGCTGGGCTGGTTGATCGGGCAGGGGCGCACACGCGGCGTGTTCGCCGTGCAGGTGGTGATGAACGGGCTGAATATCGGGCTGGATATCTGGTTTGTGTTGGGGCTGGACTGGGGCGTCGGCGGGGTGGCTGCGGCCACATGTATCGCCGAATGGACCGGTTTGGCCCTTGGGCTGTGGCTGTGCCGCGATGCCTTTGCGCTGGGCGCGTGGCGCGACAAGGCACGGGTGTTCGACAAAGCGCGGCTGGCCCGAATGGCAGTGGTCAACAGCGATATTCTAATCCGGTCGGTGCTGTTGCAGGCGATCTTTGTCAGCTTTCTGTTCTGGGGCGCGGATTTTGGCGATGTGCAATTGGCCGCCAACCAGATCCTGCTGCAATTCCTGCATGTGACGGCCTATGCGCTAGACGGGTTCGCCGCCGCAGCCGAAAGCCTCGTGGGTCAGGCGCTGGGTGCACGGAACGCCGCGCGGCTCCGACGTGGGGCCATCCTGACCAGCGGTTGGGGGCTTGCGATCTGCACGGCACTGGCGGTGGTTTTCGCCCTTGCGGGGCCGGCTATCATCGACATCATGACTACAGCGCCGGATGTGCAAGCCGCGGCGCGGGGCTATTTGCCCTATATGGTCGCAGCCCCGATCGTGGGGGTGGCTTCGTGGATGTTCGACGGCATCTTTATCGGGGCCACGCGCACACGCGATATGCGCAACATGATGGTGATTTCCGCCGTCACCTATTTTGCGGCAGTGATCCCGTTGATGGCCGCATTTGGCAATCACGGGCTATGGTTAGGATTGTTGCTAAGTTTCATTGTGCGCGGGGCGACGCTGGCGGTGAAATACCCCCAGCTGGAATCCGAGGCCGAAGCCGAAGTCGGGAGGTAGACATGCATATCTTGATCGTTCTGGACCATCCCGACCCTGCATCGTTCAGCCATGCAATTGCGCGGCAATTCAGCGACGGGGCGCAATCGGCGGGGCACTCGACAGAGGTTGCCGATTTGAACGCCGAAGGCTTTGACCCGCGCTGGACTCTGGCCGACATCGAAAGCGACGGATCAAACACGGCGCCACCGGATGTCGTTGCGGAACAAGCACGGATCGCGCGCGCCGATGCGGTATGCTTTGTTTTTCCGCTGTTTTGGTGGGGGATGCCTGCGACAACCAAAGGCTGGGTCGATAGGGTCTGGTCGTGGGGCTGGGCCTATGACCAGCTGGACGACCCCGATCAGTCTTTGCAACGACCGCGGACGGGCCTGTTCTTGATCCCTGCGGGCGCGCGCTCGGATGAAATGGACAACCGTGGCTACAGTCGCGCGATTGAAACATTGTGGTTGGATGGGACGTATGGCTATTTTGGATTTACCAGCCGAAAAATCGAGCTGCTGTGCGGGTCCACGGGATCGCAATCGCGGCGCGAGGCGCTACTGGCCCGCGCCTATGCCGCTGGTCAAAACCTGCCCGAACCGACCTAGGTCGCAGCCATGGGCTAAAGCCCATGGTAACAACGGCGGCCTTAGTTTTCGTCTGTAAACAACGTCAACACGTCCTGAGGCGGGCGACCAAGGCAGGCTTTGTCGCCCTTGATGACGATCGGGCGCTCGATCAGGATCGGATGCGCGGCCATGGCTGCAATCAGCTGCGCTTCGTCCGCACCCGCGAGCGAAAGGTCCTTGAACAGGGGGTCACCTTTGCGAATGATGTCTTTGGCGGGCAGGTCCAACGCCCGCAAGACTTGCGTGATTTCATCCGCACTTGGGCCGTCATCCAGATAGCGGCGGATTACCGGATTGCGGTCTTCGATCAACGCCAGCGTCTGGCGCGATTTGGAACACCGCGGGTTATGCCAGATCGTGGTCATAGATAGTCCCCCGTTCCGGTGCCAACGGCATCTGCGACATTGGCAAACCCGTCGCGTGCCAACAGCGTATCCAGACCGCGTGCGATGTCATCTGCAAGCGAGATGCCGCCGTAGACAAGCGCGGTATATAACTGCACTGCCGACGCACCGGCGCGAATTTTTGCATAGGCCTGTTCGGCAGAGCCGATGCCGCCTACGCCGATCAGCGGGACAGTGACGCGCGACGACAACTGGGCCAGCACACGGGTTGATTTGTCAAAGAGCGGCTGTCCCGACAGCCCGCCCGCCTCATTTGCGTGCTGACTGGTCAACCCGTCGCGGTCCAAGGTTGTGTTGGTCGCGATCAGCGCCGAAATGCCCGACGTATTGGCAACATCGGCCACGTCGTCCAAGCCCTGTTGATCCAGATCGGGCGCGATCTTCAGGAAAATCGGCACAGGCGTATCCAGTTGCGCATTGGCCTCCATCACACCCGCAAGCAGCGCCGTCAGCGCATCCTTGCCCTGCAAGTCGCGCAGTTTTTCGGTATTGGGGGACGACACATTGACAGTCGCGAAATCCAGAAAGGCCCCGCATTTGGACAACACGCGGGCAAAGTCCAAGGCCCGATCCGTGCTGTCTTTGTTGGCGCCCAGATTTAGCCCGATCACGCCCTTGGGGCGGGCAGACAGGCGGGCGGCCGCGACTTCCATGCCGTCGTTATTGAACCCGAACCGGTTGATCGCGGCTTGGTCTTGGGTCAGGCGAAACAGGCGCGGCTTGGGGTTGCCCGGTTGCGGGCGCGGGGTGATCGCGCCGACCTCCAAGAACCCGAACCCGCAGCCGGACAACGCATGCAGGGCGGTGGCGTTTTTGTCAAAACCCGCGGCCAACCCGATAGGGTTCACCAGATCAAGCCCTGCTACGGTCGTGCGCAAACGATCTGATGTAAACGGCCCCGCTTTTGGACCCAAGCCAGCATTCAGCGCCTTGATTGCCAACCTGTGCGCCGTCTCGGGATCGGTCAGATGCAGGGCGCGCAGGCCGATGGTTTCCAATAGTTTCATAGCAGCCCCTCAAACTGATGCACGCCGTCCACAATAGGGAGCGGTTTGGCCCAGATCACGTCATCCATTGTCATGTCACGGAACAAATGCGGAAAGGACCCGCCCCCGCGGGACGTTTCCCATCTCAGCCCGTCCAAACCGTCCGCTTCGACCGCGATCAGCATCAGACCTGCGACGTCCGCGAAATATAGCTCGGCTGTTTTCGCGACAGTCTGCGCGCCGGAAAAGTGGATATAGCCATCCGCCAGATCAATCGGTGCGCCCGATGTGCGGCCCGCGGCTTGCAACTGCGCCCATTCGTCGGCACGAAATATTTTGTAAATTAGCATAGGGGCGTTTTGGCCCGCATCTGGAGGCTGGTCAAGCAAGCTTCGAGATGCGGGGCCGAAAACCCGTTATGCGCCGCCCGTCAGATCCTGCGCGAGCATGAGCGCATTCCCGTCCGGGTCATAAAACGTAGCCGTCTTTACCATACCTTCAACCACATCTGTTTCGCCATCAAACCGGATATTTTCCGCCTCCATAGCCCTCCGTGCGGTGTCTAGGTCAGGCGTCCCAAAAACAGGAACGCAGTTTCCGGGCACGGGGTCTGCGTGTTCGCCCATTCCTATGGTCACACCGGGCGTGTTGGTTTGTAGCTCGGACCAACCGGCCTCATCCGCGTGATAAAGTGTCTCGAACCCCAGCGTCTTTTGATACCAAGCCGCACTGGCATGTCGATCCTTGACCGAAAGGGCAATTGTAAGTGTTTGATCCAAGTTTACGAGTGCCATGTGCTTTCCTTTTGATTCTAAATATAGTAACTATACTTTATGGACATAAACCCTCTTGTCAATATCACTGCGCGTGCTTGGGCCTTGCCTGTGCTGGGGGCGATGCATGACGGGGTGATCGGGCGGCAATCGCGCCTGATTGCGGCAACAGGGGCCAGCCGCACAGCGTTTGCGCAAAGTCTGGACCACTTGATCCAATCGGGCTTGCTGGAACGCAATCCGGGACACGGGCACCCGCTGCGGGCAGAGTTTCGGTTGACACAAAACGGCAAACCGATTGCCGCGATGGCCAGCCAGATCAACACGGTGTCCGCGTTTGCGGATCACAAACTTCTGCGGCGGGCGTGGACGTTGCCGATCCTTGCGACCTTGTCCGAGCCGCGCCATTTCGGGGTGATCAAAGGGCAGCTAGGCGCGATTACGGATCGGGCGCTGGCACAGTCGCTGCGATCCATGGAAGATCAGGCATGGATATCGCGACAGGTGAATTCCGCGCAGCGCCCGCCGCGCCCGCTGTATCGGGCAGTGAACGCCGGCCAAGAGATTTCGATAATTGCAAGCCGTCACAAACCTGTCGCAACGGCACACTACCCTTCCCATATCGATGTTTGACTCTGCCGCGCTGGTCGGGCCAAGCTTGCGCCATACCAACACTTGGGGAGAATCCATCATGCTAACTCGCATTCTGACAACAACCTGTGCACTGGCCGTGACGGCCACAATGGCGGCGGCGGATTATACGCTGACCATCTTGCACACCAACGATTTTCACGCGCGGTTTGAACCGATCAGCAAATACGACAGCGGCTGCGGCGAAGAAGACAACGCCGAGGGCAAATGCTTTGGCGGCTCTGCCCGTTTGGTGACGGCATTGGCTGACGCCCGCGCGCGCACGAATAATTCCATCCTTGTGGATGGCGGTGACCAGTTCCAAGGCACATTGTTCTATACATATTACAAAGGCGCTTTGGCCGCCGAGATGATGAACAAGCTGGGCTATGACGCGATGACCGTGGGCAACCACGAGTTTGACGACGGGCCCGAGGTTTTGGCAGGCTTTATGTCTGCCGTGAATTTCCCTGTCCTGATGTCCAACGCAGACGTCAGCCGCGAACCGCTGTTGGCCGGCAAGCTGGCCAAATCCACTGTGATCGAACGCGGCGGCGAAAAATTGGGCCTGATCGGTCTGACACCACAAGACACAGATGATCTGGCATCGCCGGGCGACAACATCACCTTTACCGATCCATCCGACGCGGTGCAGGGCGAGGTCGACAAACTGACCGAGATGGGCGTGAACAAAATTATCGTTCTGTCACACTCGGGATATGTCGTGGACCAAGAGGTCGCGGCAAACACCACAGGTGTTGATGTGATTGTAGGCGGCCACTCGAACACGCTGCTGTCCAACACCAATGACCGCGCGGCTGGTGCCTATCCGACGATGGTTGGCGATACGGCAATTGTTCAGGCCTACGCCTACGGCAAATTCTTGGGCGAACTGAACGTCACGTTCAACGACGCAGGCGAGATCGTCGAAGCCGCGGGCGAGCCTATCTTGATTGACGGCGAAGTGGCCGAAGATGCCGCGACCAAAGCCCGTATCGCCGAGGCCGCTATCCCGCTTGAGGAAATCCGCACGCGGGTTGTGGCGCAAACTGCGTCCGCGATCGAAGGCGACCGGTCGGTTTGCCGTGTGATGGAATGCCCGATGGGCAACCTTGTGGCTGACGCGATGCTGGCCCGTGTCGCGGACCAAGGCGTTCAGATCGCGATTGCCAACTCGGGTGGTATCCGTGCATCCATCGACGCAGGCGAAGTGACAATGGGCGAGGTGCTGACAGTGCTGCCGTTCCAGAACACCCTGTCCACGTTCGAAATCACCGGCGAGGTATTGCTGGCGGCACTTGAAAATGGCGTGTCCGAGATCGAAGAAGTCGCTGGCCGCTTTCCTCAGGTGGCGGGCATGACCTATGCGGTCGATGCCAGCGCCGACGTCGGCAGCCGGATTTCCGATGTGATGGTCGGAGGTGCTGCGCTGGACCTGTCCGCGACCTATGCGGCCGTGTCCAACAACTATGTGCGCGGCGGCGGTGACGGCTACAAAATGTTCCGTGACGCGGCCAACGCCTATGACTACGGCCCCGATCTGGCGGATGTTTTGGCTGAATACATGGCCGCGAACGGTCCTGTTGCACCCTATACAGACGGGCGCATCACCATCAAATAACGGGTGACGGCTCGTGATTGGAAACGCCGCGGTTCGCCGCGGCGTTTTCGTCTGGATCAGGGTTCCAACAGGTATTTGGCTATTCCATAGATATAGAGCGCCGAGAAAACGATGTTGATATATTTCAACTGGCGTTCGGTGTGCAGCCAGCCGAAATACACCCACAACAGACAAAACGGCAGACCGATGAACAATGGCCACGGGTGCCAGTTGTTCACCAAAGCCACGGTCGACGCGATGCCAAGCAACAACGCAAACCACTTTAGTTCCTGTTCAAAACGGGACATGCGGTCGCTTACAGATATATGTGAACCGGTGTTCGACCTCATCCCGTGATTGGGGCGGGTCGCTGTCAGCGCGGCCTCGGGCATGATACCATGTTTTCGCGCGCGACAAAAGACAATTGAGGTGGCAGGAAACGCCTATGACCACATTCGAAATGACAACCGACCCCGCCGTCTACTTTGCCAAAGGCTGTGGGCGATGCAAAAAATTCGACAGCCCCGACTGCGCGGCCCTGCGCTAGACGCCAGTGATCGCGGCGCTGCGCGACATCTGCCTGACGGCGGGCCTGTCGGAACATGCGAAATGGGGCAGCCCGTGTTATATGCACGCGGGTCGCAACATCGCCCTGATCCGCGCGTTGAAGGACGAAGTCCGGTTGAGCTTTTTTAATGCAGCCTTGCTTGTCGACGTGGCGGGGATGCTTGAATTCAACGGTCCCAACACTGCCCATCCCGGCATTGTGAAGTTCCGCGCCATTGCAGATGTCACCAACCGATCGGATGTTTTGCGCGCCTATCTGGCCGAGGCAATGGGCCATGCCGAGGCAGGGCGCTTGCCGCCTAAATCAAGCCATATGCCCGATATGCCAGACAAGCTGATCGAGGCGCTGGACGCTGACCCCGAGTTGGCCAAGGCGTTTCATGCGCTGACACCGGGACGGAAAAAGAGCTATTTGATCAATTTGAACGGGGCCAAGCAATCCAACACCCGCATAACCCGCATCGCTAAGTTCCGGCCCAAGATATTGGCAGGCAAAGGGGCACTGGACCGCTGACACTGCATTGCCTAGGCTGGGCCTATGTGCGGACGAATGGCCATAACCTTGCCCCATGATGCGATGGCACAGATGTTCAACGCATCGCCCGCCAATGATCTGCCCGATGTGCCAAATTTCAATCTGTGCCCGACTGTGCCGGTGGCAGTCGTGACCTCGGACGAAAGCGGGCGCAGATACAGGCCCATGCGTTGGGGATTCATTCCACAGTGGTATAAGAAACCAAACGGCGGCCCGTTGCTGATCAATGCCCGCGCTGAGACCGTGGCCGAGAAGCCCGCGTTTCGCAGCGCGGCCCGCCAGCGTCGCGGCCTTGTGGCGCTATCGGGGTTTTATGAATGGGAACGGTCGGACAAGGATAAGCCGCTGCCATGGTATGTGACGCGGGCGGACGGGGCACCGATGGTTTTTGCAGTGATCTGGCAGGAGTGGGGGCAGCAACAGGACGCTCTGTCCACTTTTGCCATTGTGACCACCGCTGCCAATGACGCCATGGCCCGTATCCATCACCGCGTGCCCGTGATCCTGACACCCGATCAATGGCCGTTATGGCTGGGCGAGGCGGGCAAGGGGGCTGCGGCCCTGATGCAGGCCCCACCCGAGGATGCGTTGGATTTTGTGCGCGTCTCGACAGCAGTTAATTCGAACCGCGCCGCGGGACCGGAATTGATTAAGCCATTGTAAACGATCCTTGAAGAACCGTTAACCGGTTTCGCAGCGAAACCTTGTCGGACGGAAAATTTAGTTTTTGGACTTGCACCCCGACCGCCAGAGGCCATATAGCAACCACACGCGCGGGCGTTGTGTAATGGTTAAGACCTCAGTTTTCCAAACTGAAGATACGGGTTCGATTCCCGTCGCCCGCTCCAATCCCCCCAATTGCGTGTGACCGACATCTCAGCCTTGGCTGTGTGACCGTAAGGATATGACATGGCCGACAGCGACGACTACGCCGCCTCGAAACGAGAATCCTCTAAACAGATCGGGGCGATGGCCCAGTTATGGCCGTTTGTCCTGCCGTATCGGGGGATGCTGGCGCTGGCGCTGCTGGCGTTGGTGTTCACGGCGGCGATTTCATTGGTCATGCCACTGGCAGTGCGGTTGGTGGTTGATAATTTCGACGTCGCCGAATTCGCAGAACTGGAACGCTATTTCAGCTGGGCATTTGTCGTGGCGGGACTGCTCGCTGTGGGGACGGCGCTGCGCTATTATCTTGTGACGCGACTGGGTGAACGGGTTGTGTCCGACATCCGCATGTCTGTGTTTAACCGCATGATCGGCATGTCGCCTGCGTTTTATGAAAAGGTGATGACGGGCGAAGTCCTAAGCCGGATTACAACAGACACGACATTGATCCTGTCGGTGATCGGCAGCTCTGTTTCGGTCGCGTTGCGCAATGTTCTGATTTTCTTTGGCGGGATCACGCTAATGCTGTGGACGTCCGTCAAGATGACCTTGCTGGTCCTTTGGCCCATTCCCGTCATCCTGATCCCGGTTATCTTGCTAGGGCGCCGTGTGCGCAAGCTGAGCCGCGAAAACCAAGACTGGATTGCCGCCTCATCGGGGGACGCGTCCGAACAACTGTTATCGGCGCAAACTGTACAGGCCTTTACACACGAGGGGCTAAGCCGCGCCAATTTCGCCAAGATAACCGAGCTGTCCTTTCTCGCGGCCAAGCGCCGGATCGGGACGCGGGCGGTGATGACCGCCATCGTGATCTTTATCGCGTTTTCAGCCGTTGTCGGTTTCTTGTGGATGGGGGCGGCAGACGTCCGGTCGGGTGCGATCAGCATCGGCGAACTGGTGCAGTTTATGATATACACAATCATGGTCGCAGGATCGTTGGGTGCCCTGACCGAGATTTGGGGCGAGTTGCAGCGCGCATCAGGCGCGACTGAACGGCTGGTCGAGCTGTTGCAAGCGGATGACGCTGTGGTCGATCCAGCCAATCCAGTGGCCGTGCCCGATATGCAAACCGCAGCGATCGAATTTGACGCGCTGACCTTTGCCTACCCGTCGCGGCCCAAGACCTCGGCGCTGGACGGAGTGGCGCTGATCATCCAGCCGGGTGAAACAGTGGCGCTTGTCGGGCCA
Source organism: uncultured Roseobacteraceae bacterium (assembly GCA_964022195.1). Lineage (GTDB taxonomy): Bacteria > Pseudomonadota > Alphaproteobacteria > Rhodobacterales > Rhodobacteraceae > Yoonia. The sequence continues at coordinate 17,909 of CAXIAS010000045.1, forward strand.
TCGGGTGCGGGAAAATCGACTGTGATCCAACTATTGCAACGGTTCTATGACCCGCAGCAGGGTGCGGTCAAAGTCGGCGGCGTCGACTTGCGTGATATGGATCGGGATGCGTTCCGGCGGCATATGGCGCTGGTCCCTCAGGATCCGGTGATCTTTGGCGACAGCGCGCGTGAAAATATCCGATTTGGCAGGCCGGACGCAACAGATGCCGAGGTTGAGGCCGCGGCACGGGCCGCAGCTGCGCATGATTTCCTGAGCGCTTTGCCCGACGGCTACGATAGCGACGTAGGCGAGCGGGGCGTGATGCTGTCGGGTGGCCAGAAACAACGCATCGCCATCGCCCGCGCCATCTTGCGCAACGCGCCGATCCTGCTGCTGGATGAAGCCACCAGCGCGTTGGACGCCGAAAGCGAACGATTGGTCCAAGAAGCAGTGGACGAGTTGTCACGCGACCGGACCACTGTTGTTGTGGCCCACCGTCTGGCAACGGTGAAAAAGGCCGACCGGATCGTGGTGCTGGACCACGGCCGGATTGTAGCGACGGGCACCCACGACGCGCTGGTGGCCGAAGGCGGGCTATATGCCCGACTGGCCCGATTGCAGTTTACCGACGGTGCCATGGGCTAAAACCCATGGTGACGGTCGAACGGTGCTGTTTGGCGGTGCAACAGATGTCTCAATGCCTCCGGCAAGTGGTTTTTTGATCGAAAAAGAACAGACGCGATTGGGTCACCACGGGCTTTAGCCCGTGGCGCTGCGCGTTTTTTCGTAGCGTCAGACTTGCGCTACTCAGACAATGCCCCCAGTCTGGTCACCGAACAAAACCAGCAGGCATCAAGTTCTGCGGTATGACAATAAGGGAGGAAACGGCATGACCTACGCGACAATTGCGGATCGGGATGCGATCGTGAATGAAATGCCTTGGGACCAGCGTGATCTGCCCAAGACCACATATCAGATGTTGTCGAAGACGGCATCCAAGTTCGGCAGTCGCAAGGCTGTGAGCTATCAGTTGACATCCGGACCCGACGACAAGTGCGAGACACTGACGTGGTCGCAGTTGCATGCGCAATCCACCCAAGCCGCGAACCTTTTCCGCGAATTGGGCGTCGGCGAAAACGATGTTGTAGCTTACCTTATGCCCAATGCCACCGAAACCGTTCTGACCTATCTTGGCGGGCAGGTTGCGGGCATTGTGAACCCGATCAATCCCTTGCTGGATGCCGAACAAATCGGCGCGATCCTCAGGGAAACCGGTGCCAAAGTTCTGGTGACCCTCAAGGCGTTCCCCAAAACCGATGTCGCCCAAAAGGCTGCCGAGGCCGTGGCGCTGGCGCCGAACGTGGAAACTGTCCTTGAGGTCGACCTGCTGCGCTACTTGACAGGTATCAAGCGTTTGATCGTGCCACTGATCCGGCCAAAGAATCCGGTCAGCCACAATGCGAAAGTGATGGACTTTAACAAATCCGTCGCTTCCCAACCGACAAGCCTGCAATTCGCTGACAGCGATGGCGACCGCGTGGCCGCCTATTTCCACACTGGCGGCACGACGGGGATGCCCAAAGTGGCCCAACACAAATATTCCGGTATCATCTATAACGCGTGGCTGGGCGATCGATTGTTGTTCACCGAAGAAGACGTGCAAATGTGCCCGTTGCCGATGTTCCACGTATTCGCGGCGATCGTGGCTCTGGGGGCATCCTTGGGATCAGGCGCGCAAATCGTATTCCCGACGCCGCAGGGCTACCGTGGGGACGGGGTGTTCGACAACCTGTGGAAACTGATCGAACGCCACGGCGCGACCTTTTTGATCGGTGTCCCGACCGCATTTTCGGCCCTGATGCAGCGCCCCGTGAATGCCGATATCTCGTCGCTAAAACTGGCGTTTTGCGGATCGGCCCCCCTGCCGTTAGAGCTGTATCGCCGGTTTGAAGAGGCCGCAGGCGTTACGGTTTGCGAAGGCTACGGTCTGACCGAAGCGACCTGTCTTGTGTCGATAAACCCGCCAGATGGGGAAAAACGCGTAGGCTCGATCGGGATACCATTTCCTTATACCGACGTGCGCATCATTGATGTCGCCACCCAAAAGGACTGTGCCAGCGATGTGATTGGTGAAATCTGCATCGCATCGCCCGGAGTCTATGACGGAAAAACCTATACCGAGGCCGCCAAAAATGCCGACCTGTTTTATCCGGGCGAGGGCAGCCCGTTAGGCGACAGCGTGCAATATTTGCGCACCGGTGATCTAGGCCGGATTGATCCCGATGGCTATCTGTGGATCACAGGCCGCGCCAAAGACCTGATCATTCGCGGTGGTCACAACATCGACCCCGCCGAAATCGAAGAGGCGCTGGCTGGTCACCCTGACGTGGCATTTGCTGGTGCAATCGGCCAACCGGACGCCCATGCAGGTGAAATCCCCTGCGCCTATGTCGAACTGGTTGACGGATCGACAGCCACGGTTGACCAACTGCTGGCCTATGCAAAAGAGAACATCCACGAGCGCGCAGCCCATCCAAAGCATCTGGAAATCATGGACGAGCTGCCAAAGACTGCGGTGGGCAAGATCTTTAAGCCGGATCTGCGCAAGATGGCGATCACACGTATCTTTAACACAGCATTGGCCAACGCTGATGTCGCAGCCGAGGTCGGATCGGTGTCCGAGGACAAGAAACGTGGTCTGGAGGCGCATATCCGCAAGACCGGAACCTGCGCCGACGAGGACGTGACCCGCGCGCTGGGCGCCTTTGCCAACCCGTGGGACTGGGAAGAATAGGCGGCTCTAACAGGTAACGGTGGACGAAATTGATAGGGGTGGCCCAAGCGGCCGCCCCTATTTTTGTGCGTGCCAGACGGCGCTGAAAATGGCGAATTTTGCGCCCCAAACGGTCAAAGATCGCGCTAGGTTCGGTATTTTTGCGGCAAATATTGAGATTTTGAAAAATAATATCTTTTGTTATCAGTATCTTGAGGTTCCATTCAACAATGATCCCATTCTTAACACATTGTTAACAATACCGCTGCGCATTTGGTCGATCAAAAGCACCATAAGAAGTGATCTGTATTTAGTTCATGGTTCAAGACCTTTGAGGAACCGATTGTGATGGCACTAAAATAAGAAAGCAGAAAAATGACCATTCCTATTTTCGTCTTAGCAGGCAACACCAACGCAGAGCGCCCTGAACTCGTGGCACAGTTAACGGCCGAAGCGGCGGCCAACGGGGCGATTATACTCGATTTGTCCAATCCGCTTGCGTCGCTGTCATCCTTGATGGATCGCGGCGCCGGTGACTGGAACGCAGGCGGCGGGCCGGACCAAGGCGAGATGCTGGCACAGATGATTGCGCAACTGGACGCATTGATCGACCCGTCCTCGCCGGATCATCTGGATGGGGCATATTTGGCGGGAATGGTCTGGATACACGGCGAACGCGACATTTCGCACCCCACGGCCGCCAACAACTATGGCGCGGACCTTGTGGCGCTGCGCGACCACCTTGTGGCGCTATACGGCGACCATGACTGGATCGTGTCGGCCTTGCCGTCTGATCCATTGGGCAACAACAGTGGCTCGACCAACGCCGAAAGCAACTGGATCACCGTACGCGATGCACAGATGGCTTTGGCCGCTTTGGACGGGTTCACGGTTGTCGATCCCGATCAGGTTGCATCTGACGCCGGTATCGTCACCAGCGACATGTTTATCGCGGGCAATCTGCACTACTCAACCGTTTTCCAGCCCTATCTGGCCTCGGCCATTGCTGCGGTGTTCCCTGATGTTTCAGGTGGTGCAAACGTTCTGGCCGGGACATCGGGCATGGATATCTTGGCTGTCGCTGGCGGGCAATTCAACTATGTGCTGGGCGGCGGCGGCGCGGATATCGCGGACTTCAGCGGCTTGTCCCACGGGATCAATGTCCGTTCGGACGGTTCCGGAACTGTTGACGTGTCGCCGCGTCGTGGCGACCGTGACTTTGGCGCCGAACTGGTCGATGTCGAACGCATCCATGGCTCGGCTTTTGACGATTATTTTGAATCCAGCGCGCAAATCCATGTTTTTGACGCCGGTGCCGGAAATGACCGTTTGATCGGCAGCGATCTGGATGATCGCGCGGTTATGGGGCTGGGCAACGATTTGGTCTTTGGCGGCGCTGGCGATGATTTCTTTCGCGGCAACGAGGGCAACGACCGTCTGCGCGGCGGCGATGGCGACGATACCTTGTGGGGTGACGAGGGCAACGACCAACTGCAAGGCGGCGCAGGTGACGACATTCTGGTCGGCGGTGCAGGTGATGACCGGATTGATCCCAACCACGGGGCCGATACGATTATTTTCCGTAATGGCGATTCAGGTCATGACCGGATCAACGGCTTTGACGCGCGCGAGGATATCCTTGATTTTCGGGGTCTTGGTTTGTCGGCAGGGGATTTCGAATTTGAAGTCTCGGGACGCGACCTGTTGATCACCGTGCAAGGGCATGGGGTTCAAGCCGAAATCACCTTGATCAACCGCGCGAACATCGATCCTGGCACGTTGGATGCCTCGGACGACTGGATTGTGTTCTAGCGTTCAGGCTGGACGACAATCATCTAATTCAGCAAAAACCGGCAAGTCGCAGATGACTGGCCGGTTTTTTCGCACCCAACAGCCCGCATTTGCTGCCCGAGGGCAGTCATTGGCGACAAAAACCTAACGGCCGCAATGTTTTGTTTGATCAAGCGAGAAAAAATATGGTGCCGGGAGAGAGAATTGAACTCTCGACCTCGTCATTACCAATGACG
>CAXIAS010000046.1:0-21524 GCA_964022195.1 uncultured Roseobacteraceae bacterium
CGGCCCCGTCTTGCCCGATCAGGACTAATTGGTTGCTGGCAAAATCGGCTACGTTGATGACATCCAGCGCGGCCGCTACCTCGTCCATCCAAGTTGCGTTCGCTAACAAGATCACATCCGCAGGAGCGCCTTGAATGACTTGGCGCGCCAATGTCCCGCTGCCTGCATACGAAACAACCACGTCCGTCCCCGCCGTCATCTGGTCCAAAGGTTCCTTTAGGCTCGCGGCGGCGAAAACGACGACAGGATCGGCCACAGCCGTCCCAATCCATAACCATATCGCCAAAATCCAACGCATGACCCAACTATTCTAGCACCGCGCGACAAGGGCAAGCGCGGAATTGGCTTGCCTCACCTGATCGTGCATGAAACTTTGGACCTATGGTAAAAGTGCCCAAAAAACCTGTGCCTCTGAAACTGCGTAGCGGCACCAAAACTGACGTGCGCGCGCAAGTTGCAGCGCTTTGCTATCGCTACAAAAGTGGCAAGCTACAGGTCTGTCTGGTCACGACCCGCGGAACCGGCCGCTGGATAATTCCACGCGGCTGGCCGACCCACCAATACACACCAGCCGATGGCGCCGCCATTGAAGCCTATGAAGAGGCAGGCGTGCGCGGCGCGGCGCATCCTGCCAGCATCGGGGCTTATTCCTACGACAAACCGATCGAGGACGAGGCCACCCCCGTGATGGTTGTTGTTTATGCCGTGGCCGTGGACAAGATGCTACGGGACTGGCCGGAAAAAGGTCAGCGCAAACGCAAATGGATGTCGCGCAAAAAGGCTGCCGAAAAACTGACCGAGGCTGGGCTTCGCCAGATCGTGGCAACATTTGATCCTGTGACTTTGGATATTGCGCGCGGCGCGTAGCGAGCTATCTATAGTAACATGATCCGTTTCAACCTGACCTGTGACCAAAACCACCAGTTCGAGAGCTGGTTTGCCGACAACGTCGCCTGCGACAAATTGCTGGCAGCGGGAATGGTCGACTGCCTGACATGCGGGTCGTCTGACGTAAAAAAATCACTCATGGCCCCGGCCGTCGCCGCCAAAGGACACGTAACAGCCCCCGAGGCCCCGCTTGAGAAAATCAAACGCGAGGTAGAGGCCAATTCCGATTATGTCGGTATGTCTTTCGCGCAAGAGGCCCGCGATATGCACGACGGTCTGATCCCAGATCGCCCGATTTATGGTGAGGCCAAGCCGGATGAGGCAATCAAATTGATCAAAGACGGCGTGCCCGTGTTGCCTCTGCCCTTTGTTCCGACCAAGAAAGCAAACTGATGACAGTATTGATCACAGGCGCGAATCGGGGCGTCGGCGCGGCACTTTTGGCAATATACCGCGCCGTAGATGGCGGGGTTTTGGGAACCTCGCGCGGGGCCGATGATCTGTTGGACCTCGACGTCACCGATCCTGCCTCGATCACTAAACTGGCCACGACATTGGACGGGCGTCCCTTGCAGGCCCTTATCTGCAATTCCGGCGCCCTGCATGACAAGCATTGGCCCGTCGATGGGGACTACACCGCGCAAATCTGGTCGGACACATTCGCGGTGAATGTCACAGGCATGTTCATGACCATTCAGGCGTTGTTGCCAAACCTGCGGGCCGCACAAGGCAAAATCGCAATTATTTCTTCGCAGATGGGGTCGAATACATTGGCCACGGGCGGCATGTATGCCTATCGCGCCTCCAAAGCTGCAGCGCTCAATATCGGCCGCAACCTTGCCACGGACCTAAAGCCCGAGGGAATCGCCGTTGGAATTTATCACCCCGGATGGGTGCGCACGGATATGGGTGGCGATGATGCCGATATTAGCGCCCAAGAAAGCGCGGACGGCCTGTTTGATCGCATAACTGCCCTTTCTTTAGGCACAACAGGCACATTTGAGACATGGGAAGGCAGGCCGCACCCCTTATGACCTTGCCCTAAGGGGCAATTTCCGACTAGGAACCACTCGCAATCAAAGGCGAGACGACCCATGCCCACACTGGTAATGAAATTCGGCGGAACATCCGTCGCCAACCTTGACCGGATCGCGCGCGCGGCCAAACGCGTGGCGCTGGAGGTGTCCAAAGGCTATGACGTGATCGTCATCGTCTCGGCCATGTCGGGCAAGACCAACGAATTGGTCGGTTGGGTCAATGAAACCTCGGCCATGCACGACGCCCGTGAATACGACGCGGTTGTCAGCAGCGGCGAAAACGTAACCGCGGGCCTGATGGCGTTGCGGTTGCAGGAAATGGATATTCCCGCGCGCAGCTGGCAAGGCTGGCAAGTGCCGGTTCAAACCACATCTGCCCATTCTTCGGCCCGCATCGAAGACATCCCGCCTGCCAACATCCGCGAAAAATTCGCAACCGGTGACCGCGTCGCGGTGATCGCGGGTTTTCAAGGTGTTTCGCCAGAAGGCCGCGTCACGACGCTGGGCCGTGGCGGTTCTGACACCACAGCCGTGGCTTTTGCCGCCGCCTTCGAGGCCGAACGCTGTGACATCTACACCGACGTCGATGGCGTCTACACGACCGATCCGCGCATCACCGACAAGGCGCGCAAACTGGACAAGATCTCGTTCGAGGAAATGCTGGAACTGGCATCCCTTGGCGCCAAAGTATTACAAACCCGTTCCGTCGAATTGGCGATGCGGTTCAAGGTGCGCCTGCGCGTGCTATCATCATTTGAGGAACCATCGGACGACGCCGGAACGCTCGTTTGCGATGAGGAGGACATCATGGAAAAGAACGCAGTGGCCGGTGTGGCCTATTCCCGCGACGAGGCGAAAATGACCCTGATCTCGGTCGCCGACCGCCCCGGCATTGCCGCCGCGATCTTTGGCCCCTTGGCCGAGGCGGGCGTGAACGTCGATATGATCGTCCAGAATATTTCCGAAGAAGGGCGCACGGACATGACCTTCTCTTGCCCCACCGATCAGGTGGCGCGCGCCGAAAAAGCCATGGAAGACGCGAAATCTGCAGGCGACATCAACTATCATGACCTCGTCTCAGATACCGAGGTCGCCAAAGTATCCATCGTTGGCATCGGCATGCGCAGCCACGCAGGTGTCGCGGCAAAAATGTTCGCAACCTTGCGCGAAGAAGGCGTAAACATCAAAGTCATCACCACATCCGAGATCAAGGTCTCGGTTCTGATCGACCGCAAATACATGGAACTGGCGGTACAAGCGTTGCATGATGCGTTTGAGTTGGAAAAGGTGGCCTAGCCCATGACGACGATGACCCGAGACGCATTGGCGGCCCAAATCGCAGCGATCTCATCGCTCGAGGGTGAATTCACGTTGCGCTCTGGCCTTGTGTCTCAGACCTATTTCGACAAATACCGGTTCGAGGGCAGCCCCGAACTATTGCGCCCCCTTGCCAAGGAAATGGCCCAACTATTACCGTCAGAGACGGAAATCCTTGCAGGGTTGGAGCTTGGCGGTGTGCCACTTGCGACCGCAATCTCTCTGGAAACAGGTCTGCCTGCAGCATTTGTTCGTAAAGAGGCCAAGACCTACGGAACCTGCCAAGCGATCGAAGGCCAGGACGTTTCAGGCCGGAAAATCACCTTTATCGAAGATGTGATCACCACCGGAGGGGCCGTCGCTGACGCTTTTGACCTGAGTGCCGCGGCCGGTGCCGAGGTCCTTGCTGTTGTTTGCGCAATTTGGCGTGGTAAAGGATCGCCAAATATCGTCAAGCAACCCGGCCTTGTTGTGCGTGCCGCCTTTTCCAAAAGCGACCTGACCAAGTAGTCGCTATTGACGTTCGGGACTATGGTGAGTGATTTCCCGCTTTCCCTGCATCGACGCCCCCCCTATGTTGACCCTCAATAGGGGGCAGAATGCCAGAACGCCAAGAAACATCCAGCCGCAAGCTGTTAAAACGCTTGCGTGACGCGCTCGCCGAGAGCGGCGAAGGTCAGGCGCGCCTGGACAAGGTCGTCGAGCTGATCGCCGACAGCATGCTCGCCGAGGTTTGCTCTATCTATCTGTTTCGGGACGAAGAAACGCTGGAACTCTGCGCCACGCAAGGCTTGCAATCCGAAGCGGTTCACCAAACACGAATGCGACTAGGCGAAGGTCTGGTCGGTCGCGTTGCGCGGTTGGGACGAATTGTTAACACTGCCGACGCACCCAGCGCCAAAGGTTTCCGATATATGCCCGAAACGGGCGAAGAACGATATTGCTCGTTCTGCGGTGTGCCAATCCAGCGTTTGGGTGACAGTTTGGGTGTCTTGGTGGTGCAATCCAACGAAGCCCGTGAATTCACCGCCGATGAGGTCTACGCACTAGAAGTCGTCGCAATGGTCATCGCCGAGATGACCGAGCTTGGCGCTTTTGTCGGCGAAGGCGCAGCACTTACAGCCCGTCATACCCAACCGGTGCTATTCAAAGGATCCATTGCCCAAGAGGGCAACGCCGAAGGGCAGGTCTACCTACATGAACCTCGGGTGGTCGTGACCAACCCGATTTCGGACGACCCCGACGTCGAATTGTCCCGCTTGCGCGAAGGTGTCGAAACATTGCGGGTGGGCTTGGACGACTTGCTATCGGATTCTGGCGGCACGGATGCAGAACAGCGTCAGGTCTTTGAGGCCTACCGGATGTTTGCGAACTCCAAATCGTGGTTGCGACGAATGGAGGCCGACGTTGAAAACGGTCTCTCGGCCGAGGCGGCTGTGGAAAAGGAACAATCACTAGCGCGGCGCCGGCTGACCCAGGCGGGCGACGCGTATATGCGTGAACGCCTGTCCGATCTCGATGATCTATCGAACCGTTTGTTGCGGATTCTGACTGGCCAAGGGGCCGATGCAGGCGCCCTGCCGGACAATCCGATACTGGTCGCGCGCAACATCGGCCCCGGCGAGTTGTTGGAATATGGCAAAGCGCTAAAGGGTATCATCCTAGAAGAAGGATCCGTTGGTAGCCATGCCACGATTGTTGCGCGGGCTTGGGCTATTCCCTTGGTCATCAATGCCAAAGGGATCACCCGCGAGGCGTTGAATGGCGACACTGTCCTTGTGGATGGGGATCAGGGCTTTGCCCACCTGCGCCCCGACGACACCGTAAAAGGCGCGTTCGCCGAAAAAATCGCGATGCAACGGCAAGCCCAAGAACGTTATGCGTCCTTGCGTGACCTACCTGCGACGACACGCGATGGGGTGACCATTTCGCTTCATATGAATGCGGGATTGATGGCGGACCTTCCGTCGCTTGAGGGTTCAGGTGCCGAAGGTGTTGGCCTTTTTCGCACTGAACTGCAGTTTCTGATCCGCAACAAAATGCCAAAACGCGCCGAGTTGTCGGCACTATATGCGCGGGTTATGGATGCCGCAGGCGACAAACGTGTCGCGTTCAGGACACTCGATATCGGTTCGGACAAAGTTCTGGCCTATATGAAACCGAACGACGAACCAAACCCTGCGATGGGGTGGCGCGCAATCCGCGTGGGGCTCGACAAACCTGGCATTTTGCGGATGCAGCTGCAGGCGCTGATGCGGGCTGCAAACGGGCGCCCGTTGTCGGTCATGTTCCCGTTCGTGGCGCAATACAATGAATTTCGAAAAGCCAAGGAAGAAGTGGCCAAGGCATGGGCCCGAGAAGAGAAGTTGGGCCATCCACTGCCGTCCGACCTAAAGATTGGCGCGATGTTGGAAACTCCGTCGCTGGCGCATGCCCCTGACAGGTTTTTTCAAGAAGTGGACTTTGTTTCTGTTGGCGGCAACGATCTGAAACAATTCTTTTTCGCAGCCGACCGGGAAAATGAACGGGTGCGCAAACGCTATGACACGTTGAACCCTGCGTTTTTGAATTTTTTGCGCCAAATCGTAGACCGCTGCGATGCTTATGACACGCCGCTTTCATTTTGTGGTGAGGACGCCGGCCGTCCTGTTGAGGCGCTGTGCTTCGCCGCAATCGGTTTCCGGTCCCTGTCAATGCGCCCCGCTTCGGTCGGTCCGGTCAAGCATTTGCTGCGCCGTATTGATTTAGGCGAGGTCCGTAAAATCATGGACGATGCGGTTGAAAACGGCGATCAATCGGTGCGCCGCGCGGTTTCAGATTGGCTGATCCATCAAATCTAGGCGTGTTTTACAGGCACTTCGACCGCCGCCAATGCCCGGTGGAACTCGTCTAGCACCGCGTCTTCGTCATGATCCCTGACCAGTTTGCGCAGACCAAAATGTACATGGGCCATTTCGACGTAAAAATCGGTAAATGCATAATTCGTGCCTGCGCCAGCTGCCGCACCAAGGATCGGGATGGCTTGCGCCCCCAATTTTTGCGTCAGCACTGTCGCGAAACGTGGTGCGACCTTGCCGATAACCCCGTGCACTGCAGCCCCCGTTAGACCGATCCGCGCCCCAAAAAACGACGTATCGACACCGTCGTCGTCAGCCCCGGGTCCACCGGAACCAAAGACCGCCAGGCAATGCGCGCGCGTCTCTTCGCTAAGCGGGTCCTCGCCGTATTGCGCGGCGACCCCTTGGACCGCACGGAAAATGACTGCTGTCGCGACCGGCAGCTCGGCCAGCGCTGTCGGTAAACCACCTAAGCCGCCCAAAGCGCCTGTAATTGCCCCTAATGTCTTGTGCAGATTGTCCGATCCACCCGCGACACTGCGGCTGCGGCTTGCCGCTTGATAGCTTGCTTCAAGTGCGCGCCTCGCGGCCGCATCAACTTGACTGCGTGCCCCGGCCGGCAACATGCGCAGCCCGTCTTCGACCTGACCACCCACAACGTTGATGGCCCGCATCAGTAGCCCGTTCGCCCGCTGTTGCCGGTCCACAAGCGCGGCGATTTGGTGGCATGTTTCGGTTGATAGTGAATCAGATTTGATCAGATTTTCGGTCATAGGTGTCTAGATGGGGATGAACAATTCGCATTTCAATCCGCCCAACGCCGGACCTCGCCCGTAATACCATCCCATGCGCCCGACTTTAATCCGATGCCAAGCACCCGCTCGGGGTTGGTTGGCGGCGGCATTACGACGCCTTGCAGCACGTCAAACCCGTAGCGTCGGTAATAAGGCGGGTCGCCCACCAGCATCACACGGCCCCACCCCAAAACGCGGGCCACCTCGAGACATCTATAGATCAGCATCGCGGCCAGCCCTTCACCCTGTCGCGTCGGGTGCACAGCTACCGGCCCCAGCAAGGCCACAGGCGCGTCGCCAATCAGGACCGGCCAATGGCGGATCGCCCCTGCAAGTATACCATCAGTGTCCCGCGCAGTCAGGCATAGCGACGCGATCGGAGCAACCCCGTCACGCAAGCGATACGACGACAATGCCGACCGACCCGGTGCAAAACACAGGTCATATAGCGCCTCGACTTCCCACCAATCGGCGGGGGCTTCGGGGGCCAATGTGATGTTGGCTGATATCATCGGTCCCTTGGCGCTGGTCAATCTTGCCGCATCAAGTTACCTGTAGCGCCATCTCAGGAAAAGACGGAAAATTAACAATGTTTTATGAACCAAAAGACGGTCACGGACTGCCGCATAACCCATTTAATGCTCTGATCTCACCCCGCCCGATCGGATGGATATCGACCCGCGGCGCGGATGGTTCGGACAATCTGGCTCCATATTCATTCTTTAATGCTGTTGCCTATGAGCCGCCGCAAGTCATGTTCGCGTCCACCTCGGCCAAGGACGACCGCGACGGGACCAAAGATTCTGTGTCCAACATTCGTGACACCGGCGTGTTCGCGGCCAACATCGTCTCTTATGCGTTGCGCGATCAGATGAATATGACGTCCGGGCCATGGGACAAAGAGGTCGATGAATTCGAACTCGCCAAGCTGGAGAAAGCTGACTGCACAACGATCAATTGCCCCCGCGTCGCGGCCTCGCCTGCGACGCTGGAATGCAAAGTAACGCAAATCGTGCAATTGCCCGGCGCTGCCAATTTCACAGTGTTTGGCGAGGTAACCGGCGTTCATATCAATGATGCGCACCTCAAGGACGGGCTGTTTGATGTGGCCTCGTTCCAGCCGCTTAGCCGGTTGGGATACCGCGACTATTCTCGCGTGACCGAGCTGTTTAGCCTGCAACGGCCCGAGAACAGTTAACCCATTGGTTTCGGGGGCCACACGCGCGGCCCCCGAAATCCAGTCATGCTAGTGACCGCCCAGAATGCCTGTACGGACATCATAATCGACCGCCAGTTCGTAATCAGGGTCGTCATCGCTATCGACCATCAAATGGCCCGCTTTGTTCAGCAGCTCATGGCAATCACGGCTCAGGTGGCGCAACTGGATGCGCTTGCCTGCGGCCTCGTATTTTAGCGCCACAGCTTCGATTGCTTGTAGCGCGGATTGATCCGCCACGCGGCTGGCTGCAAAATCGATGATCACAACATCGCGGTCGGCCTCGACATCAAAGAGTTCCATAAAACCGTCCGTCGAACCAAAGAACAGTGGCCCTTGAATTTCATAGACCTGAGCGCCCTTTTCGGTGGTGCTTTCGCGTTTGATCGCGTGGATACGGCGCGCGTTTTGCCATGCAAAGGCCAATGCACTAACGATGACGCCCACAACCACAGCCGTAGCCAGATCCGTCATCACAGTCACAACCGTCACAAGGATTGTCACAAAGGCATCCAATCGCGGCACTTTCGTCATGATCCGCAGGCTGTTCCAAGCAAAGGTGCCAATCACAACCATGAACATGACCCCGACCAACGCCGCCAGTGGGATCTGCTCGATCAATCCTGATGCAAACAGGATAAAGCACAGCAGGAACAAGGCCGCCGCCGTGCCCGCGATCCGCGTGCGGCCACCAGATTTGACGTTGATCATCGACTGACCGATCATCGCACATCCGCCCATACCGCCAAAGACACCGGTCACGGTATTGGCCAGACCCTGCGCCACACATTCTTGGGATGCGCCGCCGCGCTTGCCCGTCATCTCACCCACAAGGTTGAGTGTCAGCAGGCTCTCGATCAGGCCGATTGCCGACAGGATCAACGCATAAGGCAGGATGATCCAGAATGTCTCGATCGTGGCGGGCACCGCCGGAATGTGGAACATTGGCAAGCCGCCCTGAATCGACGCGAGATCACCAACGCGTGGCACATCCAAACCGAAACCGATGACAATCGCCGCTACGATTCCGATCCCAGCGAGCGGCGCGGGAATTGCATTTGTCAGTTTTGGTAGCAGCCAGATAATGACCATCGTCATCGCAACAAGGCCCAGCATCAGATGCAACGGCCCACCCGACAACCAATCGCCCGACGCCATACCGTGTCCCGCGGCCTCGGCGCTACCGGGCACCTGAAACTGCCCCAGCTGGGCTAGGAAAATCACAATTGCCAGACCATTTACAAATCCTAACATCACCGGATGCGGTACCAAACGGATGAATTTACCCCAGCGCATCACACCGACAAAAATCTGGATCAAGCCCATCAAAACAACTGTGGCCAACAGATATTCGACGCCGTGCTGCGCCACGAGCGAAACCATAACAACCGCCAATGCGCCAGTCGCACCCGAGATCATGCCAGGACGACCACCGATCAACGCAGTTATCAGCCCAACGATAAAGGCAGCGTATAGACCAACCAATGGATGCACCCCCGCAACAAAGGCAAACGCCACCGCTTCGGGCACAAGTGCCAAAGCTACGGTCAGCCCCGACAGGACCTCGATCCTGACGCGCGACAGGGTCATCGCCTCGCTACTGTCACGCAGGTTCATGTTTTCGGCAAATCTCGCCAACAGTGCTCGGGCCATTCGGGTCACCTAAAGTTTTATGGGTTGTTGGCGCGGCCCTACCAAGCATCAGAGCCCTTGTCACCCCCTGACCCGCCGAACGCAATTGCACGGTTGCACTGCTGCGCCCCAACGCGCAAAGTCGCAAAGCAATTCACAGGGGCGGCATATGACACGCAAATTGGGTATTATCGGCGGATCGGGTCTGTATAACATCACGGGTCTTCAGGACGCAAAATGGCAATCCGTTAACAGCCCGTGGGGCGCGCCATCCGACGATCTTCTGACTGGAACGCTCGACGGTGTCGACTTTGCATTTTTACCGCGCCACGGACGTGGACATGTCTACAGCCCGACAACTGTGCCTTACCGCGCCAATATCGACGCACTAAAGCGGATTGGTGTCACCGACATTGTGTCAGTCAGCGCCTGCGGATCATTCCGCGAAGAAATGGCCCCGGGCGACTTTGTCGTGGTCGACCAGTTCATCGACCGGACATTTGCGCGCGACAAGTCGTTTTTCGGAACCGGATGCGTGGCTCATGTCAGCATCGCCCACCCGACCTGTTCGGCACTGTCCGCCGCGTGTTTGGCCGCGGGTGAAAATGCAGGCATAAACATGCACAATGGCGGCACCTATCTGGCAATGGAAGGGCCGCAGTTTTCCAGCGCCGCCGAAAGCCACATGTATCGATCTTGGGGCTGCGACGTCATCGGCATGACAAACATGCCCGAGGCCAAGCTCGCCCGTGAGGCCGAAATTTGCTATGCTTCTGTCGCGATGATCACGGATTATGACAGTTGGCACCCCGACCACGGCGCAGTTGATGTCAGCGACGTCATTGCAACACTGCAAGGCAACGGCACCAAAGCACGGGACCTGATCACAGCTTTGCCTGCATTACTGGACAAACCCGCGCCCTGCCCGCATGGATGCGACCGCGCACTTGAACATGCCATCATGACAGCCCCGTCCGCCCGTGATGCCGATCTGATTGCCAAACTCGACGCGGTCGCTGGCCGTGTCCTTAAGGATTGAACTATGAAAACCGTCCAAGACTATATCCGCACAATTCCCGATTTCCCGCATGAGGGTATTATGTTTCGCGACGTCACAACGTTGTTCTCTGATCCGCGCGGGTTCCGGATCGCGATTGACCAACTCTTGCATCCTTATGCTGGCGCAGACATCGATCAGGTCGTCGGACTTGAGGCTCGGGGCTTTATATTGGGCGGCGCGATTGCTCACCAACTGGGCAAAGGCTTTGTCCCGATCCGCAAAAAGGGCAAACTGCCCGGGAAAACAATCGAGCAGGCCTATACGCTGGAATACGGCCAAGCGGTGATGGAGGTCCACGACGATGCGCTGATGGCGGGGCAAAAGGTTCTGCTGGTGGATGATCTGTTGGCGACGGGCGGCACCGCCGAGGCCGGCATCAAGTTGATTGAACGTATGGGTGCGCAGGTCATCGGCTGCGCCTTTGTCATCGACCTGCCCGATCTGGGCGGCCGTGCAAAGCTAGAGACCATGGGAATGGACGTTCATGCGTTATGTGCGTTCGACGGCGACTAAGGCCGCGCGAAACGGGACCGTTCTAGCCGCGACATTAAAAAATCTTATTTGGAATCGCAAAGATTCCAAATACCATCCCTATTTAAAATGCCTTTGATATTGCACCGCTTTTCGGCGCGATGCTCTTGCGCGCTTGTCGTTTGGGGCCCAAAAAGCTTGTTTTTTCATGCTGCACGCCCCACCTATAAACATACGGTTAACCAGTTTAGGCCCAGCTATGGACGACACATTTGTTAGTACGCACGGCACTTCTGCCGCCCAGAAGTTGGTGGCAAATGTCCTTGATCAGCACGACGTCACACTGACCAACAGCGCGACGATCGCTAGACAAATCGCGACCGGCGATCTGATGGATTTGACCCCGCTGATCGCCGAGACCGGCTTAGATATTCCATCCCACCGGAGAATCGGTATTGGCGACAAGACATTTGCCATCACCCATTCCGTTGACGCGCTTGTGCTGGCCCGCCCGCTACTCCAGCAAGACGCAGACACAAAACCTGAAACGCTGGATCAGCTTATCGGGTTGCTCGGGTCAGGCGCAGCCGGGTTGGTAATCGGAGTTGATGAGACTGACTTGTTCTTGGCAATTTATGCGGCGCAGGCCGGTCACCTGCCCCGCGCGGATACGCCTTTCGACGCACAATCCGTTATACGTAGCCTAGCGGCAATGGACAGGTTGCTTGAATTCGCCGCCCCGCAAGACGCCGCTGGAGCGGCATCGTCTCTGGATCAATCCCCCGACACATATGCGTTGTTACCGTTCGGTTCTTTGGTCGATTGCCAGCGCGTTGTTGCATCCAGCCCTTTGCGGTTGATACCGAACGGGGCGCCGATTTCCCAACTGACCTGGAGCGGCTGCGGGTTACCACCGCGCGCAGACGCCGAGGATCTGGCCGGGGCCTATTCAGCGTTGACTGTGGACGCGTTGGGCCCAGAGGCGGGTCCCGCAGCGGTTTGGCTGCTGGACGGGTTCAAGCCTGACGCACGGCACGCAGGCCTGCTTGAAACGATCGCGGCGGGTGTCTCGATGGCCCCTACGGATATGTGGAGCTTTGAATTGGTCGCAAAGCTAAGGCAGGAAATGGCCAGCCAAGATGACACATCACCAATCGCCCAACGCATTATCGACCTGACCACCTAGCCACAGTGGCATAAATGTTACATATTTCGGATCCAAAATCCACGGCCGCTATTCAAACAGGCAAATGCGATTTATGCAGCGGCTCACAAGACAATCAACAGGAGACTGCAATGACGAAAGGACACCTCAATTACGCCTCGTGCTAGGCATTGCAGTTTTGCGTTCCGCGACAGGTGCGCTCCTCCCCCCTTACGACCCGTTGATTACTTGGAAAGCTATTCTCATGCATCCCCCGTTTTATGTGGTTGGCCGCGATGCCACCCCGCCCCATCACCGTCCGCACGTCCGGCGCAACCGCGCTGAACGGCTGGATTTAACGCCGCCCAAGACCGCTTGGGTGCCTGTCCCATTGGTTCAACCCACCCCGCCTGTTCCGGTAAACGTCGTGCGTCTGCAATTGGTTCCCCCACCGCGCAATACGTGGCGCGATACCATCGGGCGCTGGTTGATCCGTGCCGGGCAACGTATGATCCTGCAAAACTAAGAACAGGACCTAACTATGCTGCGCTCGCTAACTGTTGCCCTCTGCCTATTGGCCTCGCCCGTTGTTTCATTGTGTGGCGGGGCCAGCTTTGCCGGGCGACTAACCACCAAAGAAGTCGCGGAAATCGCCGCGAAACGCGCCAATACCCCCTATGCGCAAGGTATCATTTGGACGGCGACACGGGATGACACCACATTGACGATTCTGGGCACGATGCACTTGCGCGACCAGCGACTAGGGGCCCTTATGGATACAGTGCGCGCCGATTTGCTTGCCAGCGATATTGTCCTGCTAGAAGCAACGCCAGCCGAAGAAGCGCAAGTCATGGCCTACATGACAAGCAACCCTGATTTTCTGTTTAGCACCAACGGCCCAACGCTTCCCGATCAACTGCCCGAGGAAATATGGCAAAGCCTGTCAGAGGCCGCGCGCGCCCGTGGGATCCCGCCGATCCTCGCGTCGAAAATGCAACCTTGGTATCTGATGATGGCCATCGGTATTCCGGTCTGCGCCATGGCGGATTTAGCGGAAAACAAGCGCGGGCTGGATCAGCTGGTGATCCAAGACGCCCAAGCAAACGATGTGCCAATGCAGGCGTTAGAACCGTTTGATACGATTTTCACGATCATGCGGGGTGATACGCGCGCAGAACAAATCAAAATGCTGGAAATCGCAGCATTCGACGCAGAACTCCAACAACAGATGTTCGTGGCGATGCTGGACAGTTATTTTGAGGGCGACGTGGCGGGGCTTCTGGCGATGTCACAAATCGCGGCCCGCCGAGGCGCCCGCGTATCAAATGACGAAATCGCAAAACTGACCGCAGAGGCCGAACAAGCGTTGCTGTATGACAGAAACCTGCTTTGGCTACCAGTGATCGAGGCCGTGGCCCAAGATCACGACACCATCATGATCGCCGTCGGTGCGGGCCATTTGCCGGGTCAACAAGGGCTGCTGAACTTGCTTGTAGATAATGGATGGCAGATCACCCCGCGCTAGACGTCGCCCCAGTCGGTCAAGCCAATGCGCCCTTCATCTGTCAACGCATAGATTCCGCGCTCGACACGGGTGAACCAACCGTAATGATCATCCGCCATAATGCGCGTGGCGGTAGGCACTTCTGCCCAGTCCTTGACCTTTTTGCCCGCACTAGGGCCGTGGATTGCCAGAAATCGCGCGCATTTCAACGCGTCCTGACGATAACCGGTCACGATGCCGTGGCGCGTTGCCCCCCCCGCGTTCGGATCACCATCCAAACGATCAAAAGCCCGCAGCAAACGCGACTTCTTTTTCTTGGATTTGCGCGGCGAATAGGGCCCCGGATCCGCGAGCACCTCGACAAATCCGTCACGAGGCCGAACCGTCAGCACCCCCAACCCCAAACGCCTAGCCATTTTGACATTTGCCTTTAGCGGTTTGGCTTTGCCGCCTGCAGGTACCGCCAAATAGACATGATCCGTCAATGCCAGACGTTCAATCCCTTGGTGAAACAGAGCCAAGGAAAACGCGAGCTTTAGCTCGACCACCAGCATGTCGTCGTCGCGACGGGCGACGACATCGGCGGCCCCGACCTCGCCTTTGACGTCCCAGCCTTGGCGGGTCAAATACGCCTTGACCGGAGGGTATAGGTCGACCTCTTTCATATTCGCCTTTTGCATAGCAGCCCGTGACAATCTGCATCGTGACAGCGGGCGGTTTCCATCTTATAAGCCGCGCAAATCCTCGCTCAAAATAGGCCATTTGACAATGACAACACTCGTTTTCGGGCACAAAGCCCCCGACACTGACAGCACCGGTTCCCCCCTGATCTGGGAATGGTTCCTAAACCATACAGGCACTGACGCCAAAGCAGCCCTGTTGGGCACCCCAAACACCGAGGCGCAATTTGTTGCAAAGCGCTGGGGTTTTGACCTGCCAGCCGTCATCGACGACGTGGCCGACGATCAGGACTGCGTGATAGTGGATACCAACAACCCTGCCGAGCTGCCTGCAAATATCAACGGTGCGAATGTCACAGCCATCATCGATCACCACAAGCTGGTGGGTGGTCTCGAAACCAAAGGCCCGATCGATATCACCATCCGCCCTGTCGCATGCACCGCAACGATCATGCATCAAATGATGGGCGAACATGCCGACCATATGCCCACTGGTGTCAAAGGCCTGATGCTGTCTTGCATTTTGTCCGACACGCTAGAGTTCCGTTCACCCACGACCACGCCTGTCGACAAGGCACTGGCCGAGATGTTGGCAGCCGATCTGGGTGTTGATCTGACCGCCTATGCTGCCGAAATGTTCGAGGCGAAATCAGATGTCTCTGCGTTTTCTGATGCGGAACTGCTGCGCATGGACAGCAAGGAATACGCTGTCGGCGACACCAAATTCCGCGTTTCTGTCCTTGAGACCACAGCGCCAAAAATCGTGCTGGACCGCAAGGACAGCATTATGGCCAGCATGGACAACGTCGCCTCTGAGGATGGTGTTGATCAGGTGCTGCTGTTTGTCGTCGACATCTTGAACGAAGAAGCCACGATGATGGTCCCGAATGCGCTGTCCAAGGCTGTAGCCGAGGCATCGTTCGGCGCAACGGTCACAGGCGATACCGTGGTCCTGCCAGGCGTCATGAGCCGCAAAAAGCAAATCATTCCAAACCTGAAAACGGCCTAACCAAGGCCCAACATTCCAAATAGGGGCGCCTTCGGGCGCCCTTTTCTTTTGCGCGCAGGCTGCGTATCTGGCGCTTAGATTTATTCAACAGGTGACACATGACCCGTATTATCGAGCGTTTCGAAGACATCTCAGCGACCTATGACGCAGCGTTTGTCGATCTTTGGGGGTGTATTCACAATGGGATCACACCGTTCCCCGATGCCGTCGCCGCAATGCAGACATTCCGGAAATCCGGCGGCATCGTTGTGCTCGTGACTAACTCGCCGCGCCCGCGCGACAGTGTCGCAAAACAAATCAGACAAATGGGCGTCCCCGATGACACCTATGACACGATTGCCACCTCTGGCGACAGCGCCCGCGCTGCGATGTTTCGCGGCGTCGTGGGCGAAAAGATCTGGTTCATGGGCGAAAGCCCCCGCGACGACGACTTCTTTAAACCGTTGAATATAATTGAAAATCCAGCAAGCATTCAAAGAGTCCCACTAGATGATGCCCAAGGCATCGTCTGCTGCGGCCCGTTCGACCCGATGGCCGACCCTGATCTGAACCGACCCGAGTTTCTGGTCGCCCGCGAAAGAGGGCTCAAACTGCTATGCGCCAACCCCGATATCATTGTCGACCGCGGCGAAGACCGCGAATGGTGCGCAGGAGCGCTTGCCAAACTATACACCGATATGGGCGGCGAGAGCCTTTATTTCGGCAAGCCCCATCCGCCAATCTATGACCTAGCGCGCAGACGGTTAGCCGCGCTTGGAAATGTTGCCGCAGACCCGCACATCATTTGCATCGGTGACGGGATTCGCACTGATGTCCTAGGCGGTCTGCAAGAGGATTTGGATACGTTGTTTATCACCGGAGGGCTGGCCGCATCGGAGACTAAAACCGAAATCCAACCCGACCAAAACGCCCTAAGCCACTATTTAGAAACAGAAAAGATGACGACGACCTATTCCATTGGTTTCTTGCGGTAGTCTTTATTGGGGCTTGATTTTTCTGCACCTGCAAAGTAATTATATTTCACGGCAATGGCCTTGCTCGACCTATTATTACCTACGGAGGCACGGAATGTTGGACAACGCACCGCGTGGCACAATCTGTATCGAAGATATCGAAATCGGTATGACGCGATCGATCCGCAAGGTCGTGACCGACCGCGATATCGAATTGTTCGCCGAAGTCTCGACTGATCGCAACCCTGTGCATCTTGACGAAGACTACGCCCAAGACACCATTTTTGCCGGTCGCATTGCGCACGGCATGCTGACTGCCGGTTTGGTTTCAGCGGTGATCGGCGAACAATTGCCGGGACATGGAACTGTGTATCTTGGCCAATCTCTGAAATTCCTTGCACCAGTGCGCCCCGGGGACATGGTTTTGGCCGAGGTCGAGGTCGTAGATATCGATCATTCCAAGAGGCGTGTGAAAATGGACACCCGCTGTCTAGTCGACAACAAAAAGGTCCTAATCGGAGAAGCGACCGTTCTGGCGCCCAGCCGCAAGTTCGACTGACCTTGCACCCCTGTGCTGGCCGCGCTACGCAAGGCTATGCGCATTATCCGTGACACACATTTCATCGATCCCGACGACCGCGGCGCGGCCGTTGCAATTGGCAATTTTGACGGCGTCCATCTGGGCCATCAGGCTGTTATTGATCTAACCCGCTCTGAGGCGACCAAAGAAAATGCGCCGCTGGGAATTATGACCTTTGAGCCGCATCCTCGCAGCTATTTT
This sequence comes from uncultured Roseobacteraceae bacterium, assembly GCA_964022195.1. GTDB lineage: Bacteria > Pseudomonadota > Alphaproteobacteria > Rhodobacterales > Rhodobacteraceae > Yoonia. The sequence continues at coordinate 17,324 of CAXIAS010000046.1, forward strand.
TCGAATGATTCCAATCCTTTTCGCCTGATGAATGCCGATGCCAAGGCCCACCGTCTGGAAAAGCTGGGGATCGAAAAACTATATGAACTGCCGTTCAATGATACTTTGGCCAGCCTGACCGCACGCGATTTCGCCCAAACGGTGATTGCCGATCAATTGGGTCTGACCCATGTGGTGGTTGGCGCCGATTTCTGCTTTGGCAAGGGGCGCTCTGGCAATGCCCATGACTTGGTTCGGTTTGGCACTGAAATGGGGTTCGGAGTGACGATCGCACCGATGTTTGAAATCGCCGAGGTTGAGGTATCATCCACCGCAATTCGAGACGCACTTAGCAGCGGACGGCCACGCGACGCGGCCCGTATGCTAGGTCATTGGCACCGGTTGGAGAACGAAGTCATTCGCGGTGAACAACGCGGACGTGAATTGGGATACCCAACAGCGAATATGTCCATCGACGGGCTGCACCTGCCCCGCTTGGGCGTATACGCGGTGACCGTTGATGTTTTGGACGGCCCGCATGCAGGCAGTTACAACGGTGCAGCCTCGATTGGGACCCGTCCGATGTTTGGTGAAAACCGCCCCAACTGCGAAACGTTCCTTTTTGATTTCAAGGGCGACCTATATGGCGCGACATTGTCTGTGGCTTTGGTCGAATACTTACGCCCCGAGCTAAAGCTCGACAGCATTGACGCGTTGATCGACCAGATGGGCAAAGACTGCGGCCAAGCACGCGAAATCCTGTCCCATGTCTGATCTGCGCCCGAATTTCTGGGAAACAATCCCTCTCGACGATTTAACCCGACCGGAATGGGAAGCGCTCTGCGATGGCTGCGGGAAATGTTGCCTCAACAAGCTAGAGGACGAAGATACAGGCAAGGTTGAACTGACGCGGGTCGCCTGCAAGCTGTTGGACGGAGCCACGTGCCAGTGCTCCAAATACGTGATCCGACATCAATATGTGCCCGAATGTATTGTCATGACGCCCAAGACCCTAGAGGACAACATGTATTGGTTGCCCCAAACATGCGCCTACCGGCTCAAATACGAGGGGCGCGACCTATATCACTGGCACCCGTTAATCAGCGGTGAGGCCGCCAGCGTTCACGCCGCCGGTGTTTCCATCCAAGGGCGCACGGTCAGCGAAACAACCGTCCCTGATGACGCGTGGGACAATTACATCATCGAGGAACCTGTCTAATGATTTTTGCTTCTGACAATGCAGGCCCTGCACACCCTTCGGTGCTTCAGGCGCTGACCCGCGCCAATGATGGCTATGCGATGGGCTATGGTGCCGACGACCTAATGGAAACCGTGCGTTGCCAGATCCGCGAAACTTTTGAAGCACCTGATGCGCAAGTCTACCTCGTCGCGACGGGAACGGCCGCAAATTCGATCCTGCTGGCAACAATGGCAAACCCGTGGGACACGATCTTTTGCAGTCCCGTCGCCCACATCCACGAAGACGAATGCAACGCTCCAGAATTCTATAGCGGGGCCAAGCTGACGCTCGTGCCCGCCACTGATGCAAAAATGTCCCCCGACGCCTTACGCGCCGCTATCTCGGGCGAAGAATCGCGCGGCGTTCACGGCCCGCAACGAGGGCCTGTATCAATCACGCAAGTGACTGAAAAGGGTACGATCTATAGTTTGCAAGAATTGCGCGCCATCACGGCCGTCGCAGCTGAATTCGGTTGCAAGACACATTTGGATGGCGCCCGTTTTTCAAATGCCATCGCAACACTGGGCTGCACCCCTGCCGAAATGACATGGAAATCCGGTATCGACACCGTCAGCTTTGGCGGCACCAAGAATGGTCTGCTGGGTGTCGAGGCATGCGTGATCTTTGATCCCGATCTGGCATGGGAGTTTGAACTGCGCCGCAAGCGTGGTGGGCATCTTTTCTCCAAGCACCGTTTCCTGTCGGCTCAAATGAATTGTTATCTGAGGGACAAATTATGGCTCGATCTCGCCACGCGTGCAAATGCGGCCTGTGCCCGCCTCGCAGACGGGCTGCGCAAACACAACACCGTGGAATTCCTACATGAACCGCAGGCCAACATTATCTTTGCCCGCTTCCCGCGCGCGATGCACAAACGCCTGCACGATGCAGGCGCACAATATTACGTTTGGGATGGCGATCCGCATTCCGGTGATCCCGACGAGGCACTGACAGCACGATTTGTCACCGACTGGTCAACAACGCCCCAAGCAATCAATTCCTTCCTTGGCGCGTTGTGATTTTTTGGTGCCTCGAATTTCGCGGCATAATGCCTCTTAGATTCGGCCCGCCAGGTGCGCGTCCAGATCGTCCAGACGGTCTTGGCCCCAGAACCGCTCGTCGCTGTCCGTGATGAAAAACGGAGCGCCAAAGACGCCACGCGACACTGCATCCTCTAGGTTTCGCGCATAGGTTTCCGCGCCGGTCAAGAGACCGCTGTCAACCAATGAAGCGTCAAAACCGGCGGCCTCCAGGCATCCACGGATCACGTCATCTTGGGCAATGTCTTTGTCGCCGGCCCAACACGCGGCGCCGAAACTATGCACCAGTTTTCCCAAATCCCCGCCACCTGCAGACTGTGCCGCGATAATCGCATAAGAGGACGGAGCCGGATTTGTAGGCCAGAATGCCGGCTTCATATTCAGCGGCAATTCGGCCCTTGCCGCACGTCGGCGCATGTCCTGTAGACGATATTCCTGGCGGTTCGGGTGCCTGTCTTTTGGTGGCAATCCACCAGTCCGTGAAAACAGCCCCATAATGTCCAGCGGTTTGTAAGTAATCGTCGCGCCGCGGGCTTTTGCAATGTCCTCAACCCGTGTGCCGTTCAGATATGTATAGGGCGAAATCGTTGCAAAGTAGTAATCTATGTGTGGCATTGCGTTCTCCGGCCATGGCAAATCTTTGCCTGACCGTAGCCATGTGCTAGGCGGTGTCAACGTCGCGATTCCCTGCGGCGGGTTTGCTCATACCTCTGCCATAGGAACCTTGCGCCAATGCCGAACCTCCAAGAACCCAAGCTGATCTCAGGAAACGCCAACCAACCGCTCGCCAACTCTGTTGCTCGCCGAATGTCGATGCACCGCGGCATGGATGTCACCCTTGCCGACGCACGGGTTGAACGGTTCAACGATGGTGAGATTTTTGTCGAGGTCTACGAAAACGTCCGCGGCGAGGATATGTATATAATCCAACCGACGTCGAACCCTGCCAACGACAATCTGATGGAACTGCTGATCATCGCCGACGCACTACGCCGGTCCTCTGCGGGCCGCATCACTGCTGTGATCCCTTACTTCGGCTACGCCCGCCAAGACCGCCGGTCCAAGGCACGCACACCGATCACAGCAAAACTGGTTGCAAACATGTTGGTCGAAGCAGGTGTCGAGCGCGTTCTAACGCTCGACCTTCACGCGACGCAGATTCAAGGCTTTTTTGATATTCCGGTCGATAACCTCTATGCGTCACCGGTCTTTGCACTGGATGTTATGCATAACTTCAAGGGCCAGATGGATGACGTCATGGTCGTATCCCCTGACGTCGGCGGTGTGGCACGTGCCCGCGATTTGGCGCAGCGCATTAGCGCACCTTTGTCCATCGTCGACAAACGTCGTGGCAAACCAGGGGAGGTCGCGGAAATGACGGTGATTGGTGACGTCAAGGACCGCACCTGTTTGATCGTTGATGACATCGTCGATACCGCAGGGACGCTGTGTAAGGCGGCAGAGGTCCTGATGGAACACGGCGCCAAAGAAGTCCATTCCTACATCACACACGGTGTTCTGTCTGGTCCTGCAATCGAACGGGTCGGAAAATCGGTTATGAAGAACCTTGTCATCACCGACACGATTGAGGCGACCGATGCAGTCAAAAATTGCGATAACATCCGTATTGTCCCAACCGCGCCAATGTTCGCACAAGCGATCCTGAATACTTGGAATGGTACGTCAGTATCGTCCTTGTTCGATCACAAGACATTGGGTCCAATCTACGAAGGCATGTATAAGGCCTGATTACAGGTCCCAGTCGTCATCACTGGCCACAGGGCCAATCGATTGCCATGCCACACGGGCACGGGCGACCTGCGTGTCGCCCCATGTCCGGAACACGATGTCAAATCCGACATTGGTGATGTTTTCTGCCTGCACATCAAAGCGGGTAAAGGCGTTGTTCGAGATGTCCATCATTGATGTGGACACCATCACA
>CAXIAS010000047.1:0-21289 GCA_964022195.1 uncultured Roseobacteraceae bacterium
CCTCTTTCACGCTGAACCACGGGGTGTTCGGATCGGCCAATGTGAACGGGTCGCCCAGCGGCATGACGTCCATCGGATCGGCGGCCTCGGCATATGCCGCGCGCTGCGGGAAATTCGACAACGGCTCGCCTGCCATCAGGCGGGCGGCGATCGACGCGATAGCAGAATCCGTCGCCTTGGCCACAAACGGCACCGTACGCGATGCGCGTGGGTTGACCTCGATCAGGTAGACGGTTTCGTCTTTTACGGCGAACTGGATGTTCATCAGGCCGACAACATTCAACGCCAGCGCCAAGGCTTCGGTTTGTTTGCGGATTTCGGCGATCATCGCGTCCGACAAGGAATGCGGCGGTAGGGAACAGGCACTGTCACCCGAATGCACGCCCGCCTCTTCGATGTGCTGCATGATGCCCGCAACATGGGTGTTGGTGCCGTCGCACAGACAGTCGACATCCACTTCGACGGCGCCAGACAGATAACTGTCCAGCAGAACAGGGCTGTCGCCAGACACCACAACAGCATCGCTGATATAGCGTTCCAATTGCGCCTGATCGCGCACGATTTCCATCGCGCGGCCGCCCAAGACATAGGACGGACGGATCACCAACGGAAAGCCGATGTCCGCTGCAATTTTGAACGCCTCGTCATCGGTCGAGGCAATGCCGTTGATTGGTTGCTTTAGATCCAGACGGTTCACGAGGTCTTGGAAACGTTCGCGGTCTTCGGCCAGATCAATGGCGTCAGGGCTGGTGCCAAGGATCGGAATGCCCGCCTCTTCCAGTGAATTGGCCAGCTTGAGAGGGGTCTGCCCGCCGAACTGTACGATGACGCCATGCAGCGTTCCGTTCTCTTGCTCGACCCGCAGGATTTCCATCACATGTTCAAACGTCAGGGGCTCGAAATACAACCGGTCCGATGTGTCATAGTCGGTCGACACTGTCTCGGGGTTGCAGTTGATCATGATCGTCTCGTAGCCCTGACCCGTCAGGGCGTAACACGCATGACAGCAGCAATAGTCAAATTCGATGCCTTGGCCGATACGGTTCGGGCCGCCGCCTAAAATGACGACCTTTTTACGGTCCGACGGGCGGGCCTCACACTCGGGCTCGTCCATGACGGGGGCCTCGTAGGTCGAATACATATAAGAAGTCTGGGCCTCGAATTCGGCGGCACATGTATCGATACGCTTGAATTGGGCTTTGACACCTGCCGCAATCCGAATATTGCGCACTTCGGCTTCGGACCGGTTCAACAAAATGGCAAGGCGCGCGTCGGTAAAGCCCATCATTTTCAGGTGGCGGATGCCACTTTGGGATGTCGGTAGCCCGTTGGCGATAACCTCGGCCTCGGCGTCGATAATCTCGCGGATCCGATCAAGGAACCATGGGTCGAATTTTGTAACCGCATGAATATCGTCGTTCGACAGGCCGTGGCGCATCGCTTGGGCGATCACACGAATGCGGTCTGGCGTCTGTTTGGCCAGCTCTTTGGTAATAGCAGATACTTCGGGGGCGCCCGGAATGTGGATGTCATCAAAACCGGTCAGGCCGGTTTCCATCGACGCGAGTGCCTTTTGCATGGATTCGTGGAACGTGCGGCCAACTGCCATCGCCTCGCCCACGGATTTCATCGCCGTGGTCAAATGCGGCTCGGAGCCTGCAAATTTCTCGAACGCGAAACGCGGGATTTTGGTGACCACATAATCGATCGTCGGCTCGAACGAGGCAGGGGTCACGCCGGTGATATCATTGTCCAATTCGTCTAGCGTATACCCCACGGCCAGCTTGGCCGCGATCTTGGCGATCGGGAAACCGGTGGCTTTGGACGCCAGCGCAGACGACCGCGACACGCGCGGGTTCATTTCAATCACGACCATGCGACCATCGGCAGGGTTCACGGCCCACTGCACGTTTGATCCGCCGGTTTCAACGCCGATTTCACGCAAAACGTTGATCGAATGCGTGCGCATGATCTGGTATTCTTTGTCCGTCAGGGTCAGGGCCGGGGCCACAGTGATACTATCGCCTGTGTGCACGCCCATTGGGTCCACATTTTCGATGGCACATACGATGATGGCGTTGTCTGCCTTGTCGCGGACGACCTCCATCTCGTATTCTTTCCAACCCAACAAAGACTGATCGACCAAGATCTGGCCAACAGGGGATGCGTCCATTCCGGTGCGGCAATAATGTTCGTATTCTTCACGGTTATACGCGACGCCGCCGCCAGTGCCGCCCATGGTGAACGCAGGGCGGATGATCGCGGGCAGGCCGATCTCGTCCAAATCGCCCAATGCAATTTTCACACCGGCATCCAGATCAAAGTTGCCTTTGTCGTCTTTGGGGGCTGTGACGATCGTGGCGCGGGGGTTTTCGATGCCCAAACGATCCATCGCCTCGCGGAAAAGCTTGCGGTCTTCGGCCATTTCGATGGCCTCACGGTTGGCGCCAATCATCTGGACGTTGAATTTTTCCAAAATTCCCATGTCATCCAACGCAAGGGACGTGTTCAGACCTGTCTGGCCGCCCATTGTCGGCAGCAAGGCATCGGGGCGTTCTTTTTCGATGATCTTGGCGACAACTTCGGGGGTGATCGGCTCGATATAGGTGGCGTCCGCCAGTCCGGGATCGGTCATGATCGTCGCGGGGTTCGAATTGACGAGGATAATACGGTAACCTTCTTCGCGAAGGGCCTTGCAGGCCTGAGCACCGGAATAGTCAAACTCGCAGGCTTGCCCGATAATAATAGGACCCGCACCGATAATCATGATCGATTTTATATCATCACGTCTTGGCATGGCAGTGCCCCCATCAGGTTATATGCAAATTGTCCTGCGTTATAGGGATGGGGACACGAGGTGCAAGAGATTCCCTTTAGCCCGAGCCAATAAATCTGCTACCTTGTCCCAAAATAAACAGGGAAGGAAATCCAATGGGTGAGATTTTGACGAATACAAGCTGGCTGGCCGTGATCGTCAGCTTGGTCATGTGTATGGTTCTGGGCTTTGTTTGGTACAATCCAAAGTGGCCAACAGGCAAAATCTGGGTTGAAGGCGTCGGCATCAAAGACCCGCCCCCCAATGCAATGACGACCGGCATGGCCTTTAACACGCTAGGTTTGTTTTTGGCCGTGATATTTGTCGGGTCTGTGCCTACGTCAGTAGCGATCCTTGCGATCCTTGCCTATGGGGCGCTGAATACCGCGGGCGGCGTATTTGCAGGCAAATCCATGAATGTCGGCCTGATCCATATCGGATATTGGCTGGTTGGCATGGTCATCATCACGATGGTTCACGGCGTTTTGGCGTGAAACAACGGGCGAGGGGGCGCACAACAGGCGCGGCCCCTTGACTTATAGCGTGCAAAGGGGTGTATCGGGCCGACCGTTTTACCCGCGAAGGATACCACCATGCACGCATATCGTTCTCATTCTTGCGTTGATCTGACTGCCGCCAATGTGGGCGACACCGTGCGCCTGTCCGGCTGGGTGCATCGTCGGCGTGACCACGGCGGAATCATCTTTATCGACTTGCGCGACCATTATGGCGTGACCCAAGTCCTGTGCGACCCCGATAGCCCCGTATTTGCCCAAATGGAAAAACTGCGGTCTGAATATTGTGTGCGCATCGACGGCACGGTTAAGGCCCGCGACCCAGAGCTGGTGAACGCCAAACTGCCAACGGGCGAGATCGAAGTTTTTGTCCGCGACATGGAAATCCTCGGCGCTGTGAACGGCGACCTGCCGTTGCAGGTGTTCGGCGACCAAGAATACCCCGAAGAAACCCGTCTGAAATACCGCTACCTCGACCTGCGCCGCGAAGTCATGCAAGACAACATGAAACTGCGGTCCGATGTTGTGGCATCCATGCGCAAACGCATGTGGGACAAGGGCTTCCGCGAATATCAAACACCAATTATCACGGCGTCCAGCCCAGAAGGCGCGCGCGACTTCCTTGTGCCGTCCCGTCTGCACCCGGGCAAGTTCTACGCCCTGCCACAAGCGCCGCAGCAGTTCAAACAGCTGATCATGGTCTCGGGCTACGACAAATACTTTCAGATCGCGCCGTGTTTCCGCGACGAAGACCCGCGTGCCGACCGTTCGCCCACCGATTTCTACCAACTTGATCTGGAAATGTCCTTTGTCGAGCAGCAGGACGTTTTCGACACGATCCAGCCTGTCATCGGCGGCATTTTTGAGGAATTCGGCAAAGGCCGCAAAGTCGACCAAACATGGGAGCAGATCAGCTATCGCGACGCCGCCCTGTGGTATGGCAGCGACAAGCCCGACCTGCGCAACCCGATCAAAATGCAGGTCGTGTCTGATCATTTCCGCGATTCAGGCTTCGCAATCTTTGCGAAACTGCTAGAACAAGAGGGCACCGAGATCCGCGCGATCCCAGCGCCCAAAGGCGGCAGCCGCAAATTCTGTGACCGCATGAACAAATTCGCGCAACAAGAGGGTCTGCCCGGCATGGGCTATATCTTCTGGCGCGAAAAGACAGCCGACTCTGTCGCTCAGGAAATGGGCATCACCGTCAAAGAAGCCCAAGCTAAAATGAAGGCAGGTGAAGTCGAAGGCGGCATGGAAGCCGCAGGCCCCTTGGCCAAGAACATCGGACCAGAGCGGACCGAGGCGATCCGCCAGCAGCTTGGCCTTAACGTCGGCGACGCGGCGTTCTTCCTTGGTGGTAAGCCAAAAGCGTTCGAATCCGTCGCAGGGCGCGCACGCCAAACCATCGGCGATGAGCTGGGCCTGACTGACACCAACCGTTTCGCTTTTGCTTGGATCGTTGATTTTCCAATCTATGAACGCGACGAAGAAACCGGCGCGATTGATTTCGAACACAACCCGTTCTCGATGCCCCAAGGCGGCATGGAAGCGCTGGAAGGCAACCCAGAAGATGTCCTTGGCTACCAATATGACCTTGCCTGTAACGGCTACGAACTGGTGTCAGGTGCCATCCGGAACCACCGCCCTGAAATCATGTTCAAAGCCTTTGAAATTGCAGGCTACGGCGCTGATGAAGTCGAAAAGCGGTTCGGCGGTATGGTCAACGCGTTCCAATACGGCGCCCCGCCCCACGGTGGCTGTGCCGCTGGCGTGGACCGGATCGTGATGCTGCTGGCTGACGCGGACAACCTGCGTGACGTGATGATGTTCCCAATGAACCAACGCGCCGAAGACGTGATGATGGGCGCACCCAGCTTGCCACAAAACGAACAAATGCGAGAGCTGTCCTTGCGCGTAATTCCGCAAGATAGCTAAGGTTGGCTTTCGGCAAAAATGTGCGCGGGGACGATAATTCCCCGCGCATTTTTTATGCGCAGGGCCTAGATTGCTGGCATGAGTTTCGATCCACAACTTGCGACGATCCGGTTCGGTCTGGGCCTTGGCCCGCAGCATGACCTGCCGAGGTCCGTTGATGCCTTGCTGGTCGAGGCGCGCGCGACGCCGATCCATGCGATCGCACACTTCCCTGATGTGCGCCCGACGATGGCTGATATCCGACAGGCCACGCGGGACAGGCGGGCGGCCAATGGAACCGATCAAGAGGACGCAGTCGCCGAAAAATCCCGTCAAATGCGGCGGGCCATGGCCGAATTTCGGGACCAGTCAATGCGCGCCCATTTCGCGCGTGCAGTTGACGCGCCGACTGGATTTGCTGAACGGCTGACCGCGTTCTGGGCGGACCATTTCACAGTTCTGCCGCGCAACGGCGCGGCCTATCATCTGGTGTCGGGATACGTTGAACAAGCGATCCGGCCCCATATTATGGGCCACTTTAGGGATATGCTTCGTACTGCTGGGCTGCACCCGATGATGTTGTTATTTTTACAGCAATCACAATCGGTTGGCGCAAAAAGTGTCTTTGGGTTGCGGCGAAAACGCGGGGCGAATGAAAACCTCGCTCGGGAACTGATGGAACTGCATAGCCTCGGGGTGGACGGACCCTATTCCCAGACGGATGTGACCGAATTGGCGGACCTTTTGACAGGTGTGAACTATGTCGCCGAAAAAGGGTTCCGGTTCGATCCGCGCGGGGCGGAACCGGGGGCTGAAACGGTTTTGGGGGTCACTTATTCAGATCACGACAGTCTTGCGAATGTCGAGCAGGCCCTCGACGATCTGGCCGCCCACCCCGCGACCGCACAACATCTCGCGTTCAAACTGGCGCAGTATTTTGTAGCGGATGCGCCCGATACAGGGCTGGTTCAGGCGATGGCAGACGCCTACCGGCTAAGCGATGGGCATCTGGGGACGATGGTCGAACAGATGCTGGACCATCCCGCCGCATGGGCTGGATCGCCGGCGCGGATCAAATCGCCCGAACAATTTGTCGCGTCCGGAATGCGGGCGTTGGCTGTGCAAGGGACCGGGCTGCTACGGTCGAACCGGCGCAGCTTGCGGCTGATTTTACATACGCCGTTGCGGGTTATGGGGCAGCCTTGGCAACGCGCCAATGGTCCCGACGGCTGGCCCGAAATCGGGACGGACTGGATTACGCCGCAGGCCATGGCTGGCCGTATCAATTGGGCGATGCAGGCCCCGCGCCACCTGATGAAGGGCCGGTTGACCGATCCGAGGGACTTTGTGGTGCAGGCGTTGGGGCGGTTTGCTGCTCAGGATGTGATCTTTGCCGCCGGCGCATCAGAAGGCCGCGAAGAAGGGGTGGGCATCGTGCTGGCCTCGCCCGCGTTTCAAAGGAGTTGAAGATGGACCGTCGCGCATTTTTGACCCGAATGGGCGCTGTCGGCTGCTCGGCTGCGGCCAGCCCGTTGTTCACGCCGATGGCCTTGGCCAGCGCGCCATGGGATACGCGGTTGGTCGTGATTTTGCTGCGTGGCGGGATGGACGGGCTAGATGTCGTTCGACCCGTAGGAGACCCTGATTTCATCGGACTACGCCCCACGCTGCAACGAGATACGCTTGAGCTTACAGATTTTTTCGGGCTCCACGGCGCGTTGCGACCGCTACTTCCGCTTTGGCAGGATGGCGATTTTGGTGCGGCACACGCAACGTCGACACCCTATCGCGGCAAACGCAGCCACTTTGACGGGCAAGACATCCTAGAGGCCGGAAGCTTGGGCGGGTTGCGCACAACCGATGACGGATGGTTGAACCGTTTGCTACAAATTGTGCCAGGGATCAGCGGGCAAACAGGATTTTCGATTGGCCGTAACATCGAGCTGATCCTGTCAGGCCGTGCGCCAATGTCCAGCTGGTCCCCCGAAGCATCTCTGGCGCTGTCACCTCAGGCGGAACGTTTGTTACGTTTGGTCTATGAAAACGACCCGATGTTTGCGGCTGCATCGGACAAGGCTATCGAAATTGCGCAGACGGTCGCGATGGATGCAGGACGCGACCAAGAAACGTCCGACGAGATGATGGGCCAGCCGATGATGGCACAAGTGAATGGCAATGCCGAACACGTCAAACTGGCGGAATTTGCGGCGGCTCGTTTGCGCGGGCAAACCCGCATCGCCAGTTTTTCGATCAACGGGTGGGATACACATGCGAACCAGCGCAACGGGTTGTCAAACGCCCTGCGACGCCTGTCGGATACTATATTGACCCTGCGGTCCGGTCTCGCTCCTGTTTGGGACAAGACCGCGATTCTATGTCTGACCGAATTTGGACGCACGGCCCGCGAAAACGGGACGCGCGGGACGGACCACGGAACAGGGGGCGCCATGTTGTATGCAGGCGGGGCACTGAACGGCGGGCGGGTATTGGGGGACTGGCCGGGTCTAGGCGCCGAGGCCTTGCTAAACCAACGCGACCTGATGCCGACCCGCGATATCCGGTCCTATCCGGCATGGGTGATGCATGCGCTGATGGGGATCGACAAACGTGCGATCGAATTATCGGTCTTTCCGGGGTTGGAAATGGGCCCGGATCCGCGCATCGTCGGTTAGAAACCGCTGGCGTCCAGCCGTGATTGCACCACTGAATTCAGCGCGGCGAGGCTTCCGGCGGTTGACGCTCCTGCCTGATGATCCCGTGCAAGCGCCGAAACAGCGCGACCCAGATCCGGATCGTCGACCGACCGTGCCACCCCACCAAGAAACTGCGTGACATACTCAAGGTTATGTTGGCCGTCTTCGCTTTCGATGACTTGGATTACGTGGCTTAGGTCATCGCGAAACGCAACCAGATCGGGGGTCACCACCTCATCCGTCAAAATCCGCGGACCGGGCGGCTGCCTGTCTTTTGGCAAATGGGCAAGGATAGCGGATTGGAATTCGGCAATACTGGCGATCGGTTTGGCAAGGAACCCATCAGCACCGGCCGTCAACGTGTCGGTGGCAACACCCGGATCACCGCTGGTGCCAAGGATCACATCAATGCGCGGCGTCGCTGAATTCAGTTCTTCGATCAGGGCCAGACCGGAACCGTCGGGCAGTCCGACGTCAATGATGATGACACTGGGCCGATAGATTGCCAGATGCTTGTGCGCATGTTCCAGACTGTCGGCGCGGCGAATCCGCGCACCGGATCGCAAACACAACAGGCGCAGCGCCTCGCAGGCAAAGCGACTATCCTCAACAACCAAAACAGTTAGTCCTAACAATGGTCTACGCGCTGTCGGTGCGCGCCTTAGCAGCAGGTCATCTAGCTCGTCCATTACGGTCCCTCCGGATTTAGCTAAAGTCTTAGGCAATCCTACGGGCGCAACGATGAAGGCTTCGTTAATTGCTGCGTGTTGCATCCAGTCTGCGCGCGCCGCATAACCCGTCTGAACAGCAAAAGAAGGGGACTGTCATGATCGGACGTTTAAACCATGTGGCCATCGCCGTGCCCGACCTGAACGCGGCATCTGCGCAATATCGCAATACTTTGGGGGCCACTGTCGGGGATCCCCAGGACGAGCCGGACCATGGCGTGACGGTTGTATTCATCACATTGCCCAACACCAAGATCGAACTTCTGTATCCGCTGGGCGACGCGTCGCCAATCAACGGTTTTCTGGAAAAGAACCCGTCAGGCGGCATCCATCACATCTGTTACGAAGTCGACGATATACTTGCGGCCCGCGACCATTTGTTGGCCGAGGGCGCGCGCGTGCTAGGCTCGGGCGATCCCAAAATCGGCGCACATGGCAAACCCGTCCTGTTTTTGCATCCCAAAGACTTTAACGGCTGCTTGGTCGAACTAGAACAGGTCTGACCACAGTAAGGAGACCCGCCATGGGCATCACATCCGCTATCGTTTTATTTGCAGTGATCTGGTTTATGACGTTTTTGATTGTCTTGCCGCTGCGCAATCAGACCCAAGGCGAGGCGGGGGATGTGGTGCCTGGCACCCATGCGTCGGCCCCTGCCAATGTCGACATGCGGCGCAAGGTGCGGGTCACATCACTATGGGCGGGTGTGTTGTGGGCCGTAATTTGCGGGATCATCCTGTCGGGCGCAATAACGGTTCGTGATTTAGACTGGTTCGACCGGATGGCGACGCCTGCGGTCAGCGCAGCCGATGATACAGATGGGTGAACGTCGCCGCACCTAGGATTGGAATGATCAGGTTTACCAGCGGGATCGACAACGGCAAGGCCATCAGGCATCCCGCGATCCAGATCGTGCCTTTGTGCCGGTCGCGTAGGGCGCGCGCGCCTTCGCGGCCTTCGCGGCGCATGGCGGCGATTTGAAAATACTCGCGCCCCAGCAAATACCCGTTCAACGCAAAAAATATCGGGATCGCGAGAAATGGCAAAAACGCATAAAGCGCGAAGGCCAGAATATTGGCCCCGATCAGAACCCCTAGAAAATTTACACTGTCGCGCAATGCTTCCCAAAACGAGATGCGTTGAACAGGGGGCAATGCGGGGTAATGGACGTCCTCGACCGCGTCGGCGACATCATCCAGAAACAGCGACGTGATCGCCGACGCGACAGGCACCATCAAAAACATCGACAACACTAACATCAATGCAAGCGATCCCCAGCTTAACAGGTCGCCGACCCAAGTGACCTGACCCACAACAGGCAAGGTCAGCTCGGACTCCACCGTGGCGTTAATCACCCACAAAATGGCCGCATAGGCGGCAACCAGCAACGCAATAGTCAGGGCGATGCCAAGCATCAGAACCCGTCGAAACCGTGGGTCCGGTAGCTGTGATACCGCAAGCGCAAAACTGGTCAGGATACGGGTCATTGATCCATCCATGTTGTGATACGGTTTAGGTCGGGGCGTGGCCGCTCGGGGGGGGCGGATTTCTCGGTTCCGATATGGATAAAACCGGCGACGACCTCGTGATGTGATAAACCTAGACCGCTGGTGACGAATGCACGGTCGTGACTGGCCCAACCTGACAGCCAGTTGGCCCCCCAACCGGCGGCAAGGGCGGCGTTCAATAGCGACAGGCACACAGCACCCGCGGAATACAATTGTTCGACTTGAGGCACCTTTTCACTGTCGACGGGGCTGGCAATGACCGCGACAGCCAGATCGGCGGTTGCAAACTGGGTATAGGCCTTGTCAATTTTGTCCTGCGGCATGTCCAGATCGGCACCGCGCGACTGTGCCAGCACAGCCAGACGGGTCAGTGCCGCATCGGTCAACACAACAAAGCGCCACGGTTCCAACTTGCCATGGTCAGGCGTGCGTGCAGCGGCGGTCAGGATTTGATCCAAGGCGGGTCGGTCCGGCACCGGCGCCGTCAGCGTTTTGGCGGGACGTGACCGGCGGGTCAGCAGAAAATCCATTGCGGCGGGGTTTGGGGCTGGCATCGGGGTTCCGTTCGGCTAGTGACGTTGCCGTCAACATAGGAACCCGTGACCGGACACACCATAGGAAAGCGGCAAAATCGGTTGCGCAGTGGCAGCGGGTGCTAGATGGCCCCTGACAGGTCTAGCGGTGCCTCACTTTCGTGGGGCTGCGTGGCTCGGAACGCGACGGAATGTCGGTTTGAACGCCTGCCGCGCCGCTTATCCTCTTGAACAGAATCGATCCGACGGGCATCACTGGCGTGTTCTCGGGGCGGGGTGTAATTCCCCACCGGCGGTAAGGGGCTTTTGGCCCCAAGCCCGCGAGCGCCTTGTCAGGTGACAAGGGTCAGCAGATCAGGTGCAATTCCTGAGCCGACGGTCATAGTCCGGAAGTGAGAGAGCGCATTGAAGCAGCCCGCAATCGCAGGCGGCGGATATGTGATCGCGCCTTTGAGTGACGTGTCGTTGACCAAAGGAGAAGACTGATATGACACTTCCTCGATACGCTTTCATCAAGGCAAACTGGCATGCAAATATTGTCGACAAGGCTTTGGAAGGTTTTTGTGAATTGATACCGGCCGAACAGGTCGACGTGTTTGACGTGCCCGGCGCGTTCGAAATGCCGCTGCTGGCACGTGACATTGCCCAATCGGGCCAATATGCGGCGGTCGCTGCCGCGGCTTTGGTCGTGGATGGGGGCATCTACCGCCACGACTTTGTGGCGCAGGCCGTTGTTGATGGGTTGATGCGGGCCGGTATGGATAGCGGCGTGCCCGTCTTGTCCGTATCGCTCACGCCGCACCATTTTCAGGAAACGGCGCATCACATTGCGATTTACGAATCCCATTTCGTAGAAAAAGGGCGCGAGGCGGCCCGTGCGGCATTGTCGATCGGCAAGGCCCGCGCATCGCTGGCTGCGTGACAAAAAAAGGGGGCGCCCACTGCGCCCCTTTTTACGCCAGTGCTGGCGCGCCCAAGGCAATCGCGGCGAAGAAACATGCAGAGGCCGCGACAACAAACCCGTGCCAGATCGCGGTGGAAAACCGCAATTTCTTGGCGGCATAGAACGGCACACCGCCGGTATATAGCAGCCCGCCTATGGCAATCAGCAACATAGACACACCGGGTACAACAGGCCAAAGGCCGAACACCAAACCCACGCTCAACCAGCCCATGATCAGATACAAGGCAGGTCCAAACCGGCCGGGCCTGCGCCAAAAAAACAGCTTTAGAACCATGCCGATGACGGCTAGGGCCCAAACGACAGCCAGTACCAGATAGGCAAAACCGGTGCCGATCATCACCACCAATGGGGTATAAGTGCCTGCAATTTTTAGATAAATTGCGGCATGATCAATCCGGCGCAAAATTGGGCGCGGACCATCATAGGGGATCATGTTGTAAATCGCCGAGGCCGCAAAAGTGGCGATCAGGGCAATGGAATAGATGCTCAATGCGGCCATCCCTGCCAGATCGACGGTCCCTCGTGCCCAAACCAACAAGGCAACTGCCCCAGCAATTGCGCCAATCACGCCAATCACATGCATTGTGCCATCGGCAATACGTTCGGGAATGGTAGCATCGGGAAACATAAGGTATTCTTGCGTCGATAAAACAACTTGGTCAAATGTGACCTAAGGGCAGCCCGACGGGATGTGGCGGTGCTTTGCCCACTATGGAAACGAGGACAAGGGAGTTTGGAAATGAAGCATCAATTGCATCTTGTTTGGCAAAGAGCCGTTTGGTCGTGGGGCGGGTTTTTGCACGTCTTTCGAACCGAGGCGTCCCTCATGCAATGGCTTGTGTTCAATGGAATATTCGGGGTGCTTGCCTTTGTGTTGCCACTCGAGTGGACCACGCGGGGCTTCTTGTTAATGGGCGGGGTCATGATCCTGGCCGCCGAATGTTTTAACACCGCGATTGAACGGGTCGTGGATGATATTTCGACAGAAATCAGGGACGCAGCCAAATTCGCCAAAGATTGCGGATCAGCGGGGGTGGCGGTGACGGCGGTTGCGGTCGGCGTCGCTTGGGGTTGTGTGTTAGTTGGGCTGGCGACAGGCTAGGGGTGCCAGGCGATTGTGGGGGGCTAATGCGTAGTATCGAGAATGTCGTGAGCGATCGCGGGTCCAAATATGCGGTCTCGGGCGGGGCTTGCGGGACGGCTGCAGAGGCCAAGGCGTTTATCAAAAAACTGTGCCGGACCAAGAAGTTTGCCAAGGCTACTCACAATTCTTGGGGCGTGATCTTGCCCGATGGAACACCGTTGAAAAACGATGACGGAGAAAGCGGCGCAGGCATGGTGATCCTACGCATGTTGGAGCGGGCCGAGGTCACGGGCCAGATTGTTGTGGTCACCCGCTGGTATGGCGGCAAGCATTTGGGCGGTGACAGATTCAGGCATGTGCAGGATTGCGTGCGGGTCTGGTTTGACCGAGATCATTGACGCCGAAGTTTCTGTTGTGTGAGAGTTCAATGATTAACGACGACCCATTTACACAAAACAGGAGATTTCCGATGGCTGAACTTAATACAATGCGCGCCCTAGCGCAGGTCGAAAGCTTGTTGAATTCCGACGAGGTCACCCCCGAAGTCAAAACCAAACTGGCCGAGGTCAAACGCGACCTGCCGCTGCCTTTGCAGACTGACCGCTGGATTTACCGCGCGGTTGTGACGATCCTCGGGTTTATTGCCGTATCAACAGTTGTCGGTGGGATTGCGCTGGAATTGATGAGCACAACCGCCGCCGCGAAAACCTTGCCGCAGGGGATTGTGTCGATCGGGTCCGCAGCCATCGGGGCGCTGGCGGGGCTGCTGGCACCGTCACCGGGGAACTAGGGATTTGGCGCGGCAGCTATTTTTTGGCGGCCGCACCACCACCTGCCCAGCATAGGATGCCAATCAGGAACCCGAAATCATACCAGCCGCCGGAATTGGGCACGCCGTAAATCGCGGTCTCGTCTCCGAACAAGGATATGATAAAGGCGATCGGTGCCACGGCGCCGTCGAACACCCCCCAGAAAAAACCGCGCGTCCCCTCGATGCCCGCAGGGGCGGTGGCGCAAGCGGTAAGCAGGATCAGCGCGACAAAGGGCAAAATACGTTTCATGTCGCCAGTCTGGCAGATCATGCGGATTATGCCAACCGCCCCCCGCGGTATTGCCGCCATGGGCAAGGGGACGCTTGTATGTATAGAGGCTGGTCACAGCCGTGAACGCCGCCCCGTGCGGCAGTGTCGTGGAAAAATAAGGTAATTGTGGGCGGCGCGGGTTAACGGATGATTTGTCTTTGGGCCGCTGGGATGCATCAAACGCTGCGGTCGGACCTCGGGGAGGGGCGTGTGGTGCGTGTGCTCTGGCCGAGTGGTTTCGTTTGGGGTTGTGAGTGTGGTCGGCGTAAAGCGCCCTCCCGTCAAACCGTAGGTTTGCCTTCGGCGAAACGGGGGAGGTCCGGGCGCTGCCCAACGGAGTTGGGCTTGAATTCCTATGTTATAGCATTTAACTCATTATTAGCGTTGCCGAGCGTAACGTTAGTCTTACATTTGGTTTTGGGCACGAAGATGTGAGTTTTTGATAGCAAACATATGATAACGACACCATGTGTCGCTGTCTGTCATCATTTTGACGTAACCGCCGATTACGTGTAAGATATCAGCCAAGGAGGCCGAAATTGCAAAATATTAAGAATACTGTTGCTGCGCTTCTAGAAGGGCACAAAGTATCTGCGCCGCCCGTCCGCGTTGAAGATATTGCGGAAGATTCGGGTGTAGAAGTGGTGTTTGTAGACTTTACCGAGGATGCGTCTGAAAAGATTCACGGGTACTACGATCATGCCGCAAAGATTATTGTTGTGAACTCGGCAGACAGTGCCGAAGAGAAGCAATATACAATCGCGCATGAACTGGGGCATCACTTGATGCACCAAGAATATTCTGCTGGTGAAAAATATGTGGCCCGTATGAAGTTTCATGTAGATAAACCGGAAGAAAGAGAAGCTGATGAGTTTGCTCGCCGACTTCTGCTTCCAGATGCGTTCGCACCAATTTACTGCGATTTATTTTCGGACAAAGAAATCCGCTCAATGTTTCTTGTTACCAACGAGACACTTCAGGCGGCAAAAAAAGAATTTTAGAGATTGATGAGCCTGCTATGCAGGCTCTTTTTTTGCGTGAGTAAGATTTGAATACAAGAAATAGCAATTCCGAAGATGAGTTTTCGCTTGAAAAAGCAAAATCCCAAGTCAAATCCGATCAGCCTAAACAGCGCGACAAAAACTTGGACGCTAAGCTTGATGAAGCGGACGAGCATGAGCGTAATGTTCGAGCCCTGAAAGTTCATGAGCTCCAGTTAAAAAACGAGAAAATCAAGAACGATCACGAAGATCAAAAATCGAATCGTGCTATGCGCAAGCAATATGCGACTTGGGTATTTCAATATTTGGTTTGTTACTCTTGCGTCGTCGGCATGATGCTATTTGTATCCTCAATTAACGACGTTCGTTTCAATATCTCAGATGGCGTTCTCGAAATTTTGGTTGGGAGTACCGCAGTGAGCGCAATCGGGCTAGTACTTGCTGTAACAAATGGCCTTTTCCGAGGAAAAGATTAATCCAACACCCCCCACAAATCATACTCCCCAGCCTCATCAACCTCTACTTTCACAATATCCCCGACAGACAACCCGTCCGTCCCCTCATCAATAAACAGGTTCCCGTCGATCTCGGGGGCGTCGGCCCATGTGCGGCAGGTGGCGATACCGTCTTCGTCGATGTCGTCGATGATGACCTCGACCACCGTGCCGACTTTGGCTTCTAATTTGGCCTCGGAAATGGCTTGTGCTTTTGCCATGAAGCGGTCCCAGCGGTCTTGTTTGACATCCGCGGGCACATGGTCGGGCAGGGCGTTGGACCGCGCGCCGTCGACGTTTTCGTATTGAAAGCAGCCGACGCGGTCCAGTTGGGCTTCGTCCAGCCAGTCGAGCAGGTGTTGGAATTCGGCCTCGGTTTCCCCCGGATAGCCCACGATAAAGGTCGAGCGCAGGGTGATGTCGGGGCAAATCTCGCGCCACGCGCGGATTTCGTCCAGCGTTTTGGCCCCTGCGGCGGGCCGGGCCATGCGGCGCAGCACGTCGGGGTGCGAATGTTGGAACGGGATGTCGAGGTAGGGCAGGATGCCGTTGGCGGGGTCAGCCATCAGCGGGATCAGGTCGCGCACATGCGGGTAGGGATAGACGTAGTGCAGCCGCACCCACGCGCCGAGTTTGCCCAACTCTCGCGTCAGATCAAGGATATGGCTGCGCACCTCTCCGTCGCCCCAAGGGTTCAGATCGTATTTGCGGTCCAGCCCGTAGGCGGAGGTGTCTTGGGAGATGACCAAGAGTTCGCGCACACCAGCCTCGACCAGTTTCTGGGCCTCGCGCAGGACCGCGTGGGCCGGGCGGGACGCCAGTTTGCCGCGCATGTCGGGGATGATGCAGAACTTGCACTTGTGGTTACAGCCTTCCGAGATTTTCAGATAGCTGTAGTGGCGCGGCGTCAGGGACACCCCTGTGGCGGGCAGAAGGTCGATGAACGGATCGGGGGCGGGCGGCACGGCCGAATGCACGGCGTCGAGGACTTGTTCGTATTGGTGCGGCCCCGTCACGGCAAGGATCTGCGGGTGGTGCTCGCGGATGTAGTCGGGTTCTGCGCCCAAGCAGCCTGTGACGATGACTTTGCCGTTTTCTTGCAGCGCTTCGCCGATGGCATCCAAGCTCTCCGCCTTGGCGCTGTCCAGAAACCCGCAGGTGTTCACGATCACCGCTTCGGCCCCTGTGTAGTCGGGCGAAATTGCGTAACCTTCGGCCCGCAGGCGCGTCAGGATCCGCTCACTGTCGACCAATGCCTTGGGACAGCCGAGACTGACCATGCCAATCGTGGGTTGGCCGTCACGGCGGGTGTCAGAGACTTGCGCGCGGGCAAGGTCGGGGCGGAGGGAAGGCGGGTTCTGGGTCATGGGAGTGGCTATAGGCGAAAGGGTGCGCGTGGGAAAGCGTGCGCTGCCTCCGGCGGGGATATTTAACAACCAAAGAGGGTCGGGGGTTGTGAGCCTTGGCCGTGGGGGTAGTGTGGGGGCGTATTTTAGGATGTGATTATGACCGATGAGACCCGAAAGCTGACGCCTGCGAATGAGAACCCTTGGTATGTGTTGATGACGCTGCATGGGGAAAGTGGGGGCGAAGGAAAATGGGATGATGGAGAGACCGCGGATATGAACCGTTGGGCATGGAATGCATGGGCGACGCAGCATTATTCATTAGCTGAGTTGTCACAGGCTGGGATCGATACCCAAGAGTTTGGGGCGTGGTCGAGGAATGGCAAAGAAATCGAAAAGTTGTTTTTCCAAGTTCTTGAGGAAAGGGAATGGTTTGATCCAACGGGCATTCTAATACCCGATCCGGCGGATGTGATTGACATGAGTTCTTTGTATTTTGAAAGACCGTTCAATATTTCGAAGTTCATAATTCCCAGTGACATGGATGTTATGGGGAGTAAATTTAAAGAGGTAGCACTGTTTGATGAAGCTTTGTGCTTGGGAAAGTTTAGGGGAGCGGGCGCGACTTTTCATATGGGGGCGCATTTTGATCAGACTATTTGTGTCGGCAGCCTATCGTTCAGCGATGCTGTTTTTGAAGACGTTTGTAGCTTTAGTAAAATGAAGGTTCAGGGGCGCAGCTATTTTTCCGGCGCTAGGTTCAAACGAGCCACGGATTTTGTTTTCACGCAGTTTGATAAAGGCGTGAACTTTGCTGGATCTACTTTTGAACGAGGTGGCTTGTTCCGGAATATGAAGGTGCAGGGAAATGCCGAGTTCTCGACCTCTATGTTCAAGGGACGAGCTGATTTCGCGGAGGCGAAGTTTTTGGTGGGCAAGGAAAATCGCGACAACCGACTACGTTTTGCAGGTGCGATTTTTGATGGTCCGGTAAGTTTCCGCCAAACTGTGTTTGAGGCCAGTTATCCAGATTTCGATGGTGCTGTGTTACACAACGTGATGACGTTCACTGCGCGAGACGAGTTATGGCCGAATTCTGATGTGCCGGACGTCACCCAAGCTAAAGAATCTTGTGCCACGATCCGCCACGCCGTTGCTAAACAAGGTCTGCCTGAAGACGAACACTTCTTTTTCCGGCGCGAGATGCATTTTGCATCCCAGATCGGTGGCTGGTGGCGGCGGTTGCCGTACCGGTTGTTTGGTGAGTTCTCGAATTATGGCGAGAGTATTGCGCGGCCTATGCGGGCGTTGGTTGAGTTGTTTACCTTGGGTGCAGTGGCGCTGTTTGGGACCCTGTTGGCGACCAAAGGGTGGGTGGCCGCACTTGGCCTTGCGGTCTCGGTCAGCTTTTCCAACCTGTTGCCGCTGTTCGGGTTTGGTCGGACGTTCCTAAAGGATACGCTTATGGGCCTACCGCCGCTTTTGCAATTTATGTCGGCAGCGCAAACCGTCCTCGCACTGCCTCTCTTGTTTTTCCTCGGTCTTGGCCTGCGCAAGCGATTCCGGCTGCGTTAACCCTGCTTGGTCTGCATGTCGCGGATCATCTTTAGCTTCATCTTGGTGGGCATGAAGGGCATGAGCCAGTTGATCATGAAGCCGAGCTTGCGGTCGTTGATGACGTTGTATTTGCCTGCAATCATCGCGTCATAGCCTACTTTGGCGACGCTTGCGGCGGTGGCTTTGGACCCGCCCAGTTTGGTGCCTGTCAGGTTCGCTGTCTCAAAGAATTCGGTCTCGACCCCGCCCGGTTCCAGCGCGGTGACAGTGACGCCGCTGTCACGCAGTTCCTCGGATAGCGCCACCGAGAAGCTGGAAACAAAGGCTTTGGTGGCAAAGTATGTCGCCTGTAGCGGGCCGGGCATATAGCTGGCGGTAGACG
Source organism: uncultured Roseobacteraceae bacterium (assembly GCA_964022195.1). Classification (GTDB taxonomy): domain Bacteria; phylum Pseudomonadota; class Alphaproteobacteria; order Rhodobacterales; family Rhodobacteraceae; genus Yoonia. The sequence goes on from CAXIAS010000047.1 coordinate 18,617, forward strand.
ATACGTTGAGGATTTTACCGCCGCCCTGCTTGACCATGTCGTTACCGATCAGGTGGGTCAGCGTGACCAAGGCGTTCACGTTCAGATCAATCATTGCAAGGTCGTCATCCAACGCGCGGTCCAGAAATTTCCCGTGCCCGCCAAAGCCTGCGTTGTTGATCAACACATCCACCCGTGCGCCGTTCAAAGCGGCGTATAACGCGCGGGCGTTCTCGGCAGATCCGAGGTCTTGGGCAATCGTGGTGACGGTGATGTCGTGGGCTGTTTCCAGTTCGGATTTCAGGTCCTCGAGAGCCTCTGCGCGGCGCGCGGTGATGATCAGGTCGCCGCCGCGAGTGGCATGATAACGGGCGAATTCGCGACCGATGCCAGAAGAGGCACCAGTGATGAGGGCGGTGTTTGGCATGTGGTATCCTATGGTGTGTTACGGTTTCGGGCAATTCAGTTGGCGACACGGCGGCCGTCTGTCCGCGTCCATTGAATTGCACATCGGACAGGGCACCCAGTCAGTACGGTCGAACGATTGTCCAATCGGGCCGTAGCGCAGCCAAGGCATCTGGCCCCAGCTGCGCTCGCTATCAAAGCCGTACTAGCCGCCCATCTGCATCAATTCGCTTACCTGCATACTGGCGTTGTCCATTTCCAGAAACGGGCAGGATTTGGCACAGGCCAGCGCGGCGTCCATATCGGGGGCATTGATGATTGTGTAGCCCATCATCGGCACATGCCCTTCGGACGTGTCACCAAGCATCTGCGTGCCCTTCAGCGGTTGTTGCGGGTTGACCGCATCCAACCCGCCAATCCAGGCCATATAGCGTTCCATGTGGGCTTTGCCGTCTTCGGGGGTGCTGGGCTGGCTGCCGCCGTGATATGTCAGGATGAATTGGGCCATTGTGCGTTCCTTTGTTTTAAGCGGCCAGCCTAATGTGGCAAAGGCGCTATGGCAAAAGAAAAGCGGGCCCCGCTGTGGGGCCCGCATCACAGTGACCATGGGCTTAAGCCCATGGCGACAGATGGTATCTAGCGGCGGCGATCCCGACGTGACGACATCGGTTGAAACGCAACGCCGACATGTGCCTCGCAATAGGGTTTGCCTTGTTGCACAGGAAGACCGCAGAACCAGAAATCATCCGTCGCAGGATCGCCGACAGGCCATTTGCAGGTCTTTTCGGTCAATTCCATCAGGCCGAGCCGCTTTGCAGACTTCTCGACCTCACTCACCTTGGCGAGCGCCTCTGGCGAGATTTCATTGGCCGAGGGCTGCGGCGGCAAAGGTTGGCCTGCGGGGATAATTGCACGGCGGGCAGCGGAAATCGGGATACCGTTTTCGTCGAGCTCGGGCTCTTCTTTTACGGGTTCCTTGGGCTTGGACGCAGGGGCCGCCTTTGTGGCGGGTGCGGCCTTGGGCTTGGCTGGTGCCTTGGCCGCTGCAGGTTTCGCTGCCTTCTCTTTGGCGGCTTTTCCGGCATTGCCGCCCGATCCCGCGCGGTTCGACAGGCCCAAACGGTGCACCTTGCCGATCACGGCGTTCCGGGTCACGCCGCCAAGTTCTTTGGCGATCTGGCTCGCGGATTGGCCTTCGCCCCACATCTTTTTGAGCGTCTCAACGCGCTCGTCTGTCCAGGACATGCATATTCCTTTGATTTGGCGGTGGGCCCTGACACAAACATGCGCAGAGCCTTGACTTAGCTTTCAATCCCATACCTTAAGCATTACGACACAGGATGTGAAGCGCCCGTTGGCGCAAAACAGACGAGGTGAGGACATGGATCAACAGATAGACATGGGTGTGCGGCGGTTTGGGCGGGTGAATTGGCTGGGCACAGCCACTTTGGCACGCCGAGAGGTGCGCCGGTTCATGAATGTCTGGTCTCAAACGGTGATGGCCCCTTTGATCAATGCGGGCCTCTTTTTGATGATTTTCACCATCGCAATCGGCCCGCAGCGGGGCGATGTCATGGGTGTGCCGTTTATGATATTCCTTGCGCCGGGCATCCTGACAATGACCGTTATTCAGAACGCTTTTGCCAATACATCGTCATCGTTGGCCTCGGCCAAGGTGCAGGGCAACATTGTAGATACTCTTATGCCACCTCTGTCAGCAGGCGAGCTGGTGGCAGGCTATATCTTTGGGGCCGTTGCGCGTGGCGGGATTGTCGCGGTTGTCATCGCTGCAGGGTCGATCGTCTTTTTGAATGTTGGACTGCAAAATCCGGTCTGGGCGATCACCTTTGTCGTCCTTGGATCGGTCCTTATGGGCGGTCTGGGGATGGTTGCAGGCATATTCGCAAACAAATTCGACCAACTTTCGGCGATTTCAAATTTCCTCGTTACGCCGCTGGCCTTCTTGTCGGGAACTTTCTATTCCATCGATGCGTTACCGACATTCCTGCAAACACTGTCCCATGCAAACCCGTTCTTTTACATTATTGACGGCGTGCGTTTCGGAATGATCGGCGTGAGCGACAGCAACCCATGGGTTGGGCTGGGGGTTGTGGGTCTGGCCTGCGTCGGTGTTTTGGGACTGTGCTGGGGTTGGATGAAATCCGGATACCGGCTCAAGGCCTAGTGTTGGGGATGCACACAGCGATGTTATGTTCAGCCAATACGGTCGACAGGATGTGACTGTCCGGCAGCTCGCCTGCTGGAATTAACTCCTCCGATCCGTCCTTA
>CAXIAS010000048.1:0-21241 GCA_964022195.1 uncultured Roseobacteraceae bacterium
TCTTCGATGTCGACATAGTCGCGGGCCTGTTCGCCCAGATACAGTTGCCGCGGACGACCGATTTTGAGTTGAGGATCTGCAAGCTGCTCTTTCCACTGTGACACCCAGCCGACTGTCCGCGCCAGTGCAAAGATCGGCGTGAACATCGACGTCGGGAAACCCATCGCTTCTAAGATGATACCGGAATAGAAATCTACGTTCGGGAACAGCTTTTTCTCGGCGAAATACGGATCCTCGAGCGCTTGTTTCTCAAGCTCCATCGCGACCTGAAGCAGGGGATTGTCCTCGACCCCCAGCAATTCCAGAACCTCATCGGCGCTTTCTTTCATCACAGTGGCACGCGGGTCAAAGTTCTTGTAGACGCGGTGGCCAAAGCCCATCAGGCGATAGTTGTCGTTCTTGTCCTTGGCGCGAGCGATGAATTCGGGAATGCGGTCAACAGTTCCGATTTCTTTGAGCATTTCCAAACAAGCCTGGTTCGCACCACCGTGGGCAGGGCCCCAAAGGCACGCGATCCCTGCTGCAATACAGGCAAACGGGTTTGCCCCCGATGACGATGCCAGACGTACAGTCGATGTCGAAGCATTTTGTTCGTGATCCGCATGCAGTGTGAAAATCCGGTCCATCGCACGCGCGAGGATCGGGTTCACCTCATAATCTTCTGCAGGCACAGAAAAACACATGTGCAAGAAGTTCGCGGCATAATCCAGATCATTGCGTGGATACACAAATGGCTGACCGATATGGTATTTATAGGCCATTGCCGCAATCGTCGGCATTTTCGCGACCAAACGGACCGTCGCGACCTCGCGTTGGTGTTCGTCGTTGATGTCAGTGCTGTCGTGATAGAACGCGGACATTGCGCCCACGACACCAACCATTGTGGCCATCGGGTGTGCATCACGGCGGAACCCGCGGAAGAAATTGTGCATCTGCTCGTGGATCATCGTGTGACGGGTCACGAGAGCTTCGAATTCTTCCAGTTCTTTTGCGGATGGCAGTTCACCATATAGCAGCAGATAACAGACCTCTAGATAGTGGGATTTGCCCGCCAATTGGTCAATCGGATAGCCGCGGTGCAACAATTCGCCCTTTTGCCCCTCGATAAACGTGATCGTGCTGTCGCAAGCTGCCGTTGATGTGAAGCCGGGGTCATAAGTAAATACATTGGCCTGAGAGAATAATTTCCGGATATCGATGACGTCGGGCCCGCCAGTAGGGGAATACATGGGCAGTTCATAAGACTGATCATCAATGGTCAGCGTTGCAATTTTGGTCGGTTCGGTCATTTTCTATTCCCCTAATCATATGCCGCAAAGCTTCGCCCTGCGATCCGCTATTGCCGGTCACCTGTAGTCGCTAACGTATAAACGTAACGAATTGGTTTCAGGCGCTCGCCTCATTTAACCGCAAGAGTGTTTCCTCGCGGCCAAGGACCAGCATCATGTCAAAAACACTGGGAGTAACGGCGCGCCCAGCGAGGGCTGCACGAAGCGGTCCTGCCAGTTTGCCAAACTTGGTGTCCTTGGCAGTCGCAAAGGCCACACAAATCTCATTCAGCGTATCTCGGTCCCAGCTAGCATTTTGCAGCTGCGGCGTCAATTCCGACAGTATACCATTGGATACAGTTTCTAGCTGCTTCGCTGCTTTTTCGTCCATTTCGATCGGACGGGAAGTCAGGACAAAGTGTGCTTTTTCAATAAGTTCCGGCATAGTCTTGGCGCGTTCTTTGAGGCAATACATTGCCCGCAACAATCCATCAGATTGTTCAGCTGTCAGGGCTGGTTGATCGGTCACAGCCAAGTAACCCGCGATTTCATGCAGCAGTGCAGCATCGTCGGTGACTGCAATATGCTGACCGCAGATATTTTCCAGTTTCTTTGTATCAAAACGGGCAGGGGATTTGCCGATTCCGCCCAGATCGAACCAGTCGCGTGCTTGCGCATCGGAAAAGAATTCGTCGTCGCCGTGGCTCCAACCCAGTCGGGTTAAATAGTTGCGCATTCCCGCGGCAGGATAGCCAATCGCCTGATACTCGGCTGCACCCGTCGCGCCGTGACGCTTGGACAGCTTTTTACCATCAGGTCCGAAAATAAGAGGGATATGTGCCAAGACAGGTTTGTCCCAGCCCATAGCGTCGTAAATCATGTTCTGGCGGAACGCGTTTGCAAGGTGGTCATCCCCACGAATGACGTGGGTGACGCCCATGTCATGATCGTCAACGACCACAGCCAGCATATAGACTGGCGTGCCATCAGACCGCAGCAAGATCATGTCATCCAACTGGTCGTTGGACCACGTCACATCGCCCTGAACCTGATCGTTAAGGGTGGTCTTGCCGTCACGCGGGGCCTTGATCCGGATCACATAGGGCAGGTCGGGGTGATCTGCATCCGCGACATCACGCCAAGGTGAGTGGAACAAGGTCGACGTCTTTTGCGCGCGCGCTTCCTCGCGAAATGTTTCGATCTCGGCTTGGGTGCTAAAGCACTTGTAAGCTTTGCCCTCGGACAGCAGTTGGTTTGCAACTTGCGCATGGCGGTCTGCATTGGCTTTCTGGCTGACCGGTTCACCGTCCCAGTCCAATCCGAGCCACGTCAGCCCGTCCAGAATGGCTTGGGTGTTTTCGTCGGTTGAACGGCTGCGATCGGTATCTTCGATCCGCAGCACGAATTTGCCACCTCGCCCACGTGCATACAACCAGTTGAATAGCGCAGTGCGCGCACCGCCGATATGTAAAGCACCCGTAGGCGAAGGGGCGAAACGGGTGACGACAGGGCGGTCGGACATGGGGGATCCTCTCGGGATTAACGGAAAATTCACCAATCTTACTCAAAGGTAATGGCGTCCCGAGGGGATACTCAACGCGAAGAGGCAAGACAAGTGCGCGCTGCTGCCAAATTCAACGATGGGCTGCTCGCGCAGCGCGGTCACCTGTTTTGTTGGGTGCCGGTATGCTTGGGCATTGGTATCGCTATATATTTTGCTGTGCCGTCCGAACCGACGATTGTGGGCTTTGCGATGATTGCACTTGCGGCGCTGTGTTGCCTGATCGGGTCACGACTGGTCCCGGTGTCGGCCGCGCCGATCATGGTGGCGCTGACGCTTGCCGCGACAGGGGCGATCATCGCAAAAACCCGCACCGAGATTGTGAACGGACCGGTTCTAACGTTCCGGTATTATGGGCCGATACAGGGCCGGATCGTCAATATCGACAGGTCTGCCAGCGATGCCGCGCGGCTGACGCTGGACCAAGTTGTTTTGTCACGTATGTCGCCCGATAGGACGCCACGTCGGGTCAGGGTTTCTGTGCATGGTGACACACAAATCTGGACCGCTGGTGAGACGATCATGACAACGGGTCATTTGTCCGCGCCAAGCGGGCCGGCTGAGCCGGGCGGGTTCGATTTTCAACGCCACGCTTGGTATATGGGGCTGGGCGGGATCGGCTATACCCGCAATCCTGTCGTGCGGCTGGCCGAAGCATCACCCGATGGCTTGCGGCTATGGGTGTTTGGTAAACGTCGCGCCTTGTCACGTGCCGTGCAAGACGCCATGCCTGGCGAGACAGGCGCATTTGCCGCCGCGATCATGACTGGTGACAGATCAGGGATGAGTAGGCAGACACTGGCCGATCTTCGGGCTACCAACCTAGCACATTTGCTCGCGATCTCAGGCCTGCACATGGGCCTATTGACGGGGTTCATTTTTGCCGTTGTGCGGATTGGGTTGGCAACGCTGCCGTCGCTTGCGTTGCACTGGCCCACCAAGAAACTGGCCGCGATTTGTGCCTTGATTGTGGGTGCAGCCTATCTGATGATGTCGGGCGGAAACGTGGCGACGGAGCGGGCCTATATCATGGTATCGGTCATGTTGATTGCGGTTTTGCTGGACCGACAGGCCCTCACCCTGCGCGCGGTGGCTATGGCGGCTGCAATCATTTTGACTTTGCGTCCCGAAGCTTTGACCGGACCCGGATTCCAGATGTCGTTTGCAGCGACAACCGCATTGGTGGTTGTGTTTCGCAGCTTGCGGCACGTCAATATGGATCGCTTACCCAAATGGTCGCGGCCAATTCTGTCTGTTCTCATATCATCAGCTGTGGCCGGATTTGCGACTGCCCCGTTTGCTGCGGCGCATTTCAATCAAATTGCGCACTATGGTCTGGTTGCGAACCTTTTATCGGTTCCCCTCATGGGCGCCGTGGTCATGCCTGCCGCGGTTCTGGCGGTTGTTCTGGCGCCGCTAGGGCTCTGGTGGGTGGGGCTGTGGATCATGGATCTGGGGCTAAGCTGGATCCTGTTCGTTGCCCGCGAAGTCGCCGCGATCGATGGCGGGGTTGGGCATGTGGTTGCTCCGGCCCCATGGGTCTTGGGGGCTCTAACGCTTGGTCTGCTTTGGCTCATCCTTTGGCAGGGCCGCATCCGACTGATCGGAGTGTTAGTGGCCGTCATCGCCTTTGTAGGTTGGGGGCAAACCGGTCGGCCACTACTGTTGATTGCTGACAATGGAGGATTGATTGGCGTGCTGGGGCATTCCGGTCGCGATTTGTCCAAATCAAAAGGCAGCGGGTTTGTCGCGGGAGTCTGGTTGGAAAATGATGGCGATAAGCCTGATCAAAAACAGGCAGCGGCACGCGATACTTTGGCCCATCGCGGACGTATTACCACTGCGCGGGTTGGCAATGCGCTGATTATGCAAATATCCGGCAAGACGGCACTTGCCACAATCATCGGCTGCGGTGGGGCAGATGTGCTGGTTTTGTCGGTGCCAAACGACAAACAGCGCCCATGTGATGTCTATGACCCTGTCAGGCTAAAGGCGACAGGTGCCCTGGCGATCGATCTGGATCAGGCGGGGCAGCTGCAAATCACGACGGCGCGCGACGTGGCGGGTGACCGGCCCTGGAATAGGTCCCAAGGCCAGTGAACACCTTAGGAATAGGTGCGGATCAAGCCGACCAATCGGCCTTGGACCTTGATCTGATCGTCGCGGAACACGCGGGTTTCATAGGCCGGATTAGCCGCCTCTAGCGAGATTGAGCTACCTTTTTGGCGGAACCGCTTAAGCGTTGCTTCTTCGTCTTCGACCAAGGCCACGACAATATCACCGTTGTCGGCCTTGTTTGTCTCGCGGATCACGACAACATCGCCATCGTTGATACCCGCATCAATCATCGAATCGCCTCGAACCTCTAGCGCATAATGGTCGCCGGAGCCGATCATCCCCTGCGGCACGGCTACATTATGGGACACTTCAGAAATTGCGGCAATCGGCACACCAGCGGCGATCCTGCCCATAACGGGAAGCTCAATCGCGGCCGCCGCAACTGGCTGGGCGTTTGCCGGAATGGCGTCGGGTTTGTCACCCTCAATCACGCGTGGGCTAAATCCGCCAGACTGCATCGCATCGGGAAGCTTGACGATTTCCAAGGCGCGCGCACGGTGAGCCAGCCTGCGAATAAATCCGCGTTCTTCCAATGCTGTAATCAGGCGATGGATGCCCGACTTTGATCGCAGGTCCAGCGCCTCTTTCATCTCGTCAAACGACGGGGGGACACCATCGCGCTGAACACGCTTGTGAATGAATTCCAACAGGTCGAGTTGCTTTTTGGTTAGCATGGTTTGCTCCGTCCGTTTTGGCGACACGTTTTGCGTATGTTCTACGCATGTTCTCGTTTTGTGTCAATATTGGATCAGATTTTGATGATTTCCATCCTGTCACCCGGCAGGCGGGCGCCGTCGTTGGGGGGGCGCACAACCAGACAGTTTGCATCTGACAACACGGTCAGCAATGCACTATCTTGTTTATCAAAAACAACCACTTGACCATCAGTCAGGCGCGCACGCATGTAGTGTTCTCTGGGCCCATTTGCAGTCAGACTGTTGGCCAAGCGCACGGTCTGACGCGGCGCAGGATCTGCGCCGAGGCCCAACATTTTGCGCAGCACTGGCAGGACAAATACGTGGCCGCAAACCATTGCCGAAACCGGGTTTCCCGGCAGGCCAATCATCGCTGCGGGTCCGATCTGCCCTGCCATCAAGGGTTTTCCGGGCCGCATGGCGACCTTGTAAAACGCTTGCTTCATGCCTTTGTCAGCCGCAGCTTTGGCGACAAGGTCATGATCCCCGACCGACGCCCCGCCGATCGTAATAATTAGGTCGGCACCTTGGGCCAGATCAAATGCCACCGCCAAAGATGCATGGGTATCGCGAGCAATAGGCAGCAGCCGGCTTTCGCCTCCGTTTGCGTCGATCAGGGCGGCTAGGCCGTAGCTGTTGGATGCGATGATTTGGTCGGTATTCGGGGTCTCACCCGGTTGCACCAATTCATCCCCGGTGGGCAAGATTGCAACAACGGGTTTGCGGGTCACGGGCGCTTGGGCGATGTTCATCGAAGCCAATAGCGCCACATCCGCCGGCCCAAGCCTCCGCGGGTAGCTTATTGCGTCACCGGCTTTGAAATCGCCACCTGCAGGACGGATATAGGTCTTGGGGCCTGTCTCATGCGCAATGGTTATTGTCGCGCCATGGGCCGAGACATCTTCTTGGATGATCACACGGTTTGCGCCCTCGGGGACCGGAGCGCCCGTAAATATGCGTACGGCTTCACCTTCGGCCACAGCACCCGTGAATGCGTGGCCTGCGGCGGCCTCACCAATCACGGTGTAGCTATCCCCGACAATAGGCGAGGGCGCGGCGACGGCGTATCCGTCCATCGCTGATGCCGCAAAGGGCGGCTGGTCACGGGAGGCCCGAACTGCCCCCGCCAAAACGCGGCCCGCAGCATGGCGAAGCGGGACTGTTTCGCACGCCAAAGGGTCAACCAAGGCAAACAGCTGATCCAACGCGTCTGGGACAGAAATCATGGGTTCTCGAAGCGGCCTGATTTTCCGCCGTCTTTCAATGTCACCTTGATACCGCTGATTTCCATGTCTTTTTGCACGGCTTTCACCATGTCATGCACTGTTAGGGCCGCGGTCGAGACAGCGGTAAGTGCCTCCATCTCAACACCGGTCAGGCCGGTTGTCTTGACGGTGGCCTGAATGCGCACGCCGGGCAAATCGGGGTCGGGGGTCAATTCGACCGCGACCTTGGTGATCGGCAACGGGTGGCACAATGGGATCAAATCCGACGTCTTTTTGGCCCCCATGATCCCTGCAAGACGGGCGATACCCAAAACATCACCTTTGTCAGCACGGCCCTCGGAAACCAGCGCGAGGGTCTCGGGCGTCATTGTGATGTACCCTTGGGCCACAGCGATCCGTTCGGTCACAGCCTTGTCCGACACATCAACCATATGCGCCTGACCGGAACCGTCGAAATGCGATAACTTTCCAGTCACTACAGCGCCCCTAAATGTGGGTTCGCAAGCAAGCTGCGTGTGGCGGCAGTCACATCATCCTGACGCATCAGGCTTTCGCCGATCAGGAATGTGCGGGCACCGTATTGCGCCATATCTGCCAGATCCGCGGGGGTGGCCAGCCCGCTTTCGCAGACGATCAGGCGGCCTTCTGGCACCGACCGCGACAGGGTGCGGGTCGTATCCAGCGTTGTCTCGAAGGTATTTAGGTTGCGGTTATTGATCCCCATCAATGGTGAGCGCAACAACGTCGCGCGCTCCAGTTCTTGGGCGTTATGAACTTCTAGCAACACGTCCATACCTGCGGCAAAGGCCGCGTCTTCTAGTTCTGCGGCTTGGCTATCGCTGACAGAGGCGAGGATGATTAAAATGCAATCGGCCCCCATCGCGCGGGCCTCGGACACTTGGTAGGTGTCATACATGAAATCCTTGCGCAAAACTGGCAACGACACCGCCTCGCGGGCGGCAATCAAATAGCTGTCGTCGCCTTGAAAGCTGGGGCCGTCGGTCAGAACAGACAGGCAGGTTGCACCACCTTCGGCATAGGCGCGGGCATGGGCCGGCGGGTCAAAGTCCGCACGAATGAGACCTTTGGATGGGCTGGCCTTTTTGATCTCGGCGATCAGGCCATAGCCTTCGCGTGAGGCGTCCATCAGGGCTTGTGCGAACCCGCGCGGAGCAGGGGCGTCGGCTGCGCGCGCCTCTATCTCTGACAGGGGGACAGCCGCTTTGCGCGCGGCGACCTCTTGCAGCTTGTATGCTTTGATCTTGTCCAGAATCGTTTGTGTCATGTGTCCGCCCAATCTATTGGCTCTTGGCCTTGATCAATAAGCCACTGGTTAACTTTTGAAAATGGGCGGCTGCCGAAAAACCCGCGCCGAGCAGAGAGCGGCGACGGATGGGGCGATTGAACGATAAAGTGGTCGCCGCGCAAGTCGCGAGCAAATCCTTGGGCGTGTTTGCCCCATAAAATGGCGGCCCGAGGCTTGTCGGACAGGCGATCTAACACCTGTCGGGTTAAATCCGACCATCCCAGTTTTGCGTGACTACCGGCCTGTCCCTGCGTGACCGTCAGGGCTGTGTTCAGCAGTAAAACCCCCTGATCCGCCCAGTCGCACAGGTCGGTCCGCAAACGATTTACACGCAAGTCGTCCTGCAACTCTTTGAAAATGTTACCAAGACTGTCCAGTCTTCCGTCGAAACCATCGGGGATCGAAAACGCCAGTCCGTCGGCCTTGCCCAACGTGTGATAGGGATCCTGCCCCAGAATGATAACCTTGACATCGTCGGGTGGGGTCCGCTCTAGCGCGGCAAAAATGCGGTCCGGCGGCGGAAGAGTATCCGCGGATAATTCGGCTTTGATCTGCGGCAAGGTTTCGGTAAAAAACGCAAGCTCGCCCCAAGCCCCTAGCCGCGATGTATCAAGCATCACTCGTGATACGCGCCAGTGTCTTGACGCAGGATTTTGCGGCGCCGCTGTCGATGCTTTCGCGCGCAATTTCAACGCCTTGCTTTAGATCAGCTGCTTTGTCTGCGACAATCAACGCCGCAGCCGCGTTGAATAGAACCGCATCGCGATAGGCAGTTTTTTGACCCTCTAGCAGGGCCCGAAACGCGTTTGCGTTTTCCTCGGGCGAGCCGCCCAGAATTTCGGCAAACCGATGCGTCGGTAGGCCCGCGTCTTCGGGGTGGACTTCTTTTGCTGTGATCTTGCCGTTTTCCAAAACCGCAACCTGCGAGCTGGTGGAAATCGCCAGCTCGTCGGTGCCATCACCACCATGCACCAACCATGCCTTTTCTGATCCCAGCTCCAGCAAGCTCTCGGCCATAGGAAAAATCAGATCAACAGCAAATGCACCGGTGAGTTGTCGTTTAACGCTGGCGGGATTTGTTAATGGTCCCAGAATGTTAAAGATGGTTTTGCACCCAAGGTCTTGGCGGGCTGGCATAACGTGTTTGATCGCAGGATGGTGCATCGGTGCCATCATGAACCCGATCCCAGCCTCGGCGATGGCCTGTTCTACGACCTCTGGTCCGACCATGACATTGACGCCCATTTGTGTCAGTGCGTCCGCTGCACCTGACAAGGATGACAGGTTCTTGTTGCCGTGTTTCGCCACAGGCACGCCCGCACCGGCCACCACAAAGGCCGTCGCGGTCGAAATATTCAATGTGCCCATGCCATCACCGCCAGTGCCAACGATGTCCATCGCGCCTTTGGGGGCTTTTACGGGAATACATTTCGCCCGCATCACCGCGGCCGCGGCCGCATATTCGGCCACAGATTCGCCGCGTGCGCGCATCGCCATCAACAGGCCGCCGACCTGCGCTTGTGTCGCTGTGCCGTTGAACAATACCTCAAATGCCATTTCGGCTTGCGTGCGGCTAAGCGGGCCTTCGGAGGCCGCAAAGATAAGGGGTTTCATCGTGTCGCTCATGCGGGCACCTTTAGCAGATCAGTGAAATTCCGAAGCAGCGCATGCCCGTGTTCGGACGCAATGCTTTCGGGGTGGAATTGAACGCCGTGGATCGGCAGGTCGCGGTGTTGCAGGCCCATAATTGTGCCGTCGTCCAGCTCGGCCGTGATTTCCAGACAATCAGGCAGCGTTTCCCGCTCGACGATCAACGAATGATATCGCGTCGCCTCAAACGGATTGGGCAATCCGGCAAAAACGCTTTTGCCTGTGTGATGCATTGTTCCCATTTTACCATGAACGATGTCATGGCATCGCACGACCTTGCCGCCGAAAACTTCACCGATCGTCTGATGGCCAAGGCACACACCCATCAAGGGGGTCTTGGTTTCGGCAGCGGCTTGGGTCAGCGACAGGCAAATGCCCGCTTGCGCAGGATCACAAGGACCCGGCGACAGCAAAATGCCGGACGGGTTCATCGCCATCGCTTCCTGCACGTTTAATGCATCATTGCGGCGCACAATGACCTCGGTCCCCAGTTCGCCTAGGTAATGCACAAGGTTATAGGTGAAACTGTCGTAATTATCGATCAAAAGCAGCATGTTTGGACGCTCGTGTTAGATTTGGGCTACCGATTTCGTCGGCATTCGCACTATACTGCGCATGAATGGTCCGACACGCAAGGCAGCGTCAAGACCACAAGACAAACTTGGGCGAGAGCAGGGGTGATTTCACGTGTTACGCGGTCTTTTAGCGGGCGGACTTAGCGGTCTGGTAGTGGGCGGAACTGCCCTGACGGTCTTGTCTGTTGTGAACGAGGCTCCGGCGGGCGCGTCGCCTCCGGCCAGCCCGCAAATCGATGCCCCGACCGAAGCCGCCCCCGCAGAAATTGCAAGCTCCACGCCGCAATCGGTGGCAGACGACAGCACTGGCGATGCCGTCGCAGCCCCTGTCCCTCAGGTCCAGATTCCCGCAGTCAATTTGACTGCGCCGATAGCTGACACCACCCCCGCAGCCGTACCAAAGGCTGGTGATGCAGACGCGTTACCCGATGCGCCCGAGGTTAGTGCTGCGCCATCTGTCGATTTGGAGACTGTCGATCCTGTGCTCCCAAACCCGCAATCTATCGCGCCGCAGGTTCCATCTGCTGAGCAGGACGTCGTAATCTCAACCGAGCCCGCGCAATTGCCACAAACGTTGGACGCAAATGAGGAAACCAAATCCGACGACAGTTCTGGGTCCGAGGCGGGACAGGATGCTCTGCCCAATCCGGTCGAAGTGGTGGTTGCCGCACCAACTGAATCCGGTGGCGCAAATGCCGATGACGCCGACACCCCGCCTGCGACCGATCAAGAGCCTGCTGCACCGTTGACGGACAGCGAGACGCCGGCCGAGGATATAGCTGTAGCAGACGAGAGCGGGACCCAGCAGAAGCCTGCTACCATTGACGCAACCACCCCCGAAACATCGCCCACCCAGCCCGAGGCGCCCGCTGTCGTCAGCATCGTGCCGGAAGCCAAGCCATCGCTTCCGGGTGGGGATACAGGTATTGCGGTCCGCCGCCCGACCCAGCCCGAGGCAAGCCCAGAACCGGCCCCAACCCCCGACGTAGATCCAGATGCACCCGCGATCGAAAAATTCGCGGCGGCCTTTGAGAACCCTCAAAACAAGCCGATGATCTCGGTTGTTTTGATTGACGACGGATCGTTAGAGAGCGCAGTGGGCGCTGTGGCATCACTGAACGTGCCTGTGACGGTGGTGCTGGACCCCGACCTGCCGGATGCAACTGCCAAAATGGCCGATTACCGCGCGGCAGGAATCGAGGTCGCGGTGCGCACGTCTTTACCAGCGGCCGCAACCCCTACGGATGTTGAACAAGCCTTCGAAGTGAGTTTCGCCAAGTTGCCGGACACGGTTTTGCTGATCGACGACGGGACCGCAGGGCTGCAAAACAACCGCTCAATCACAGAATTCGCGATGGAGGCTCTTGCCCAAGACGGGCGCGGGTTCCTGACCATTTCCAGCGGGCTAAATACCGCGCTGAGGCTCGCGGAGCAGAATGGTGTGCCTGCGGGTGTGATTTACCGTGATCTGGACGCCGAAGGGCAGGACGCACGTGTGATCCGGCGCTTTTTGGATCAAGCCGCGTTTCGGGCGCGTCAGGATGACGTTGTGTTTTTGTTGGGGCGGGTCCGGCCTGACACGATCAGCGCTTTGATCTTGTGGGGCTCTGCGAACCGCGCCAATCAGGTGGCTCTTGCTCCGGCCTCGGCGGCGCTTAGGGCTGGGGATCAGTAACCCAAACGCTAGGCTCGGGCTGGCCTGACCACACCAGTTTTAGGGTCTGCGCCTTTCTTACATTGGCGATCATGGCAGGGCGAAAGCACGCGTAGCAGTCACCAGACTGCGCCCGCACGGACGGATAGCGGACGCCGGTTGCCCCTTGCCCCAGCAGTGTCTCAGCCAAAGTTTGCGCCGCACGGTAATCGTCAGGATCCAGATAGGGCAGGTCGCTGTCGGTCAGATGGTGATAGGACCCTGACAAATCCGCGAGGTAACAGTCATAACTGGCCTCGTCCTCAAAGCGGTTGATCTCGGTCAATGCCAGTGATTTGTGAAAAACCACTTCGGCCAGCGAGGTCTCGACGCAGTCGCCCGCATACCAACAACCGCGATCGGGGCCATTAAACCGGCTGCCCGTCGGGTTGGCATGGCAGAATGCAGCGTTGATGATCCGGTGGAATGGCACTGCGAAAACCAGTTCATCACGGCCGATTCCTGGCAAAAGGTCATTTTGCGCCATTAGCCGGTCATTGGTTGCGTGGTCCAACTCGAAAATCAGGTCCAGATGGGATTGGTCGTCAGCAATACGGGCCAATACACTGTCTCCGCCGTCGCTATATTGGCTAGGGATCAGGCGGGCCGTGTCACGTGCGTCCAATGGCGCCAGTGATAGGGTCACTGGCCGCCCCGACGTGCGTCCAATAGTTGGCGCACAGTTGCATAGGCGGGCAACCCGCCGCGCACCATATAGTCTAGCGGGGTGCCACCGCCAAATATCCGGTTGGTGTTCGGCAGGCTGATCCAGTCATCCGCCAAAGCTTCGGAATGTAGGATGTTGAGTGCCTTGAAGATACCAACCAGATAGGACACGCGTCGAATGCGGTCCTCGCTCAGCGGCTTGCCCTGACCCTTTTTCAAGGCATAGTAGGTGCCGTTCGACGGGTTTCCGAGCAAGGCGCGCGCCGTGGCGTCACGGATTTTCCATGCCGCCATGATATTGAAAAACGCCTTTGCGGCGCCAGCGCTCAGTGTGTCACGCACGACCGGATCGGTCAGGTCGACCAAGGGCGAGGGCGCATATTTGCTGTGCGGTTGCGAAACGTGTAAATGCATGGTTCACCTCCAATATGGAGGCAGTATACTCCAAATTTGGAGAATATCAACTCCGCAGCTATTCTAGGCGAGCCGTCTACTAGTTGCCAGAGTTGCGGAACATCGCAGCATCTCCAGCAGCTTTGCGGATTGCATTCGATTTATGAACCGTCTCTTGGTATTCTGCCTCTGGGTCGCTGTCATAGACGACGCCGCCGCCCGCTTGGATATACAGTTTTTGATCCTGCACCACCGCCGTGCGCAGAGCGATGCACATATCCATGTCTCCGCCGGCGCTGAAATACCCAACACCACCGCCGTAGACGCCCCGCTTTTCTGGTTCCAGTTCGTCGATGATCTCCATTGCGCGGACCTTGGGGGCGCCCGACACAGTGCCTGCGGGCATCCCCGCAAAGAAAGCCGATAGCGCGTCTTGGTCATCGGCCAGCTCGCCCACGACGTTGCTAACGATATGCATCACATGGCTATAGCGTTCTACGATGAATTGCTCGGTGGGGCGGACGGTTCCGATCTTGGATACTTTTCCCGTGTCGTTGCGCCCGAGGTCCAGCAACATCAGGTGCTCGGCCAGTTCTTTTTTGTCGGCCATCAGGTCCAGCTCATTGGCCTTGTCCTGATCAGGGGTCGCACCACGGGGACGGGTGCCTGCGATGGGGCGAATTGTGACCTGTTGGTCTTTGACCTGAACCAGAATTTCGGGGCTGGCGCCGATGACCTGATAGCCGCCAAAGTTGAAATAGAACATGTATGGCGACGGATTGGTGCGGCGCAGGGACCGATACAGGGAAAACGGCGGTTCGCGGAACTCTTGGGTCCAGCGTTGGGCCGGGACAACCTGAAAAATGTCGCCGGCACGAATATAGTTCTTGGCCTTTTCCACCGCACGCAAATAGCCATCGTGAGAAAAATTCGATCTCGGCGGCGCAATTTCCGAGGCATCATCCAGCGTGCGTTCAGCCTGCACAGGGCGTTCAAGCGACCGTTGCGCGTCCATCACGCGTTCGGCGGCTTGGGCATAAGCGGCCTTGGCGCTAAGTCCGCTATCGGCCCAAGCGGGGGCCACAAGGATCACATCGCCCTTGACCCCGTCCAACACGGCAACGACCGACGGGCGTAGCATCATCGCATCAGGAAGCCCCAGCGGATCGGGGTTCACATTTGGCAAATGTTCGACCAAGCGGATCATATCATAGCCCAAGAACCCAAACAGCCCCGCGGCAGAGGGGGGTAAATCGTCCGGCAATTCGATCCGGCTTTCGGCAATCAGCGCGCGCAAGGCTGTCAACGGATCACTATCGCAATCCTGATACGCCGCCTCGTCGTAGCGGGCGTTGCGGTTCAGGCGACTGCCGGTGCCGCGACATTCCCAAATCAGATCGGGGTTCATGCCGATGATGGAATACCGGCCGCGTATTTCGCCGCCAGTGACGGATTCCAGCATAAAGGCATTTTTGCCCGCGCCCGACAGTTTGAGCATCAACGACACAGGTGTGTCCAGATCTGCGGTTATGCGCGTATATACAACCTGACTCTTGCCGCCATCATAGGCCCGCTTAAAGTCGGAAAATTCTGGAAACAAGGCCATGTGCTCGTCCGTTATTGTAGCTGGGCATGCACAGCGTTGACCGCTGCCTGATTAATCTCGATATTCGTGCGGGCCTGCACGGCTGCGGCATAGGCATCATAGATATCCTGTGCAATGCCAGCAGTGGCAACATTTGCCGCTGTTTCGCGCTCGGCACCGGCTTGGGGATCGTCAGCGTCGGGTGGTGCAATCCCGTCAAGGCGCACGATGATAGCATCGGTTCCGTTATCAATCACCCGCACATCCCCCAGCGCCATTCCAAAGACGTCGGTCAAAAAGGACGGCGGCGTGCCTTCGACAAAGCTACGACGGGTCAGGTTCGCCTCAGTCGTCGGCGTAAGCCCAAATTCAGCGAGGTTGGTCAACGGCAGGATGTCAGTCGACATCTCTTGTGCCCGCGCCAAAACGGCGTCTTGGGTGGCTTGCACCATGTATGCAGCGACCGCGACATCACGAATGTCAGCAAGAGGCTGCACAGTTGGCGGTGTCACGTCGTCCAAACGCAAGGCCATGACACCCCCGTCGGCCAAATTGATCAACTTGGGAAAGTCACCGTCCTGAATGGCGGCAGCGGCTTCGCGGAATTCGTCGTAGGCGGCGATGCCATCGCTGCTATCGACGGTCCAATCGATCTTGCCCAGTTCCATCTCCGTCTGCGCGGCCAGATCCTCTAGGCGGGCGCCACCAGCGATCAGGTCGTTGGTTTTGTCTAGGCTGTCGTCGATTACGCGGCGGGCACGGGCAGCGGCGAGTTCTTCGGACAGGTCCGCTTTTGCGTCTTCAAAGCTGGTCTCTTGGGCTGCAAGGACCGCATTGACCCGGAACAATGCCGGACCCAGCGATGTGTTGATCGGCCCGACAACCTGTCCCGCTTGGGCTGCGAATACCGCACTGCCAGCGGCGCCCAGATCGTCGATGCTGACGTCGCCCATGTCCACGTCGGACAGGTCAAGGCCTCGTTCGGCAACCAGATCATCAAAATCAGTGTCCATTTCAATGGCCTGTTTGGCGGCCTCTTGGGCGCTGGCCTCGTCGATATAGACAAGACGCTCGACCAAACGACGCTCGGGCTGCATGAATTCGGCCTGACGCTCGGCATAGAGCGCGCGCAGGGCGTCTTGATCGACTTCAAGTGTGTCTTGGATCATGTCCGGTGTCAGCCATGCATATGTGATCGCGCGGCTTTCGGGCTGGGTAAAGCTGTCTGGATGAGCATCATAAAACGTTTGTAGTTGTGCATCCGTAGGCGCGGCGACGGGGGCGGCCAGCGTGTCGGCTGCGACCCGCGCCCAAGTCAAAGTGCGGCGTTCGCCGATGTATTGGGACAGTGCGTCCGCATAGGTTTGCGGGGCAGGGACACCTCCAATGACAGCACCTTGCAGCAGGCTGCGCGCGGCGTCTTCGCGGATACTCTCTTCGAACTGGGCCTCGCTGAGACCGGACCGGTCCAGAGCGAAACGATACGCCTCGCGATCGAACTGCCCGTCAAGGCCGCGGAATGCCGGAATGCGAAGAACTTCTTGGCGGACGCGGTCATCACCGACCGACAGGCCCAGATTGGTCGCTTCGTTATCCAGGCTGCGCTCGGTGACCACTTGCGCCAAAACAGATTGGTCCAGCCCGAATTGCTGTGCTTGGGCAAAGCTGACAGGGGTGCCGAACTGGGCTGACAATGTGTTGAGCTGGGTGCCAATCGCACGCTGGTATTGCGTGACGGAAATCGACTTTTCTCCCGCCGATCCAATGCTGCGGATTGTCCCGTTCAAGCCACCAGTTCCGAACCCGAGCAAGCCCACAAACAGCAGACCCATTATGATCCAAACGAAATACCTGTTTTTGCCCTTGCTCGCCATTTCATCGCCCTATTGGTTACTGATCTGCCCCCGATGGGAAGCGTTCGGAAATGGATAGGGCGCAATGGTGTCAGGTGCAAGGGCCGGTCACAGGTTTACGAGCCGATCAAATAGCTGGCCTACGCCGCCGCGGTCGATGTTGGCAAAGGCGATACGCAATTGCCGCTGGCCTTCCTTGATCTGGGGGGGCACGAACATTGTGCCCGGCAACAGTAACACACCTGCGTCGCGCACCAGCTGGGGGGCCAATTGATCCGACGGCATGTCGAACGGATGTTGGACATAGGCAAAATACGCGCCACAGCCCAGCAGTGACCATCCCTTGTCCGACAGTGCGGGGAAGCCTTCGGTGATGGCCGCACGCCGGTCCAGAATTTCGAGGCGTTCGCCTGCCAGCCATTCGCCCAAGTTTTGCATGCCCCAAAGTGCTGCGTGTTGTCCCAGCTGATTGGGGCAAATAGTGACGGTGTCCAGAAACTTTTCGATTTCGGACAGGCGGGCGGGGCTGGCAATCACGGCTCCGACACGGTGACCTGTCAGCCGGTAGGCCTTGGAAAACGAATATAGATGGATAAGCGTGTCGCCCCAGTCTGGGTCCGCAAACATCGGATGCGGCGCGCCTGTCCGGCTGTCAAAGTCGCGATAGGTTTCATCTACGATCAAAGCAATTCCGCGGGCCCGACACAGATCGCGGAACGCCACCAACAATTCGGACGGGTATTCAACGCCACCGGGATTATTGGGGCTAACCAATGCAATAGCGCGGGTTTTTGATGTGATCAGTGCGGCGGCGGCATCCGGATCGGGCAGCAAGTCAGGGCCCGCGTTCAACGCAACGGTCTTGACGCCGGACATATCCAGCCACATCCGGTGGTTAAAGTAATACGGCACCGGAATGATAACTTCGTCGCCATCGGTGCATAGGGCGGCGATACTGGCGGCAAAAGCCTGATTGCATCCCGATGTGATCGCGACATTACTGTCAGAAATTTCACCACCATAGGCGCGCGACCACTGGCTTGCGACCTCGGACCGCAAGGCAGGCAACCCCAAGACAGGCCCGTATAAATGCACATCTGCAAGGTTCAGGACGGTATCTGCCATCGCCTGACGCATGGCCAACGGGGGCGGATCCACAGGTGCAGCCTGCGAGACATTGATCAACGGCCTGTCTGGCGCGTATTCAACGCCGTCCAGCCAGCGGCGGGATTCCATCACGGGCGGGGTAAAGGTCGTATTGGTTCTGGGAAAGGTCACGCGTGCCTCGCTGGTAATTGGCCCCGCATCTATCGGGGCCAAGTCTTAGTCTTTGCCGCGGTAGGGCTCAACGTATTGCAGGGCCATGTCCCAAGGGAAGAATATCCAAGTGTCCTGGCTAACGCCGGTGATGAATGTATCCACCTGAGGCTCGCCCTCGGGCTTGGCATAGACTGTGGCAAAATGGGCGTTTGGATATAGTTCCCGGACCAGCTCCAGTGTTTTGCCGCTGTCGACCAGATCATCAACAATCAAGATACCGGTGCCGTCGCCCATGATCTCCGAATCCGGTGCCTTTAGAACCTTGGCTTCGCGCCGCTGATCCGCAGCCCCTCCGCCGGAATAGTAGGACATGACCGAAATTGTATCGACAGTCCGGATGTCGAGTTCGCGCGCGACGATCATCGCAGGCGCCATGCCACCACGCGTGATTGCTACGACGGCCTTCCATGCGCCATCGTCAGGCCCTTTGCCATCCAGACGCCACGCAAGCGCACGGCTGTCGCGGTGAATTTGATCCCAGCTGATGTGGAACCCTTTTTCGTGGGGCAAGCGATCGGTCATAGGTGAAGTCCTTAGGGCGGTGCGTAGAGGACCCCTTTGGGGTCATGAAAATGCGGCCCATCACCTAGGCAATGAGCCGCCAGCTATTAGACAGTTGAGATATCGGGTGCGTCCACGGCCTTCATGCCCACAACGTGGTAGCCGCTGTCGACGTGCAGAACTTCTCCGGTTGTGCCCGACCCGAGATCAGACAGCAGATAGAGTGCGGATTTGCCGACGTCTTCGATTGTGACGGTGCGGCGCAAAGGTGAGTTCAGCTCGTTCCATTTCAGGATGTAGCGGAAATCGCCGATGCCAGAGGCGGCAAGTGTCTTGATTGGACCCGCCGAGATCGCGTTGACGCGAATACCGTCTTTGCCCAAATCTTCGGCCAGATACCGAACCGACGCCTCTAGCGCGGCTTTGCACAGGCCCATAACGTTATAGTGCGGCATCACTCGTTCGGCACCGTAATAAGTGAGCGTTAAGCAAGAACCGCCTTCGTTCATCATCTTTTCAGCACGGTTCACAACGGCCGTAAACGAATAGACCGAAATATCCATAGACGTCAGGAAATTTTCGCGGCTGGTGTCGACATAGCGGCCCCGCAGTTCGCCCTTGTCGGAAAACCCGATGGCATGCACGATAAAATCCAGTTTGCCCCACTTCTTTTCCAACTCGGCAAAAAGCGCGTCGACGCTATCCATGTCGGACACATCACAAGGCAAGACGATGTCAGACCCCAAAGACGCCGCAAGCGGGTCAACCCGTTTCTTGAGCGCGTCACCTTGATAGGAAAAGGCAAGCTCGGCGCCGGCATCGGCGCACGACTTGGCGATTCCCCATGCAATTGACTTGTCGTTTGCAAGCCCCATGATCAGGCCACGCTTTCCATGCATAAGATCGGATGCCATTTGACTTACCTCTTGAATGTTGTCGTTTGGGATGGTGTAGGCGATTGACAGCGCAGCGGCAAGATATGAGCGTGACCATCAAAACGCGAAAGGACAGATTATGAGCGATAGAAAAGGCCTGTTTGCGGGCGATGATCCATTCAAGATCGCGCAACGGTGGTTAGAAGAGGCAACCGCCAGCGAACCCAATGACCCCAATGCGATCGCGCTGTCGACCGTCGATAGCGACGGGTTGCCCAATGTGCGGATGGTATTGCTAAAAGAAATAGAACCGGAAGCTTTTGTTTTTTACACCAATTACGAGAGTGAAAAGGCCCAAGAGCTGGATCATGCTGGCAAGGCAGGCTTTGTCATGCATTGGAAATCCTTGCGGCGGCAAATTCGGGTGCGCGGCATAGTGGTCAAAGAGGACGGCCCAAAAGCGGATGACTACTACGCGTCCCGATCCCTCAAGAGTAGGTTAGGCGCATGGGCGTCGGCGCAATCGCGCCCCCTGTCGTCGCGCGCGGCCCTCGTGGCCGAGGTGGCCAAGGTCACAGCCAAACACGGTGCGAATCCCGCGCGGCCGCCATTCTGGGGCGGCTACCGGATTGAGCCGGTCGAGATCGAATTCTGGGCCGATGGCGACTTTAGATTGCATGATCGGTTTCGCTTCTCGCGCTCTGGGCTGGGTGACCCGTGGAAAATCGAACGATTACACCCCTAAATTTGCGCTTCGTGAAATCTATCCCCTTGATATTTTATCCATCTTTTGATGGAAATTGCGAAGCGTGAAATAATAACAAGGGTCAGATGCGCAATGGCCTGATTTAGGATGTGAATATGAATGACCAGCCCGAAGACTTGCCGGCGTCTAAATTGACCGGCGAGGTTAAGTGGTTTGATCCAGTACGCGGTTTTGGTTTTGTAGTTTCCAACGAAGGTGGCCCAGATATTTTGCTTCATGCAAATGTCCTTAGGAATTTTGGGCAAAGCACGATTGCGGACGGGGCAGTTGTTGCATTGATGGTCCAGCAATCCGACCGTGGGTTGCAGGCCACAGAAATCATTTCTATTGAGCCGCCCGAACAGGGGGACACCCCGCCCTTGCGTGATATGGGGGAGTTCACAGCCGAACAAATCGCGGCCCGCCCGATTCTGCCTGCCCGCGTGAAATGGTTCGACAAGGCGAAGGGGTTCGGGTTCGCAAACGTTTTTAACGACACCGCTGACGTGTTCTTGCACATCGAGATCTTGCGCCGTGGCGGAATGTCGGACCTAATGTCAGGCGAAGCCATCGGTTTGCGTCTGATCGACGGCGAACGGGGGCATATGGCTGTGGAGATCGTCGCATGGGAATCGGTCACAAATTCCGACTAGCTATAATGGGGTGGGCAATCGTCGCCGCCTCATCAGGTGCGGCGTTTGCCTGCAATCCTGATCGCGCTACGATCTCTGGTGACTTTGGCCGTGCCACGTTTTCCGTGCAAGTCGCCGACACCACCGCGACGCGGGCCAAGGGGCTGATGCATGTCGAGACATTGCCGACTCTGTCGGGGATGCTGTTTGTCTATGAGGCACCGAAACCTGTCAGCTTTTGGATGCGAAACACCCTGATCCCGCTGGATATGTTGTTTGCGGGTTCGGACGGCACGATTCTTCGTATTCACCCCGACGCGATACCGCTGGATGAAACCGTCATCAACGGAGGCGAGAACGTGCAATTCGTTCTTGAGATAAACGGCGGTCTTGCGTCCCGTTTGGGGATCAAAGAGGGCGATACATTGGAACATCCAGCGATCTTTGAAAATGTCGGACGCAGATGCGAATAAAGTCGACAATTGGGGTTTTCAAATCAGCGAACTGGTATTAGAGAAGCGCTTAGTCGGGGCGTAGCGCAGCCTGGTAGCGCATCTGTTTTGGGAACAGAGGGTCGTA